>JBJEDC010000086.1:0-1615 GCA_051871645.1 Muribaculaceae bacterium | reverse complement strand
GTCATCTCTAAAAATCCAGCATCCAGCTCGGCCTAATTTATAGAACACCCCTTGACCGAAGTCTGGGTTCGTAAAAACAAAGTCTGGACTTGTTGAGCCACAGTTTCGAGTGGTTTCACCAAGACCGTGCGCTGACGGCATCAAGCATCATGGCCTGTGGCGAGAAATTGTATGGGCACGGGGTGGCTGATGTCTTTGTCCGCCAGAAGAGGCATAATTACTTTTGCGTTCAACCAAGGCTGAACGGTCGGAGCAGTATATCTTCTTTGGCGAAGGAGTTGTACTTCTGTGACCGTTCAGCCATGGCTGAACGCAAAAGTGGAATGGTAGGTATGTAGGAAGCGGACGGCTTGGCCGGTGCGTTTGGTATATATGGCCCGAGGTGTCAATTGCCGTGCCGGCCGCTCATGAACATGGCCAAGCTCCAGGTACGCACAGTGCCCAGCAGGGCGAGCAGTGTGAAACCGAGGGCGGAAAGGGCAAAGTAGAGTGGGGGGAGGTAGGCCGGATAGCCGGCTGCATCGCCCATCAGCCGGGTGTCGGCAGCAGCCAAAGATGTCAGCCCATAGATGACGGGGGGCAGCAGCAGGACGCAGGCCGCCAAGATGAGGGGTAGCAGGGTGATGACTTGCAGAATGACTGCCAGCCCCATGCTGCGCCGCGTCGACACCTTCAGTGCCTCCTTATACTTGACAGGCAGCAGCATGTAGCCGAGACGGGCGCAGTTGCAGGTGGTCCATATATATAATAGGACGGGAATCAGCAGGAGGAGAATCCATTGGCTCCAGGCCATGGCAGCATAGCCTATGGCGGTACATGCAACCAGCAGTATGCTGCACCAAAGCAGGTTCATGCGCAGCAGCCGTCCGGCCATGTGCCTTTCTTCACTGCTCAGGGCGATGCGGGCGCGGTCCAGCTTGTCGGTCTGTCCATAGCGTACTATCATGCCGCCCACACGTCCTCCAAGTATATGGAGGCTGCACACGAATACCGCTGCCGAGAGCAGCAGATAGACCAGTGTGTCGAGGGCCGGAATGAGGAAGGCGCGGACCGCTTCGTCGGGGCCGCCTATCTCATGCAGCCGCCAGGCTGGCAGCAGTTGGTTTTGGGCGTATTGCAGACACATTTCGCAGAGGAAGGCTCCGCTCAGCCCGACAAGCAGCACGTATGTCCAGCAGCATTGCAAATAGATGCGCCAGTTGAGGGCAAAAACGCGCCAGCTGTCTATCACGCAGGCTTTCACGCTGCGCTCCTTGGTGAAAATGCAGTTTCCTTTCATGCTGTTTCATATCGTTTGGTGGCGCGAAGGTAGCTCGTTTTTGTTACATGGAACATCTTTCAGCCTGTTTTTCGCTCGCAATCCTGCTTTATGTCCGTTTCGGTAAAGGGTGGTGCGTGGCGGTTGTGTGCAGACTTCTGGCATGTTATGGGCGGATTCCTACAGCATTCCCAGGCCGAATAGCCTGCTTGGAAGGGTGTTTGGCTCAAGCCGAAATCCCAGTGCATTTATAAAAATCGAGAGGATAAAGTGTTAAATTATTAGGCGAATAGTTTCACTATCCAGAAGATGAAGAAATAAAATAGTTTCGCAAGTTATCGATGAAAGATTACATAC
>JBJEDC010000085.1:0-8162 GCA_051871645.1 Muribaculaceae bacterium | reverse complement strand
TCGGGCGCTTAGCTCAGCTGGTTCAGAGCGTCTGCCTTACAAGCAGAGGGTCGGGGGTTCGAATCCCTCAGCGCCCACACACAAGCCTCCCGTCACCACGGAGGCTTTTTTTGTGAATACAGCGGTGTAACAAATCACCGGGCGCAATGTAGGGACGCTTTTTTAAAGCGTCCACACCCGGAGGGGTTATCGTCATGCCAATGCGGACGCTTTAAAAAGCGTCCCTACAGCAGACTAAGACTCCTTTGCCGCATCGTTATCAAAATTCAAATCAAATTACAATGAAAATCGGTATCATCGTGGCGATGGGCAAGGAGCTGGACCTGTTGCTGCATCTGCTTGAAGGACACGGAACAGTGACGGTCAACGACATCGTCTTCCATACCGGCACCGTCGGCTCGCGCGAGGTCGTGGCCATGCAGTGCGGCATCGGCAAGGTCAACGCCGCCATCGGAACACTCACCCTTATCGACACCTTCCACCCCTCGCTCGTCATCAACACCGGGGTCGCCGGAGGCACCGGCGCCACAAACGTCCTCGACATCGTCGTGGCCTCGGCGGTGGCCTACCACGACGTATGGTGCGGTCCCGGCACCATTCCCGGGCAGGCCTCGGGATGCCCGCTGATGCTGCCCTGCGCCTTCGACCCAGCCTGCCTGCCCATGATTGAGGGCGCCAAGTTCGGTCCCGTCATCTCCGGCGACATCTTCGTCTCGCGTCCCGAGGAGGTAAGCCACATCCTGTCGATGTACCCCGACGCCCTCGCCGTGGACATGGAGAGCGCCGCCATCGCCCAGGTCTGCTACCTCAAGAACGTTCCTTTCATCTGCATGCGCGTCATCAGTGACACCCCCGGCGGCGAGGACAACATCAGCCAGTACGAGAATTTCTGGACAGATGCGCCCCGCCACACCTTCGAGGCCCTGAAATCTCTCCTCGCAACGATATAAAAAAGCTATGAAAAAAATCGCCAGCTTCACCATAAACCATCTCACGCTTGAGCCGGGCGTCTACGTCAGCCGCCGCGACACCACACCCTCGGGCGACGTCCTCACCACCCTCGACCTGCGCATGACGGCGCCCAACCGCGAAGCCGCACTGAGTCCGCGCGCCCTGCACACCATCGAGCACCTCGCCGCCACCTGGCTGCGCAACAACCCCGAGTGGGGCAGCCGTATCGTCTACTGGGGCCCCATGGGCTGCTGCACCGGCAACTACCTCATTCTTCAGGGTGACGTCACACCTGCCGAGATTGCTCCCGTCCTGTCCGAGATGTTCGGCTGGATAGCCACTTTCGAGGGCGACATCCCCGGCGCCACCGCCCGCGACTGCGGCAACTACACTTTCAACGACCTCGGCGCCGCACGTCAGGCAGCGGCACGCTACGCCCGCGTCCTCGCCGAGCTCGACGAGGCCCACATGGTTTATCCCGACTGACCGGCACTACAGTGAAGGACATCAGAGCACAACGGGGACGGCACCTGGTGCAGCGGCTCATCGACGAGGGAGAGCATGAGCACCAGGATTTCAAATTCGCCATCAGCGACGCCCGCAAAATCGCGCGCTCGGTGAGCGCCTTCGCCAACAATGACGGAGGCAGCCTGCTCATCGGCGTCAAGGACAACGGCGCCATCGCCGGCGTGCGCAACGACGAGGACATCTACGTTGTCGAGCAGGCCGCGCAGATGTACTGCGTCCCGGCTGTCGACGTGCGTTTCGATGCCTTCCGCACCGACCCCGGCGTCATTGTCATCCGCGCAACCGTCGACGCCTCCGAAGTCCGCCCCGTGCGTGTCCGCGAGGCCGACGGCAGCCTGCGCGCCTACTACCGCGTCGCAGACGAGAACATCGCCGCCCACCCGCTGATGGTGCGCGCCTGGCAGATGCAGGCCGACCGGGGGGAGCGCCCCGCCCTCACCCTTGACGGCGAGGCCACAGCCATCCTCGACGCCATTGACCGCGCCGGCGGCGTGCCGCAGCAGATTGCCGACATCGCCGTCGCCGCCCGCATCAGCGAGCGCACCGCCGCCGACGTCACCGTCCGCCTCGCCGCCGTCGGCGTCCTCACCTTCCGCTACGACGGCCGCGCCTTCGGCATCGTCCGCGCCGAATAAGCCCTCTATCGGCCAGCCGGGCAAATTTGACGCGCGATTTTATTAAAAAATGCTAAAAAAGGCGTCCGAGGCAGCTCAAAGCGGTTTTTAATGGCGGCTTTGCTTGAAATCGCCTTGCAGATGTAGTAATTTTGCACCGAAAATCCCCTAAACGGCCTATGACTAAAATAAGAAAGCCAAAAAGATCGTCGGTATTCGGTTCGCGCCTCACCTCCGTGGTCAGCGTGGCTCTGACGCTCGTTGTCATAGGACTGCTGGCACAGACGGGCATCGTGGCACGCCGCGTCACCGACGACGTGCGCAACAAGCTCACCGTCACCGTCCAGGCCAAGCCCGGCACAAGCGACATCAACATCAACCGTCTCAAACGCCTCATCGGCTCCAACCCCGCCGTCCAGTCCTACAAATTCATGTCGGCGGACATGGTGCTGGCCCAGGAGGTGCAGTACATCGGCGAAGAAGTGGTGACACTGCTCGACGAGAACCCCTACTCGGCCGAATACGAAGTACACCTCAAAAAACAGGCCGCCGACAAGAACGGCGTCGAGCGTTTCCGTGCGCAGATGCTCAAGGTTAAGGACGTAGAGGACGTCATCACCGACCTCACAGTTGTCGAGAACGTCAGCCGCTCGTTCCGCAACATGGCCATCGTGCTCTCTGTCCTGGGCGGAGTATTGCTGATTATCTCGCTGGTACTCATAACTGCTACGGTCTCGCTGTCGATTTACTCGCGGCGGTTTCTCATACGCACCATGAAGCTTGTTGGCGCCACTCCGGGCTTCATCCGCGCGCCCTTTGTCAAGGCCGGACTGGTCAACGGCATCATCGCCGGACTCGTGGCCTCGGCATTCCTGGCCGGAGCGCAGCTCTACGGCATCCACAGCGCCGCATGGCTGGCGCCCATGCTGAGCTGGGAGGACCTCGCCCTTGTCTGCGCCGGCATCATCGTCCTCGGCGCCATCATCTGCCCGCTGGCCGCCTGGATAGCCGCCACGCGCTATCTGCGCCGCAACTACGACGCCCTGTACCGCAAGTGACAGCGGGCACGCAACATTCCGAACTTCAACTCAATTCCAATAATGGCAAATACAGCTAACGAAAAAAAGAAAGACACCATCAAGAAGCAGACGACCGACTCGCTGCCGCTGATGCGCAACAATTTCATAATAATGATTGCCGCAGCCGTGCTGATTGTCCTCGGCTTCATACTCATGGTAGGCGGCGGCTCCGAAGGCGCCGAATTCAACCCCGCCATCTTCAGCACCACCCGCATCGTCATCGGCCCAATGCTGGCCTTCTTAGGCTTCGTCCTCATGGGCGCCGGCATCATCGTCCGTCCCCGCGAGGCAAAGAAAGGCTGAACTTTTAAGCAGGGACGCTTTAAAAAGCGTCCCTGCTTGCCGCCACATTTACATAACCGATAATAATTCTTACTAAAAATGGATTGGTTAGACGCGTTAATCCTCGGCATCGTCCAGGGCCTCACCGAATATCTGCCCGTATCATCCTCGGGCCATCTTGAAATCATGCACCAGATTCTGGGCCTCGAGACAAGCGGTGCCGAGAGCCTGCAGTTCGACATCATCCTCCATGTCGCCACCGTGCTCAGCACCATCGTCGTGCTCTGGCACGAGTTCAGCGGCCTGTGCAAGTCGTTCTTTACTCTCCGCAACGACGACAACACGCGCACCGTGCTCAAAATTCTGGTTTCCTGCGTCCCCGTTGGCATCGTAGGCCTGCTTTTCAAGGACAAAGTCGACGATTTCTTCGGCGGCCAGCTCGACATCGTGGGTACCTGCCTGTGCATCACCGCCCTGCTGCTGACCTTCGCCTACTTCTTCCGCACGCGTCCCGTATGGAGCGCACAGAAAGGCGTAGTCTCAGGCGAGGCAGGACGTGACATCTCATGGTTCGACGCCTTTGTCATCGGATGCGCCCAGGCCGTCGCCGTGCTCCCCGGCCTCAGCCGCTCCGGCTCCACCATCGCCACCGGTATTCTCCTCGGCGACAAGCGCGACCGTCTGGCCTCGTTCTCCTTCCTGATGGTCATCATCCCCATCCTCGGCGAAGCCATGCTCAACATCGTCGGCGCCGTCACCGGCAGCAAGGCCTTCGACTCGGGCGTAGGACTCGTCCCCTGCGCAGTGGGCTTCCTCGCCTCATTTGTCTTCGGCTGTCTGGCCTGCAAATGGATGATCAACATCGTGCGCAAAGGCGGCCTCATCTGGTTCGCCATCTACTGCGCCGTCATCGGCGTCCTCTGCCTGCTCTGGCACTAAGCCGGCAACCCGAACCAGGTCCCGCTGAACAAAGCGGGTCCCAATTTCATTATCACACTGACGGACAACGGTGTTTCCAATTCGTCAATGCAGGGACATGCCTTTGGCATGTTAAACCCGCCACCGTGGCCGACATCGCAAAGCGATGTCCCTACATCAGAATTTCGGAGCACCATCGTTCCGCCGTTCGTAAAGCATAAAGCATGAATTTTATAGACGGAGAAATCCTCTATCTCGACAAGCCGCTGGGCTGGACATCGTTCGACGTGGTGAAGCGCATCCGCAGTATCCTGCTGCGCCGCCTGGGCATGAAGAAGCTCAAGGTGGGCCATGCCGGCACCCTTGACCCGCTGGCGACCGGCGTGGTAATTGTCACCACGGGACGCAGCACGCGCCTCATAGAACAGCTGCAGGCCGGCGTCAAGGAGTATGTAGCCACCATCGCCATCGGCGCCACCACGCCTTCGTTCGACCTCGAGACAGAGATTGACGCCGTCTTCCCCGCCGGACATGTCACCGAGGAGGCCGTCCGCGCCGTGCTCCCGCAGTTTACGGGACGTATCGAGCAGGTTCCGCCGTCCTATTCGGCCATCAAGGTCGACGGCCACCGCGCCTATAACGCCGCCCGCAAGGGCAAGGAGGTGGAGCTCAAGCCCAAAGTCCTCGTGATAGACGAGATTGAGCTGCTCGACTTCAAACCCGCCGGCAAGGCCGACATCGACATCAGCCCCGACAGCGACGAGACCCTGCAGAGCCGCCTTGTGCGCCGCCACCTCAGCGAGCGACACCGCGACCTTGCCACGGCGACGGTGCGCATAGTCTGCAGCAAGGGCACCTACATCCGCGCCCTCGCCCGCGACATCGGCCGGGCACTCGGCAGCGGCGCCCACCTCGTCGGCCTGCGACGCACCCGCGTCGGCGACGTCACCGCCGACAAGTGCCTCAACATCGAGGCGGTCACCGGATTGCTGGAGGACTGCCCGACAGAGATGCCCGACGAAAACAAGTAACTTAGAGGGAAACAACAAAAACACAACGATATAGAGTCATTATTCAAAGATGAAGCTGTCACAATTCAAATTCAGTCTGCCCGAAAACCTCATTGCCCAGTACCCCACCGAAGAGCGCGACGCTTGCCGCATGATGGTGCTGCACCGCAAGACCGGCGAGATTGAGCACAGGATTTTCAAGGACATCCTCGGATATTTTGACGAGGGCGACCTCATGGTATTCAACAACACACGCGTCTTTCCCGCCCGCCTCAACGGCAACAAGGAAAAGACGGGCGCACAGATTGAGGTTTTTCTGCTGCGCGAACTCAATGCCGACAACAAACTGTGGGACGTCCTGGTTGAGCCCGCACGCAAAATCCGCATCGGCAACAAGCTGTACTTCGGCGAGGACGAGTCGCTCGTGGCCGAGGTAATCGACAACACCACCAGCCGCGGCCGCACGCTGCGCTTCCTCTATGACGGCCCCCACGACGAGTTCAAGGAGGCCCTGTACAAGTTAGGCTTCACCCCTCTGCCCGAGTACATCAAGCGCGAGGCCACCGAGCAGGACGCCGAGGACTACCAGACCATCTACGCCACCCGCGAGGGCGCCGTCGTAGCCCCCGCCGCCGGCATCCATTTCTCGCGCGAACTCCTCAAACGCCTCGAAATCAAAGGCGTCGAGGAAGATTTCATCACCGTTCACTCCGGTCTGGGCAACTTCCGCGACATCGACGTCGAGGACCTCACCAAGCACCGCATGGACTCCGAGCAGATGGAGGCCACACCCGAGCTCGTCGCCCACGTCAACAGCGTCAAGGACTCCGGCCACCGCGTCTGCGCCGTCGGCACCAGCGTCCTCCGCGGCATCGCCAGCGCCGTCTCGATGGGCGGCCACATGAAAGCCTACAGCGGCTGGACCAACAAGTTCATCTTCCCGCCCTACGAGTTCACCGTCACCGACGCCCTCGTCACCAACTTCCACCTCCCCTACTCCACCATGCTGATGATGGCCACCGCCTTCGGCGGCTACGACCTGGTGATGAAAGCCTACCACGAGGCCATCAAGGAAGGCTACCGCTTCGGCGCCTACGGCGACGCCATGCTCATCCTCGACTAATCCCCCTCCTATCCTTTCCAGCAAAACACGGTCAGGCACACCGCCCGACCGTGTTTTGTTAATATTGGTAATTTTGTAGGTGGTGTGGGGAGTTTTGCGTAATTTTGCATCACCTATGCCCGTGCGCGGGTATGCACGCTATGTGCGCGTGCGGGGGCTTAGGTACAATTTGCTGATTTGAAAAAGTCTATCCTATATATCCTCCTGCTGATGCTGACGCCGCTGCTGTGGCAAGGCGCCGAAATCCTGGCCCAACAGGCCCGGAAAGGCGCGTTGCGTCCGCCCCGCCGTGTAGCTGACAGCACACAGACCGTCCCGATGGCCATTGCCGACGTTGTCCGCGACGTGACCTTGGCCGGTCGCGACAGCCTCGTCGGGCCCGACAGCCTGCCCGCCATTCGGATTGTCGGCGCTGACACACTCATCGAGGGCGACAAGGAAATCATCACCGACACACTCGCCGGCAAACGCCCCTCGCGCATACGCCGCCAGAAGGTCGACCTCGACGCCACCGTCACCTTCTCGTCGGCCGACTCCATGCTACTCTTCGGACGCGACTCCGCCTTTATGTACGGTGACTCGAAAGTCGACTACGGCGACTTCAAGCTGTCCGCGGCAAACATCGAGGTCGCTCTCGGCTCCTCCAACGTCTACGCCACCGGTGTGGTCGACTCCACCGACGAAATCAAGGGCAAACCCATCTTCACCCAGGGCGGCACCGAATACCAGGCCGACACGATGCGCTACAATTTCAAGTCATCGAAAGGGCTAATCTACAACGTCATAACACAGCAAGGCGAAGGCTACCTCAACAGCGGAACCGCCAAGAAAGGCGCCGACAACACCTACTTCTTCCGCGACGGCAAATACACAACCTGCGACGACCACGAGTGCCCCCACTTTTATTTCCAGCTCACCAAGGGCAAGATGATTCCCGGCAAGAACGTCGTCACCGGCCCCGCCTACATGGTCCTTGCCGGCCTGCCACTGCCCATTGCCCTGCCATTCGGATATTTCCCCTTCACCGAGGACTATTCGTCCGGCATCATCTTCCCCACCTTCGGCGATGACTACAACCGCGGCTTCTATCTGCGCGACGGCGGCTACTACCTGGCCATCAGCGACAACATCGACCTTGCCCTCACCGGCGAGGTCTACACCAAAGGCTCATGGGGTATCGGCGCCCAGTCCACCTACGCCAAGCGCTACAAATACAGCGGCACGTTCAACGTCAACTACCTCAAGACCATCCTCGGAGACAAAGGCATGCCCGACTACTCCAAGCAGACTAACTTCCAGGTGCTGTGGAGCCACACCCAGGACGCCAAGGCCAATCCCAGCCTGAGCCTCAGCGCCAGCGTCAACTTCACCACCTCGGGCTACACGCGCAACGACCTCAATTCGTACTACTCTCCCTCCTTCACCGAGAACACCAAGAGCTCCACCATCAACGTCGGATACCGCTTCCCCAACTCCAAATGGAGCATCAACGCGTCGATGAACGTGTCGCAGCGCACCCAGGACTCCACCCTCAGCGTCTCCTTCCCCAACTTCAGCATCTCGCTGTCGCAGGTCAGCCCTTTCAAACGCAAACGGGCCGTGGGTGCCGAAAAATGGTACGAGAAAATCCGTCTGTCATACCAGGGCCAGTTCCAGA
>JBJEDC010000084.1:0-8297 GCA_051871645.1 Muribaculaceae bacterium | reverse complement strand
TTTCAATCTCGTTGCCGGTCTCCGGGAAGGCATGGTGACCGGTAAGAAGATAGAAAAAGACACATCCCAGCGAGTATATATCGGTGCGTGAGTCAAGACTCAGGCCGTGAGCCTGTTCCGGACTCATGTAGCCGTTGGTGCCTATCACGGTGCCTATCACGGTACGGCTTGTACCGTTTGAGAACGTCTTGCGCTTGGCGACGCCGAAGTCGAGTATGGTAAGGTCTTCACCCGAGGGGGAGAGCATGATGTTGCCGGGCTTGATGTCGCGGTGTATGACGCCGGCCTCATGGACATTCTGCATGATGTCGAGAATTCGCAACATGTATCGTACGGCCTTGGAGAAAGGCAGCGCTCCCTGTTCCGATACGACTTGTTCGAGGTTCTGACCCTCTACCAGCTGCATGACTATGTAGATACGGCTGTCCAGCTCGAAACTCTCGTAGACTTTTACGACACCCGAATTATCGGCGGGCAGGCTGTTGTTGAGCTCTTTGAGAAATTCCACCTCGCTCTCGATGCGATAGCGGAATTCCTCGTCAGTGACGAACTGCGGCAGAATTTCCTTAATGGCGACGGGTATCCCGTCGGGTGAGAGGCCACGGAGCACTTGCCCCATGCCGCCCACCCCGATGGGAGTATCGTCCACAGTATAGTTGCCGATTTGTCTCATAATCGTCAGCCTTCTTCGCCCCTCTTGGGATTCTGGGTTTCTTGTTTCTTTTCCTCTTTGGACTTGTCGTCGACTTTGGGCTTTTTCTCATCAGGTAGCATTCCGTCAGGATTGAGTGCCTTGTTGTCTTTTTGAGGATTGACTGCAGGTTTGGATGTCTTTTTGTCTTTGGGAGCCTGATGCTTTTTCTTTTCGGGAAGCGTTACTTTCTGAATCGATGAAGGCTTGTCCTTATCATCGATTTTTCTGACGTCTTCCGTTCTGGTATTATTGTATGACTTGTCGCTCCTCTCATTATATTCGTTGTCAGACGATGTCGAGGTAGATGTTTCACTTGCAGAAGATGATTCTGTAACTTTGGTCCCGTGATCTGACAGGACATACCAGGCTCCGGCCCCGGCTATTGCCGCGGCGAGAACAGCCGATAAAGTTATGATGAGGGTGTAGCGCTTTTTCTTTGCCGGTACATCTGTGGCTACCTTCGGGCCAGAAGTAAACTGGACAAGCTGTACGGTAATGTTGTCAAGGCCGCCGTTGGCATTTGCTTTCTCGACCAAAGCATGCGCTCTTTGAGCCAGAGATAGCTCGTTGTTCGATACTATGCGCTCGATATGCTGGTCGTCGACCATTCCGGTCAGGCCGTCCGAGCAGAGCAGGAAAACACTGCCCTGAGCCGGTGTGATGGGAGTGCCGATTTCGGGAGGTGTCATGCCCTCTAATCCGAGAGCATTTGTTATCTCGTTTTTCTGCGGATGGTTGACAGCCTGCTCCGGAGTTATCAGACCGCGGTCAAGCAGCTGCTGAACGTATGACTGGTCTTTGGAAATCTGACGTATGGTGTGATTGGCGACATAATAAATGCGGCTGTCGCCCACCCAGCCAAAGTGTACCTTGGTATCCTTATAGATGATAATTACGCAGGTAGCGCCCATGCCGGCCAGCGAGGCATCCTGCGTTGCGCGGTGGAGTATGCCCTGGTTGGCGGCGGTGATGGCGGCGGTAATGGCACGGTCGGGATTGTCGAATGTGTTGTTTTCGAGTATATCGCGGATAATGGTGCAGGCAAGCTGCGAGGCTACTTCGCCTCCGGCCTGTCCGCCCATGCCGTCGCAGACGGCTACGACACGTCCGTTGGGCGAGTCGAAGGTGACCATGGAATCTTCGTTGATTTCGCGGACACGACCTACATCGGAGTAGTTTGCTATGATGTAATTTTCCATGTGTCAGATGATTGGAATTGCCATGAAGATGAAAACTGTACCACCTACACGAATAACGTCGTAGTTCTTGAGTTCACCTTCGTCAAGGAGCTCTTTATTTATGTAGGTGCCGTTTGACGACTGCTCGTCGCGGAATTTGAACTTGTGGTCGACGCTGCGGAAGAGAATAGACATGTGTGTCGATGACATCATGCTGTCATCAGTGACGGCGATATCGCATTTGGGGTCGCGTCCCACATAGTTACGGCCTTCGTAGATGTTGTAGACTTTTCCGGCAGGGTTGCGGTTGTATGTCACAAGAAAACCGACAAGTCTGCGTTGCGGCGTGGCTTCGCTGTTTCCGGTAGCGTTGGGACGGCGTATCACAGTGTGAGCCGGCTGAGCGGGTGCCTGCTGACGGGGTGCCTGCTGCTGCGCAGGCGCGTTGCTGCGTACGCGGGTCTCGCCTGCGGGGTCGACCTGCTGCCTCATGCCGGGATTCGCACCGGCGATGTGGGTGTGGTTCATCATATCTCCGGGAGGAGTAACCGGGTTGCTGACATGCGGCTGGGCATTTGCGCTGTCAATATGGGTGCCCTGAGCCGGCTGAGCCGGGCACATGGGGCAACGGTCGCCGTAGATTGCGGTGTCGTAGACGTGGCCGTTGGGACAGGTTTTCTTAGGCATAGTATAATTATTGAAATCCGGTCGGCGGAAAGGTCTGCGCTATCGGGGCGCTGTGCTCCCGACCGACCGGATATGTATTGTTTTAGTGAATGATTGCTTTAAATATTGATGTGTGGCTGGACGTATGAACCATCAGAGGAGTGCGGCATCGTCGGTCATGTCCGGCTGATCCATATTGTCGGCAGTATCGTCGACATATTCTTCAGTTTCTTCGGGCAGAACCTCGGCTGAAACTTCTGCGGTATCTTCGTAAACGGGCTCTTCGGCTGCAGGTTCCTCGTAAGTGACTTCAGTCTCGGTTTCCTCATAAACGGGCTCTCCGTAGACGGGCTCCTGCTGTTCAACACCGTGCACGTCTTCATGTATGTCCTGTTCGCCGTATATGTCGTCGGTTTTTGTATAATCGTGCTCGGGGTCGTCGTTATCCGTCACGGTAGTGTTTACATCGGAGCCTTCATCGCTCATTCCGGCATAGGCGCGGGTGTTGCCGTGATTGTTGTAGTCGCGGTTGTTCTGTGCCATGTCCCTGCCGTAGTGGTCACCGGTGCGTTCATAGTTGTTGGGTATGTCATCGATGTTGTCCTGACCGTGATTCTGAGCAAGATTCTCTCCGGGATTGATTTCATTGCCCTGGGGGTCGAGATGATGGACATTCTCACCCTCCCGGTTTTCCATGGCGACATACATATTGCGCGAATCGATGATTTCGTCTTCGGTGAATTCGCCGTCATTGTTGATATCAATCGCAATCTTGTCTGCCATGCCGTCGTTATTGGTGTCCAAAGCGCGGTATTCGTGACCTTCGTATGTACCGGCATCAATCTGGGTGATGACATTGCCGTCCTTGTCGTGGAAGACAACGGTTGTCTCATGCCTGAAATCCTCACCCAGTTTCTGAGACTCGATTTCTTCGCCTTCCTGATTTACATGGAAGACATTTTCGCCCTGACGGTCGTGCATGGCGATGTCCTTGCCTCTGACATCCTCGTATTCGTTATCCTGAATTCTGCCGTCGTGGTTGCTGTCAACGCCTTTGACATCGGCTTTACCGTCTCCGTCCATGTCAATATAGATTGTGCCCTCGCCGTTTTCACTGACAGCGTCAACCTGACCGATGATATTTCCATCTTCATCATATACGACTCTTGTCTGTATATGTTCTGTCGTGTGATTGTCCTTGACGTTAAGACCGTCGAGGCCGGGTCCTTCGGTTTTGTCGGTTTTTTCAGGCTGGTGGGTCTTGGTTTGGTCTTTGGTCTCTTCCTGTTTTACGGGTTCTTCCTGAGGCTTTTCAGTTCCTGTCTTATCCGTAGTGTCTTTTTCCTTGACGCCGTCGGTGACGGTTTCTTTCAACTCGTCGGAGGAAAGTTTGTCGCTGCTCTCCTCATTTTTTTCACCGTCGGTGTTTATATACTCGTTGGCAGCGAAGGCGGCGCCTGCACCTGCTCCGAGCATAGCGCCGGTTATTGCTACTTTTTTAGCTGCATTGCTCTTTTGGCAGGCCTGGTCTTCGATGTTTTCAATCTCGAAATTTGATTGTGTGTCGTTTGTTCTCATTGTTTTTTGGGGGGATATAAATGGTTAGTATTTCGATTATTTCTTGGATGGGACTTTCTTGTCGACGATTGTCTGTGAAGCCGTGGACACCTTCGGGCGGGAAGGAGCGTAAAATGCCCGTTCGTCTTCCTCTCCTATTGAGTCACGATAGGCAGTCGAGCGTTCGTCGACAGGTGCGTAAGGGTCGTTGACCGAAGCAGATGCGGCAGGTGCGTCATCTTCGAGTGGTGCCATAGGCGCGAACGCGCTGTCGGTGTTAAGATTGAAGGTTTCGGGATCAAGTGTGACAATAGCCAGGCGGTAATGGTCGCCGATACTGATGTTCTGCCCGTTGTGGCAATAGGCGCGGTCATCGTCAAGCGGTGCTCCGTCAACAAGGATTTCGGCACCCTTTACAGAAGGCGAGACGGAGATGGACGAGTGGATGTTTCCGTCGGTAGTCTCTATGCGGCGGGCCACAATCAAGGCATGGTTAGGGAGTACCGATTGCTCGCGGAGACAAATGTCGCAGGATGGGTCGCTTCCGACAGTGGTCTTGCCGAGGTAGATGGGGAAAATCTCGCCGAGGAGACTTCGCGAAACGGTATAAAGGATTCCGACGATGGTACGTCCCTGAACCTTGATGATGGCGTTGGCACGCAGTTCGTTGGCCGGTTTCGCGGCAGTATCGGCTGTGGAAGAACCGGATTTGTCTTTGTTTCGGCCAAACCAGCCCGGCAGTGATATTATCGTTCGTGAATGTGCCATTCTGATAGCGTTAGAAGAATTCAGATGATTTCGACGGTAAAGCCTGTAATCCCGAGCAGAACTCTGTCGCCGTTGGCAAGCGTAGTCTGTTCGCCGGTCCTGAGCGCCCGCGAGTTTACGACAATTGAGTTTGCCGACTCCAGAGGCGTAAGGGAGCACTGAACGCTGTTGTCGGGGCCGACAGCAACTGAGAGCCGTGCGTGTGAGCGACTCATATAAATGTCGGGGGCGACATGAATTTCCGCACCGGAGTCTGAACTGTCGCGTCCAAGAATATGTTCGCCGGGAAAAATGGGTATACGGCGTCCGCTTTCAAGAACAAGCGTTACAGGAGCATTCTGAGACACACGTGTCTGAGAATCGGTGTTATGACCGGATGCCGGAGCGAAATAGGTCCTCATCTGGGCCGTTTGTCCCAGGATGGAGTCGAAAGGTTTATCGTTATGACAGTGAGGACAATGGAAAGTCTGTCCGGCGAGGGCATCACGGTTCGTGGCCTTGACGGAAATGTCACGGCCGCATGTCGGGCATTTGAATTTGACGCGTATCATGGCATTATTGGGCTTGATAAATTACAAAGTATAGATTACCATGTCATCTTCGAAATTTCCGTACATCTGGGGATGCTGCTGATGCGGCTGGCCGGTGCGGGGATTTTCGGCTGCCTTTGCTTCGTCGACAACTCTCGGATAGATGTAATTGAAGAGCTCCCGCATTGTTATTTTTTCGTCAGAGTTGGCGTCGGCACCACCGTTAAGCCCATTGTTGAGATGCTTGAAAAATACCGAAATGGGTTCTCTGAGCCAGCCTATTGCCTCTTCTTCGGGTCGGGCCGAAAGGACGAGCACCACATTGGAGTTATGGTTGCGGGTTACCGTTTCGGGGGTGGACTTACCCTGTTTCTTAAAAGAGCCCGAATGGCAACTGCCCATTAAAATCAACTTGCGCGAGGCTTTGCTCTGACGCATTATCTTCTGGATTTCGTCAACATAAAGGCAGTTGCCCGAGTCGTAACATGTAACCAGACCGTCACCGCCGTGTCCTGAGTATACGAAGATGATTTCGTCACTTGCCTTTGCCTTTGAAAATTTGTTTCGGAGCACGCGGAGGATGTGGTCCTTGGTGGCGTTTTCGTTGACCAGGACAAAAACATCGGCGTAGCGGTCGTTGTCAAAAGTGCGGCATGTGGTCTGCACATCCTCAGCACCGAATTTCCAGTCGTTCTGCCATCCGTTCTGATATCTGGATATGCCGACTCCCACGACGTAGGTCTTGGCGGGAAGGGTAAGTGCGAAGAAAGCGAAAATCAGCAGGGATATTACTCTGTTGAGGTTGTTGTTCATGGCAATTGTGATTTTTTAAGATTTCTTATTCGGTGAATTCGACTTTGCAGTTGGGACATTTACCTGATGCTATGATGTTTTCGTAATACTTTCCTTTGAAAGAATAGTGGCAGCAGGGACAGCAGTATTTGATGGAGTAGTTACGGTCGTTTTCGGTCTTTTCGAGTGTGTTCTTCTTTAATTTCTTGCTGACAATTACCTGAAGCGAAACGACGAGCACAAGCAGTACGACGGCTGAAATTATTCCGGCCTGGGCATTGGAAAGACCAAGGAAGTCGGCAAGCAGATAACTGCCGGTGGTTGCCAGACAGGTGAATACAATTGAAAGTCCGCGCAGACCGTTAAGCGTTGCGGTCTTGCTGTCAAGTCGGTTCTTGTTTTCGATGTATTGTTCGGATATCTGTCGCAGAGAGGAAATATTGACCGGTTTGGGCGCTTCTTCCTTAGGCTTCCCGCCGGTGGCGTTGAAGTCTGCAGGAAGCACCCGCCTGATGTGAAAGCGGGTCTCCGGACCAAGACGTATCATTGTTTCAGGGCGAACCTTAACGCGGCGTCCCGGAAGAAGACGGGCAAACTGTTTGCCGTCAAAAATATAGGTGCCATTGGTGGAGTTGCTGTCTTCCAGCGAAATAGCGCCCGTGGCTTTGTCGAAATATAATGTGGCGTGTCTACGGCTTACGTCCGGGTCGCAGATCTGAAAAGGCTGGTTCCCTAATTTGCCGATGATCAATGATTGTTCCATAGGAGTTAATCTGGTTCTGGTATTATTTGACTCCAGGCTTAACAGAGGTAGAGAGATTGGTTCTGCCTGTGATTGTGATTGGTATATGCGTGTTTGTCCTTGGTTAACTAATTTTTGCAAATATATAAAATATTTTTTTGTCACAAAAGCAATGCGAAAGGATTTTTTTGAAACAAAAATCACATTTTAGGAATAAAATTCAGACCGCGGAAAGGGAAAATAACTGTACATCAATGAAGATGACAGAGTTAAGTGCCGAAGTGACAATCAAATGTCATTTATTCTCCTGCGTTCCGGCGTGCAATATCGGGAACATCATATAATAAGGTGTAATCTTATTCCGCTTTTAAGTGTTGTAATTATTATTCCTCGGCCGGAGACGGGTAGGGGAATAAGCAACTACAGACAAAACGAAGAGAATATGACACATCACGAACTTCATCCCGGACATCAACACTCTCATGGCGCAGAAACAATCAGGTCGGTGAATACCGCCTTTATTGTAGGAATTATACTCAACAGCGTCTATGTAGTTATAGAGGCGATTTTTGGCTTCTTTTACAATTCGATGGGCTTACTGTCCGATGCCGGACACAATTTGTCCGATGTGGCTTCGTTGCTGATAGCTCTTTGGGCGTTCCGGCTCATGAAGCATAAACCCGACAGCGAGCATACATACGGTTATAAGAAGTTTTCCATTCAGGCATCGTTGATAAATGCGTTATTGTTATATACTGCCGTCGGAGCCATACTTGTAGAGTCAATCAGGAAGCTGATCCATCCGACAGCTGTCGATGGCGATGTCATAGCATGGGTTGCGGCAGCCGGCGTGGTGGTAAACGGCGTGACTACCTGGTTGCTGATGAAGAACCAGGGCCGCGACCTCAACATCAAGGGCGCCTTTCTTCACATGGCGGCTGACACACTTGTCTCAATCGGTGTGGTCATGTCAGGCATCATCATCCATTTTACCGATTTATACATTCTCGATCCCATAATCGGTATAGCTATAGCCATTGTCATCGCCTGGACCAGCCGCGGACTGCTCGTCGAAAGCACACGCATGTCGTTAGACGCCGTACCGCGGTCGGTAGACATGCAGGGACTGGAGAAAGCTCTCGAATCGGTCAAAGGAGTTCATGGCGTACATCATCTGCATGTCTGGGCACTCTCCACTACCGAGAATGCCCTGACAGTCCATGTGGTTATCGATGACGTCACAAATCTCAACCGCGTGATATCCGATATCCGGCATACCGCCGCACGTTTCGGCATCACCCATCCCACCGTCGAAGAGGGTGTATCAAAATTAAGTTTTTGGCACACCCTCCATTTTTTAAGCCGCCTGA
>JBJEDC010000083.1:0-8478 GCA_051871645.1 Muribaculaceae bacterium | reverse complement strand
CTGTACATCCTCGACGAGCCGTCAATCGGACTGCACCAGCGTGATAACCACCGGCTCATCAGCTCGCTCAAAAAGCTCCGCGACGCCGGCAATTCGGTAATAGTAGTCGAGCACGACAAGGACATCATGCTCGATGCCGACTATATCGTCGACATAGGCCCCAAGGCCGGACACCGCGGCGGCAAGGTCGTTTTCGAGGGCACGCCGGCCGAGATGCTGAAAACGGATACGCTCACGGCCCAATACCTCAACGGCGAGAAAACCGTGGCCGTACCCGAAAAGCGCCGCAAAGGCAACGGCAAGTTCATCGCTTTGCGCGGATGCACAGGCCATAACCTCAAGGACGTCGACCTCGTGCTGCCGTTAGGCACTCTGACATGCGTGTCAGGCGTCTCCGGCTCAGGCAAATCATCGTTGGTTAACGGCACTCTCCAGCCCCTGCTCTCGCAGAAATTCTACCGCTCACTCCAGCAGCCGCTGCCTTACCGCGAAATCGAGGGCGATGACAACATCGACAAGATTATCACCGTCGACCAGTCGCCGCTTGGCCGTTCGCCGCGCTCCAATCCGGCCACATACACCGGCGTGTTCTCGGACATCCGCAGTCTCTTCGTCAACCTACCGGAGGCAAAGATTCGCGGCTACAAGCCCGGACGCTTCTCGTTCAACGTCTCGGGCGGACGCTGCGAGGTTTGCGGAGGCAACGGCTACCGCACCATCGAGATGAATTTCCTCCCCGATGTGCTTGTGCCCTGCGAGGCCTGCCACGGCAAACGCTACAACCGCGAGACACTTGAGGTGCGCTTCAAGGGCAAGTCCATCGCCGACGTCCTCGACATGACAATCTCGCAGGCCTGCGAATTTTTCGCCTCAGTGCCTACGATTGTCAAAAAGATAAAGGTTCTGGAGGAAATCGGCCTCGGCTACATCAAACTCGGACAGCCCTCGTCGACCCTCTCCGGCGGCGAGAACCAGCGCGTGAAACTGGCCGCAGAGCTGGCCAAGAAGGACACCGGCAAGACGCTCTTCGTCCTCGACGAGCCCACCACCGGCCTGCATTTCGAGGACATCAACACGCTCATGGCCCTGCTCAACCGCCTCGTCGACCGCGGCAACACCGTCCTTGTCATCGAGCATAACCTCGACGTGCTCAAATGTGCCGACCACATCATCGACATGGGCCCGGGCGGAGGCCGCAACGGCGGCCAAATCATCGCCACCGGCACCCCGGAGGAGGTCGCAGTCACAGACTCACCCACGGCACCCTACCTTGCCGAGGAGATCAGGCAGCGAGGCTGATTCTGGCAACCCCGAAGTTCCCAAGATTCTCGGGCCTCTCGAGGTTCTCGCGTTTCTCAAGAATCCCGAGAAGCCCGAATATCCCGATAAACCCCTCACCCGCCAAATTTTAGGGGCCGGGGCTTTTGGCCGTTTGACAAATTTTTACTACCTTTGCGGCGCATTTTGCATCGCAGGGAGCGACGGGTTCGCTCCCAAGTGTGATGGGAAATTAAGCACCAAACAACTTAATTTTTAGTAACACAACCATTTAACTCTCATTTTTCACAATGAAAACTTTCAACCTCGCCGCCGCTCCCCGCGTCGGCCTCGGCAAGAAAGCCACCAAGGCTCTCCGCGCCAACAATCAGATTCCCGCAGTCATCAACGGTGGCGAACTCGTTGACCTCCCCTACAACGGCAAGCTCGAAGAGGGCCAGAAAATCGTTGAAATCGAAAACGGCAAGGGCCTCATCACCACCGACATCGTCGTAACCAGCGACGCCGTCCGCAAACTCATATACAGCCCCGAAATCTTCGCTGTCGACATCGAGCTCAACGGCAAGAACAAGATGGCCATCCTCAAGGACATCCAGTTCCACCCCGTCAAGGACACCGTCCTCCACATCGACTTCCTCGAGGTCAACGACAAGAAGCCCGTTGTCATCGAAGTTCCCGTCAAGCTCGTCGGCCACGCCGAGGGTGTAAAGGCCGGTGGTAAGCTCGGTCTGTCGATGCGTCGCCTCAAAGTAAAGGCCATCTACACCAACGTTCCCGAGTGCCTTGAAATCAACGTCGACAACCTCGGTCTCGGTCAGAGCCTCCAGGTAGGCGATCTCCACTTCGAGGGTCTCGAGCTCGTCAACGCCAAGAACGCCGTTGTCTGCGCCGTTCAGCTGACCCGTGCCGCCCGTGGCGCACAGGCTACCGCCGAATAAGACAACCGCCCTACCCCGTCCATCCGGGGCATAAACGCCTAACCGCGACTTCCGTTTCTGAACATGTCAGGCGGGGTCGCGGTTAAACTTTAAAATCCACCTCTCTTATGAGCAACAAATATCTTATCGCCGGACTTGGAAACATCGGACCGGAATATGCCGGGACGAGGCACAACATCGGCTTCCGCATCGCCGACGCCCTGGCCGAGTCGGTCGGTGCCACCTGGTCCACCGAGCGCTACGGCGACGTCACACATTTCCGGCTCAAAAACAAGCTTGTGACACTGCTCAAGCCCTCGACATACATGAACCTCAGCGGCAACGCCGTCCGCTACTGGAAGGACAAGGAAGACATCGAGCCCTCCAACATCCTCATCCTCGTCGATGACCTCGCCTTGCCACTCGGCGCCATCCGCATCAAAGGCTCAGGTAGCGACGCCGGTCACAACGGCCTCAAGAATATCGCACAGATGCTGGGCACCCAAACCTATCCGCGTCTGCGCTTCGGTATCGGCAACGATTTTGCCCGCGGCGCCCAGATAGACTTCGTCCTCGGCCGGTTCTCGCCCGAACAGGAAGCCGAACTGCCCGCACGCATCGACACAGCCGTCGAAGCCGCCAAAGACTTTGTTCTCGCCGGCATCGGTCACGCAATGTGCAACTACAACAATAAATAACGACAACAACTATGCCTAACGACGAAAGAGTTGACAAATGGCTGTGGGCCACGCGCATCTTCAAGACGCGCACACAGGCCACCGACGCCTGCAAAAAAGGGCGCGTCAGCGTCGGTGACAACGGCAACGGCGTTGTAGTCAAGCCCTCGCGACTGATAAAAGTCGGTGACACCATCCACGTCCGCAAGCCGCCCATCCAGTACACCTTCCGCGTTCTCGCCCTGGCCCCCAACCGCTTAGGTGCCAAGCTCGTACCCGAATATCTCGAAAACCTCACACCTCAGTCGCAGTATGACCTCCTCGATGTCGTCCGCATCTCCGGCTTCGTCGACCGCCGCAAAGGCCTCGGCCGCCCCACCAAGAAAGAGGGCCGCCAGCTAAGCCAGTTCACCGAAGAAGCCTTCGAAAACGACTGGTTCCTCGACTGGGACGACGACGATGATGATGAGCAATAACCCCTCCCCTGTTAAGTCCTAAAACACTACCTTCCCTTTTTGTCCAAACTCCCGAGCTTCAGCGAGGGTTGACCACCAGGTCAATCGAGGATTACCCTCCGGCCCTGGCAGGGGCTTACCCGCCGGGCCAACCCGCCCTACATGGCTTTCAAAGCCTGGTAAAACTCTTCCCTGAGCCGTGGCTCGTCGGCGAAAGCACCGGCGTAGTGGATAGTCGTTGTGGATGAGTGCTGCTTCTCCACTCCCCGCATCTTCATGCACAGATGCTCGCCGTTGCACAGTACAATGGCACCGCGGGCATGCAGGCTCTTCATCACATCTTCGCAGACTTGCGCCGTGAGGCGCTCCTGCACCTGCAGGCGACGTGCGTAGACATCGACAAGGCGTGCGAGCTTGCTTAAGCCTATCATCTTGCCGTCAGGCAGGTAGCCGATGCTTACACGACCGAAGAACGGCAGAATGTGATGCTCGCACATCGAATAAAACTCTATATCCTTTACAATAACCATCTGCGAGCCCGCATATTCGAAGATGGCCTGACGCATCACGTCCTCACCGCTCTGTCTGTAACCTCGCGTGGCATGCAGCAAAGCCTTTGCAGCACGCACAGGCGTCTTGACGAGCCCCTCGCGTGTCGGGTCGTCGCCCATAAGTTCGATGAGCGCACGGATGTGCGCGGCCATCTGCTCTATGCGCTCGCTATCGCCGGGCGTAGCTTCAAATTCTTCCATTGCTGAAATGATGATGCTTGTGAGTGAATGTTTTTATTTAATCCGCCTGAAATAATTACTGCGGATTGATTGTCGAACGAACTATACGGAGGCTCGAAGTGGTCTGCGGAAACAGTCTGCGCACCTCTGCCATCGCGCTCTCGGCGCCCGCGCGGGTCGGGAAATCGCCCAAACGGACACGCCAGAAAGGACTTTCGAACACGAGGTACGAGCGGTACTGCGGCAAACGCGCCTGCAGCATACGCTTGCGTGACGATGCCTGTGCCTTGGCCGTACGCACATTATTGTCGGCGAAGACCTCCACGCGATATCCCATATGGCCGTGCGACTTCACTTTTCCGGCTGTCTTGTCCTCGTCGGTCTTTGCCTCTGACTCATCGCCGCCGTCCTTATATTTAAGACGTTGCTCAAGCCCCTCGGGCTGATCAAGGACAATTTTTCCACCCTCAGTAAGAGTTGTGACAATGTTCACACTGTCGGCAGCCTGAGGCTCGGCAGGAGTCTGGGCATGCATTTCAGCCGACACTACAGACATCCACATGGCGATCAGTATCAGGGCAAAAGGTTTCATAATTTAAATTTAAGAATTGAAAATGTAAAATTGAAATCAGAATTTGCCAATCGCCAAATGCTGATTTTAAGAAAGCAACGCTCAGGACCGGCGCTAAGTTCGCCGGCCTTGAGCGGAGTGTCATTTGCTATGCGACATTCAGTCGAAGCCTTATACAGCGATTAGTCGAAGGCCTCAACGATGCCCATGAAGTCGGCGCACTTCAGCGAAGCACCGCCGATGAGGCCGCCGTCAACGTCGGGCTTGGCGAAAATCTGACGGGCGTTGGTGGGTTTGCAGCTGCCGCCGTAGAGGATGCTGGTGTTGTCGGCCACTTCCTTGCCGTATTTCTCGGCGATGGTCTGACGGATGAAAGCGTGCATCTCCTGAGCCTGGTCGTCGGTAGCGGTCTTGCCGGTGCCGATTGCCCATACGGGCTCGTAGGCGAGGATAATCTTGCCGAAGTCCTCGGCGCTGAGGTTGAAGAGGCCGTCGACAATCTGGGCCTTTACAACTTCAAAGTGCTTGTCGGCTTCGCGCTCGGCGAGAACCTCACCGATGCAGAAGATGGGGGTCAGGCCGTTCTCCAGAGCCAGGGCGACTTTGGCACGGAGGGTCTCGGCGGTCTCGCCATAATACTGACGGCGCTCCGAGTGGCCGAGGATAACGTAGCCGGCGCCGGTGCTGGCAACCATGGGTGCGCTGACTTCGCCGGTGTAGGCACCGCTCTTGTGGTCGGCGCAGTTTTCGGCGCCGAGGCCGAGCTTGCCCTTCTCGGTGATGACGTTGTTGACCGATACCAGGTGGGTGAAAGGTACGCAGATTACGACATCGCACTTGGGCTCGATGCCCTTGAGTGCCTCGTTGACTTCTTCGGCGAGTTTCACGCCCTCAGGAACGGTGGTGTTCATTTTCCAGTTTCCTGCAACAATGTTCTTTCTCATTTTGGGTATACTGTTTATTTTGGATGTTAGTTGTATTAGTTTTATATGTGCAAAATTAGCAATTTTCCGCTACACTGACAACTTATTTTCTGTCATGAGTCGCAGACACCTTTTCTTTACCGGATTTGCGGTGCAAAAAGGCTTTGTCGTAGAACAGCGAAAGAGCAAGCGTCAGAGCCATAAGCGTCAGGTATATGGCGGTGAGCAAGTCGAACTCACCCTTAGGATTTTCCACCTCCAGCACCTGACTCAGCGGGCGTTTATCATTGGCGGGAAGCGCCGACAGTGCCTCCGGGCTGACGGCCGTCAGAGCCGTTTTCCAGCGTATTGTGTCGCCTGAGATGTATACCAGCGAGGCTTCGCCACGGGCCAGTTCCTTGAGGTCGGTATCCTCGGCGGTGTAAACCGGATAGCGGGCGCGGACGGCCCCGGCCCATTGGTCGGGATGATTTGTGGCTACAAGCGCAACCATCTCGCCGTCTTGGGCCAGCATGTAGTCGAACAGCAAGTTTGCCTGAATGCTGCGCGAAATGGAATGACGGGCAGGCTCGGGAACGTTGAGTATCAGTAAATTTCCGGCCGCCTTGTCATATAGCTCCGCCGTAGCGTCTTCTCCGTCGGCGTCAAAGACAGCCAGCGTACCCGGGACTTTCGTATTTTGGGTCTCGACACGTTCAACAAACTCCCATGCGTCATCCTCCGGCAGAGAATCGCTGCTGAACGACTGTCTTACGCCGTCCTTTTCATAAATAAACCGCGGCTCGGCAACTTTCGGAGCTTCGAGCGCCGTGCCGACCTTATACGGGCGGAAATCAATCAGCGGTTGTGTGTTGAAACCGGTCAGCACAAGGCATCCGGTATATAATCCGCTCCATATCACCACCCAAATCTGCAAGGACGGGTAAAAGAGCGGCTGAACTTTCTTGTTGATTAGCAACAGGCCGACGGCCATCGCCGTCAGCACGATATTTTTCAGCAACGTGGCGCCGTTGCTGATGACGAGCGCATCACCGAAGCATCCGCAGTCACTGACCGGGTCGGCGAAATAAATCCACACCGTCAGCGGAAGCATGACGGCCATGAAAGCGCACAGCAGGATTGGCGTCAGGCGGCGGAACGAGCCCGTCAGCGTCATCACGCCCAGGCAGAATTCGGACACGGCCAGCAGCGACGCGCCCATGAGCACGATGGCACGCGGCAGGTCGAGCCCC
Organism: Muribaculaceae bacterium; assembly: GCA_051871645.1. Taxonomy (GTDB): domain Bacteria; phylum Bacteroidota; class Bacteroidia; order Bacteroidales; family Muribaculaceae; genus CAG-873. The sequence continues at coordinate 1,694 of JBJEDC010000083.1, read as the reverse complement.
ATCGCAGCCACATACTCCTCCATCTTGAACAGGCCGCCCCACGGGTCTATCGCCTTGACGAAACCCGAGTACACAAAGACCGCGCCAAGCGCTATCCGCAATACCCAGATACCGACGGCCGCTAACGTCTGCCTATGTCCGGCCTGTTCATTCCCCATCGCCCTCGGTGAGTTTGATGATACCGAAGACGGCGTAGTTCATCATATCCATATAGTTCGAGTCGATGCCCTCTGACACCTGTGTCTGCCCGTTATGGTCCTCGATTTCCTTCACACGCTCAATCTTGGTGAGAATGAAATCGGTATAAGTGGGCACGCGCATTCCGCGCCACGCCTCGTCATAATCGTGGTTTTTCGCCAGCATGAGCGTACGCGCCTCTTTAGCCACCTTATCATAGTTTAGAAGGGCCTCGTCAATGCTGAGATCCTTGGTATCGACATACCCCAGACGCAACTGAATGATGCCGATAATTGCGTAGTTGACAATGGCAATGAACTCAGGGAGAATGCCCTCCCCGACTTTCGTCACGCCCTTTATCTCGAGCGAGCGGATGCGCTTGGCCTTGATGAACAGCTGATCGGTCACCGACTGCGGCCTCAGCAGACGCCACGATGGCCCATAGTCCTTAAGCTTCTTCACAAAAATATCGCGGCACAGCTTCAGCGCCCTGTCAAACTGTGCGTTTGTCCCGTTGTTGACCTCAGTATTTCTGCTCACGTCAAAATCTTGTTTTGTTAGTATTATTCAATGTTTACGCCGGAAACCGCGGCGTTGCTCCGCCACTTACCGCCGATATTGCAAAAGTAGCTAAAAGTTTGCTAAAAGCAAAGCGGATGCAGCCCTTTCGGGTCGTGCATCCGCTTTTGCGTTTGTCATTTGCCGCACTGAGGCGGTCATGGCGTTTTAGAGTTCGGCTTTGCGGTCCTTGACGGAGTTGAGGCCGGCTTCGTCGTTGAGGTTGTAGTAGAGGATTTCGAGAACCTTCAGAGCCTCGGCGCGGTTGGTGGGGTCAACCTCGTAAGCTTTTTCGAGATATTTCACGGCCTCGCGGTACTTGGGGTCGATGTTCTCTCTCTTGTACTTCTCGTAGTCAGGCTTGTCGTAAGCATCCTGCTGGGCACCGGCCTCGCTCGCGATGCTACGGCCTTCATAGAAGAGAGCCAGGCCGTTGTTGGGGTCGAGCTCGAGAGCCTTCTCATAGTCGGCGCGAGCCTTGGATGCCTCTTTCTTGTTGTCGTAGATGATGCCGCGCAGAGCGTAGTACTGGGCGTTGCCGGGGTCTTCCTGAACACCTTTGTCGAGGTAGCTGAGGGCCTCGTCGTACTTCTCGGTCTGGAGGTAGTAGTTGATAATCTGGTTGAGGAACTGAGGATCTTCCTTGCCGTAAAGCTTGTTGCCTTCCTGGGCGAAATTAAGAAGAGCGTCGAAGTCCTTGGCGTTGGAGGCTACAGCGATACCGTACTCGAACAGCTGCTTGCCCTTGTAGCCGTTCTGGCGGGCGTAGTTGAACGACTTGATGGCGCCGGCAAAGTCCTCGGCCTGCCATGCGGCGAGACCCTGATTGAAGGCGACATTGCTGATTACGCTGTCGGCGACAGCAGGAACCATCTTGGCGTAACGGGGGTCACGGGCGATGTCGAGGTAAATGCCCCACGACTCGTAGGCTCCCTTGTAGTTCTTGTCGTTCCACATAT
>JBJEDC010000082.1:0-8627 GCA_051871645.1 Muribaculaceae bacterium | reverse complement strand
AGAATGAGTAATTCTCAACTCAAAGTTTTGCACTTCGATTTGGAATCTTCACCGATACATCCACTTACATGTCCACGATTACCCTGCCTTTTTGCTCAAGCTTTTGAGCTTAAGCGAAAAATCTCCGTTTCCACCCGCCATGCCCCCTCGGTTTTGCCCTTTTGCAAAAATTTATGTAATTTTGCGCTTAATCCATTGGCGCCTCGCGCCGTCAAAGTTATAAAACTTACAAAAACCCAGATATAACACTATGAAGAAATTTGCAGTTATCGCCGCAGCTGTGGCCATCGTCGCCGCAGCCTGCGCTCCGGCCGTCATCGCCGGTATCCCCGTCACCAAGGTCGACAAGATTGACCCCACAGAGGAAATCTACATGGACATGGCCTGCACTGCCGCCTCTAAGTCCGTCGCCTCCAAGGGCAAACCCTGCGGAGCAGTGGTAATCCTCAACCGTGCCTGGAAGGGTAGCGGCACAGCCACCGCCGACGCCACCGCCGAGCAGAACGCCATCGCCGCCTCGCGTCTCCCGGACCTCGAATTCGCCGACGTATACACCATCTGCGAGCCCACCACCGAGGCCTACAACGACATGTGCCGCATGGGTGCCCAGAACTGCTACTTCGTCATTCCCCGCGACGTCGTTGTCGCCAAGGGCATCTATCCCGCCGAGGCTTACGATGACTCCAGGATTGACCCCTCGCTCACTCCCGTGCCACTGAAGCAGATGGACTTCCCCGAGGCCCAGAAACTCATCAAATAAGCCGGGCGGAGGGACTGCGAAGTGCCTTACCGCATTTGCATAGCAACATCCACACGTGCCGACTGGGGGCTGCTCACACCCCTGGCCGGCGCTTTGCGCGATAATCCGCAGGTCGAACTGCAGATTGTCGCCACCAACATGCACCTCAGCGAGCGCTGCGGCATGACCGTGCACGAGATTACCGATGCCGGTTTCACCGTCGACGCCCGCGTGCCGATGGAGGCTGCCGGAGACAGCGCCGCCGACCGGGTGCGCGCCATGGCGCAATGCCTCGAAGGAACGGCCGAAGCCTTTGAACGCCTGCGTCCCGACGCCGTGATAATTCTCGGCGACCGTTACGAGATGCTTGCCGTGGCCTCGGCAGCGGCAATGATGCGCATCCCCATCGTCCACATCGCCGGCGGAACGGTCAGCGAGGGCGCTGTCGACGACTCGATACGCCATGCCATCACCAAGCTGGCGTCGCTGCACCTTGCCGAGACCGACGAGGCACGCCGCCGTATCGTCCAGATGGGCGAAGACCCCGAGCGCGTTGTAGCCACCGGAGCCCTCGGTGTCTGGAACATCATGAACCAGACTCTGCTGTCCAAGTCCGAACTGGAGGAGAGCCTTGACGGCTTCACCCTCGACCCGGAGTCGACGCTGCTGGTGACCTATCATCCCGCAACCCTCGACAACGGCGACCCCGCCGCACGCTTCAACGAGCTGCTCGGCGCACTCGACATGTTCCCCCGCAGCAAGGTGTTGCTTACCCATCCCAACAACGACGCCGGCGGCGAGGCCATAGCGGCCCTCGTCGAGGACTATGCCAGCGCCAACCCCGACCGCGTCAGGGCCGTTACGTCGCTGGGCATGCTCCGCTACCTGTCGGCGCTGCGCAACGTCGCCGCCGTGGTGGGCAACAGCTCGAGCGGAATAGTGGAGGTGCCGTCGATGCACATCCCGACCGTCGACGTGGGCATACGTCAGAAAGGCCGTCTCTGCTCGGCGTCCGTGATACACTGCGCCGATGACTGCGAGTCGATAACCGAGGCCATCGCCACCGCTCTCTCGTCCGAGGGACGCCGCCAGGCCCGCGAGGCTTCCAACCCATATTACCGTCCCGATACGGTAGCGCTGATGGTGAGGACGATACTCGACTTCATGCCGCGCCGCAACGTGGCCAAGCGCTTCAACAACCTGAAATAACGAACCGATGAATCCCCTGTATATCATTCCCGCCCGCGGAGGCAGCAAAGGCATCCCGCATAAGAACATCAAGCCTTTCTGCGGCGTGCCCCTGATATGGCTGGCCATAGACTGCGCCCGCGACCTCGGGGCCGATGACGAGCACATCATCGTCAGCACCGACGAGCGCCGCATCGCCAAAGTGGCCTCGTACAGCGGCCTGCCAGTACCGTATATGCGCCCGGCAGAACTCGGCGGCGACAATATCGGTAGCCGCGAGGTCATCCTCGACGCCATGGACTGGGCCGACAGCAAGGGCATAGAATACGACTGCGTGGTGCTCCTGCAGCCCACCTCGCCCCTGCGCACCGCCGATGACGTGTACAACGCCCTGGCGCTCTACGACCCGTCGGTGGACATGGTGGTGAGCGTCAGCGAGGCGGCCTCAAATCCCTACTACACCTGCTTCGAGCAGGAGGGCCCCGAGGGCTACCTCCACATCAGCAAGGGCGACGGCCTGTACACCCGGCGTCAGGACTGTCCCAAGGTATGGGAGTACAATGGCGCAGTCTATGTCATCAATCCGGAGTCGCTGAGGCAGATGCCCATGGGCGCCTTCAAGCGCCGCCTGCCGTCGCCGATGCCGCGCGAACGCTCGGTGGACCTCGATACGCCCACTGACTGGCTTGTGGCCGAGACTCTCGCCCGCGACCTCGGCACCTGCGACCGCTACGACAAATAACCCGATTTCGCCCGGAATACAACCTTAACCCCGCACCGAACGTTAGATAGGAAGACATGGAAATACAGAAGCACATAATAGAGCATACGCGCCCGCTGCACGAAGCCTTGGGAGCGCTCAACGCACTTTCCGGGACGGGCACGATGACGCTGTTCGTCACCGACGGCATGCGTCTGCTGGGCTCGCTTACCGACGGCGACGTGCGCCGCGCTCTCCTCGCCGGCATCGGTCTGGACGCCCCCGTGCGCGACGCCATGCACACCCCTGCCCGCGCCGTCCCGGCTCCGGCGGCCTCGTCCGACAATGTGCTTCATTACAAGATGTTACGGCAGAAAGGCATAACGATTGTACCCGTGGTTGACAATGACGGGAATATCGTCGACATGGTTGATTTGCGTGCCACCCGTACACGTCTGCCGCTGAGCGCCATTCTCATGGCCGGCGGAAAGGGCGAGCGCCTGCGTCCCATGACGCTGACGACGCCCAAGCCTCTGCTGAAAATCGAGGGCAAGGCCATCATCGACTACAACATCGAGGCGCTGGCCGAGTGCGGTGTGAGCGACATCACCGTCACCACACGCTACCTGGCCGAGCAGATTCATGAGCATTTCCGCCTCCCCGTGGCCGGCGTGCAGGTTAAATGTGTCACCGAGGACAGGCCTTTGGGAACCATCGGCAGCGCCGCGCTCGTGCGCGTCGAGGGTGACGGCAACACGCTGGTGATGAACTCCGACCTGCTGACGACGGTGTCGTTCGAGGACATGTATCTCCGCCACATACGCGAGAACGCCGATATCACCGTGGCCGTCATTCCATACCAGGTTTCGGTGCCCTTCGCCATCATCACCACCGACGGCCCGCAGATTACCGGCATAGAGGAAAAACCGGCTTACTCGTATTTCGCCAACGCCGGCATCTATATCTTCGCCAACCGTTTACTGCGTTCGCTGCCCGCCGACCGGCGCACCGACGCCACCGACCTCATCGCCGACACTATCGCCGACGGCGGCAGGGTGGTGTACTCGCCCGTCAACGGCACATGGCTCGACGTGGGCTCTCCCGCTGACTTCGAGCAGGCTTCGCAGCTAATGCGCCACTACAACAACTTGCGCGGCAACGATGTGTAATTAGCCGTTGCAGCCTCATAACCAACTGACAGAAAACACTATTATGGCAGATTCGAACTTCATAGACTATGTAAAGATATTGTGCCGCTCGGGCAAGGGCGGTGCCGGCTCGCGTCACTTCCACCGCGCCAAATATGTGCCCAAGGGAGGTCCCGACGGCGGCGACGGCGGTCGCGGCGGCAACATCATCCTCAAGGGCAACAAAAACATGTGGACGTTGCTCCCGCTGAAGTTCCGCCGCCATATCTTCGCCGGCAACGGTCAGAGCGGCGGCGCCGGACGATCGTTCGGCAAGGACGGCGAGGACGTTACCGTTGAGGTTCCCTGCGGTACCGTCGTTTTTGATGCCGAGACGGGCGAATACCTATGCGAGGTTCGTGATGACGGCGAGGAAGTGCCTTTGCTGAAAGGCGGTCGCGGCGGCCTCGGCAACTGGCACTTCAAAAGCTCCACCAACCGCACGCCCCGCTATGCGCAGCCCGGCGAGCCTTGTGTGGAGAAGAGCATCATCCTCGAGCTCAAACTGCTGGCTGACGTAGGCCTTGTAGGTTTCCCCAATGCGGGCAAGTCGACCCTGCTGTCATCGCTTTCGGCGGCACGACCCAAAATCGCCGACTATCCCTTCACTACCATGGAACCCCAGCTCGGCATTGTCAGCTACCGCGACAACCGTTCGTTCGTCATGGCCGACATCCCCGGCATCATCGAGGGCGCCAGCGAGGGCAAGGGCCTGGGCCTGCGCTTCCTGCGCCATATCGAGCGCAATGCAGTGCTGCTGTTTATGGTTCCCGCCGACGCTCCCGATATCGTCGCCGAATATGAGATTTTGCTCAAAGAGCTGCGCCAGTTCAACCCCCAGCTCGTCGACAAGCACCGCATTCTGGCCATCTCCAAGTCCGATATGCTTGATGAGGAGCTTATGGAGGAAATTCGGGCCACTCTGCCCGAGGACATTCCCACTGTCTTCATCTCATCTGTCACCGGTCAGGGCCTGGTCGAACTGAAAGACATCCTCTGGCGCGCCATCACCGACGAGAGCAACCGCCTCGCCACCCCCGACATCGTCCACCGTCCCCTCGACGGCCACCACCGCGTGCGTGAGGAGGACGAGTTTGTCTTCACCCCCGAGCCCGTCATCGACGAAGAAGAGGAAGCCGAAGACCTCCGGTCCATCAACCCCGACGACTGGGACGCCGACTACGACTGGGACGAAGACATCACCCCCGACGAGTAAACAGCACAAACATAACAGTCAGGGCCGCTAACGGTTTGCGTTAGCGGCCCTGACTGCTGTTTATCCTTGTTCCCGGCCTTTTTGCCTTTGCTTTTGAGCTTCAGCTCAAAAACTTCAGTTTCAGAAAGCGGCGCGTTTCAGGTGTTACCGGGTAGTGGGCTGAGGCGCGGAGGCCCACTATCCAGAGGGGGGTGCCGTTGCGGGTCAGTAGCCAGGCTGAGCGTTTTTCGGCGGCGGTGAGGCGGACGTTGGCGAAGATGTCGCTGACGAGCTTTTCGCCTTTCATGCCGAAGGGGCGCAGTCTGTCGCCGCGGCGCCAGTGGCGCAGGGTGAAGACGGGGTCGCCCTCCAGGACGTTTATGCCGAGATAGATTGTCTTCGGGTCGCGCTCGGGACGGAACTCGCTGATGTGATGCTCGGTGATGTCGATGCTGACCGGTGCCGTAACGGGCTGGCGCAGCGATATGCGCACCTCGTCGGGACCAAGCACGGCGTCGTTGACGCCGGTTATCGTCAGACGTCCGCGCGACACTTCGGCGATGTGGCTGCCCGAGTCGAACCGCGCCGTCCCCGTGCGCGCCTTCATGATGTTTTCCACCTGTGCCATGTTGAACCCTACGCTTTTCAGCCGCTCGAACAGCAGCATCCGGGCCACCGGCTGCGGCAGCTCCTCGCATAAATGCGCCAAGGCAAGCTCAGTCCCGGACGGGTTGGCGTAGGGCGCCGACAAGGCGTCCACGGCGTAGTCGTAGAGCAGTTTGTTGTCCTGAAGATGCGACATCGTGGCAAGAATGGCATCCGTGGCGCCGGGCAGGCATTCGTCCATCAGCGGCAGCACGCGGTTGCGGATGCTGTTGCGGCGGAAGTCGTTCTGTGCGTTTGTGCTGTCATCGACCCATGTCAGGCCGCGCGCACGCAGGTACTCCTCAATCTCATCCCGTGACATTCTCAGCATAGGCCTTACCACCAGACCGTTGCGGTCGCGCATGCCGGTAAGACCCGCCAGGCCCGTGCCGCGCGACAGGTTGAGCATAAAGGTCTCCGCCTGGTCCTCGCGGTGGTGGCCGACGGCAATTGCGCGGGCGCGCGATCGTTCCAGCATGTCGGTGAACCAGGCATAGCGTAGCTCGCGACAGGCCATCTCCACGGACTGACCCGTCGCCGCCGTATGTGCCGCGACATCGAAGTGCTTGATGCTTAGGTCGACGCCGAGAGCCTCGCACAGCGCCTCCACATGATGCATGTCGCGCTGCGACTCCGCTCCGCGCAGGTGAAAGTTGCAGTGAGCCGCCGTGCAGTCAAATCCCGTTGCTGTCAGCGCCGCCAGCAACGCCACCGAGTCGGCTCCGCCGCTGACGGCGACGATGACGTGCGAGCCGACGGTGACGCCACACTCCTCCGCCATCGCCGTCAGCACGCGGTGCTCGAACGTCGCGGTGATGTCCGCCTTATTTTTCTCCATGCATTATCTCGGTGTTACTGCGCATGTCGTTCTTGGGGTAGAGCAGGGGACGTAGTACGGGAATCATCTTGTCGGCATAATGGCGGAAGCCCAGGTCGGTGAGGTGGATGCCGTCGACGGTGCCGTCATCCTCCACGCCGTCAAGATTCTCGCTTGTGACATAGTAGAGGTTATCCGGGTTCTCGGCCTTCAGGCGGTCGTAGTTGCGGCGGAAGGCGGCGTTTTTTGCCGGCAGATAGTTCCTGAACATCGAGTCGTAGCGCGAGTAGGGGTAGAGCGGGCCCTCGAGCATCACGATGGGGACGTCGGGACGGGCTTCGCGCAAAATCCTGACGAAATCGTAAGTCAGTGTGTCGCACATCTTCTCGGTGCAGTTGGGCACGGGGTCGAGCAGGAACACGTCCACGTCGGGGATGCGTGCCATGGCGTGGGCCATGTAGCTGTCCATCTTGCCCTCGCCGGAGAAGCCGAGGTTCATCACCTCGCAGTTGAGTTCGCGGCCGATGATGTTGGTGGCGGCCATGCCGGTGCGCGAGGCGCATCCGCCCTGAAGGATGGACGTGCCGTAGGCCACGATGCGCTTGCCGCGGTCGATGATTTCGGGATTGCCCGGAGTGATTGTCGCCGTGCTGTCGACGACAACCAGAACATTGTCCTGCACGCCGTCGTAAAGCGGCAGGTAAATCATGTACTCGTGCATGCCGCCGTCAAGGCGCTCGACGTATGTCGACTCGACGACCTTTGTCTTCTTGCCCTCGCTGTCTTTCTTGACATACGGGCGGTTGGTGTTGACGTGGCGCCAGACGCTGTCGCCCTCGAGGATGTACAGGTCGGTGCCCTTGAGGCCGGTGTCGGCCATGTGTATCATGTGCGTGTCCCAGTACAGCTCGTAGCGGATGCCTATCTTGCGCGAGTCGGTGGCGAAGCGGATGCCGATGCCGGTCGAGCATTGCTGGCGGTCCCACAGGTCGCGGCCCTTGGCTATGCTGTCGCGCAGGTCGCGTGGCAGACGGGCGTAGAAGCGCTCGGTATCGTCAAAGGCGCGGTTGATGATGCGCAGGTCGCGCGCGTCGACATATTTTCTGGGCACGTCGGGTTCGTCGGCGGCCAGAGCAGGAGCTGAAGCTACAATTGTCATGGCTGCTGCGATAAAAATGAACTTCAGATTCATCTTTTTATGTGATATAACGGTTATTAGATTGAAGCGCTATACAAAATCTGTGGCTCTTCGTTAAAAAATTCGTAATTTAGCGGCGCGGATGTCGGGGTTGCGCCGGCATGTTACGCAAAGATACTGAAAAATTGACTAACAGACAATAGTTTACTGACATATAACACAAAAAAATACCCATATGAATACACGCACATCTTTTCTTATGAGTCTGGCGGCCATTGCCGTCGGAGTGCTGATGATTGTTTTCAACGCTTCGGTCGGCGCCAACGAAATCGTACTCGGCGGCGGCATCCTGCTGCTTGTGGCCGGAGTGATGGACATACTGCTTACAAATATTTCTGTCGGCAGAGCCGCAAAAGCCGGCCGGGACACCGATGACAGGAAAGGCAGGAAAGATGCTGAAAAGGACGCCGCTCCTAAGGCAAACCGCGGCTTCGCCTTCTGGCTGACGATGGTGGTCAGCGCCGCTGCAGCCATCTTCGGCATAGTTGTCATATCGACGCCGACGGACTGGGTGACGTATATCCCTGTCATCTTCGGCCTCGTGACCGCCGTTGCCGCCATCATGCTGTTTTATCAGCTTGCCATGGGCGCCCGCCCGGCCTCCATATCCTCGTGGCTGTATATCCCTGCCGCATTCGTAGCCATAGGTGCCATTGTCGATTTCTTTCTGGCATCGCCCGCCCAGGACCGCATAATGATGTGCGTCACCGGCGCCGCCTTCTGCATCTTTGGTGTGACAATGCTGATTACCGGTTCGATAATGAGTGCCTTCCACAAGGCCAAGGGCATTGAGGTCAAAGAGGAGGAAGAAAAGAAAGCCGAGGAGGATGAAGCGCCCAAAAAGCCCGTTCCCCTTGACGTCGAAAAGGATTGATGAGACAGATGTTCGAACAGAAGCTTTTTGCCGGCGAGAGACTTGCCGGCCGTCCCTGGGTGTGGTTCGATCTGGATGACACCC
>JBJEDC010000081.1:0-8665 GCA_051871645.1 Muribaculaceae bacterium | reverse complement strand
GCTGACTCGGGCAAGATATCTTTCACCGAGGACAAGAGCCACATCTTCCTGAAGCTCGACCAGGGCGAGATGTTCGAGAATTTCCGCGACAACTCCATGGGGCTGTCCTCGAGCAGCAACATGCCCTTCCGCCGCGAGAGTTTCACGGACAAGGAGGTGTACATTGCCTTCGATGCCAACTTCAACCGCATAGACGAGGCGGGCATACGCTCGCAGTACGTCGGCCAGAACATCACGCAACTGACACATTCCATCGACTCGATACGCCTCATCGTCGACTCGATAGGCAATGCCTACGGCACCCAGCTCAAGGAGACGCCCATGCTCGGAGTGCCTTATTACACCACCGTCTTCAGAAACGGCAATTCGCAGCGCATACGCACACCCGAGGACAGGGCAGTCAAGGCTGTCAACGTAGACTCGGTATTTGCAGGCGCCAACCCGTCGCTTGGCAAGTCGTACATCAACCAGGCCCTGGCAAAGACAAAGGCACGGCGCAATGAATTCGAGTACAAGAAGCAGGTGCTGTACCAGGAGGAGAAGGTAATGAACCTCCACGACATAGAGAGGCAGCGTAAGTTCACGCTGTCGCTGGCGTGTCTGATTTTCTTCTTCATCGGTGCTCCCCTCGGCGCCATCATCAAGAAGGGAGGCATAGGTACGCCGCTGGTCATCTCGGTGTTCATCTTCGTCGTCTACTTTATTTTCGACAACATGGGCTATAAGCTTGCCCGCGACGGCCGCACTGCCGTGTGGGAGGGCATCTGGCTCAGTTCGTTCGTCATATTGCCTATGGGCATCTTCTTCACCTATAAGGCTGTGGGTGACTCGGCGATGTTCGACCTCGAGTCGTACAAGAAGGCCCTGCGCCGCATCTTCGGCATCAGCGAGCGCCGCCGCATACCCCTCAAGGAGGTGGTCTGGGAACTCCCCGACGAGACCGAGCTGCTGGAAGAGACCGATACTTTCCTTGCCGATTTCGCCGCCCGACAGAACAACCTCAGCCGCCGTCCGTTCTATAAACGATGGTTCGCCTCGGTTTGTCCCCATGCGCTGCAGGAGGAATACGACGGGCTCATCAATAAGCTGTCGTACCTCCAGGACAAGAAGCTCAACTATAAGCTCAACCAGCTGCCTCTGTACATAAACCGCCGCAACTGGCAGGAGGCGGAGAAGACGATGACCGAGGTGCGTGACCTCCTGGCCGCCCTGGTGGCGAAAAAAGGCGAGGCACCCGCAGACACAACAGAAAACTCATAGCTAACGATATCTTTGAATAGCAAACATACTGACGATATGGTTAACGACAAAGCAAACAATACAGAGAAACCGGCCGTGAAACTCGACACCATCGAGGACGCCATAGCCGATTTTGCCGCAGGACGCATGGTGATTGTCGTCGACGACGAAGACCGCGAGAACGAGGGCGACCTCATCATTCCTGCCGAAAAGATAACCCCGGAGCAGGTAAACTTCATGCTCAAGAACGCCCGCGGCGTGCTGTGCGCTCCCATGCCCATCTCGTGGGCCCGCCGCCTGGGGCTGCCCAAGCAGGTCGAGGAGAACACCTCGGTCCTCGGCACTCCATTCACCATCACCGTAGACAAGCTGGAGGGCTGCACCACCGGCGTCAGCATCCACGACCGCTGCGCCACCCTCAACGCCCTTGCCGACCCGACATCCCGGCCTGCCGACTTCGGCCGCCCCGGTCATGTCAACCCCCTCTACGCACAGGACGCCGGAGTGCTCAAACGCGCCGGCCATACCGAGGCCGCCGTCGACCTCTGCCGCCTCGCCGGCGTTCAGCCCGTGGGCGTGCTTATGGAGATAATGAGCGATGACGGCACTATGGCCCGTCTGCCCGAGCTTGTGGAAAAAGCCCGCGAGTGGGGCCTGCACATCATCAGCATCGCCGACCTTATCAAATACCGCCAGCAGCACGAGAACCTCATCGAGGAGGGCGTGCGCGTGGACATGCCCACCGCCTACGGACACTTCAGCCTCATCCCCTTCCGTCAGAAGGACAACGGCCTGGAGCACATCGCTATCATCAAGGGCGACATCTCGTCCGACCCCGACACCCCCGTGCTCACCCGCGTCCACTCGTCCTGCGCCACCGGCGACATTTTCGGCAGCCTCCGCTGCGACTGCGGCGAGCAGCTGCACAATGCCCTGCGCATGATTGAGAAGGAGGGCCGCGGATGCGTGCTCTACCTCATGCAGGAGGGCCGCGGCATCGGCCTGATGGAGAAAATCAAGGCATACAAGCTCCAGGAGGAGGGCCTCGATACCGTCGACGCCAATCTGCACCTCGGACATCGCGCCGACGAGCGCGACTATGGGGTGGGGGCCCAGATACTCAACAAGCTCGGCATCCGCCGTATGCGTCTGATGACCAACAACCCAGTCAAGCGCATCGGCCTGGAGGGTTACGGCCTCGAGGTGGTGGAGAACGTACCCATCGAGGTCACCCCCAACACATACAACCGCCGCTACATGCTCACCAAGAAGGAGCGCATGGGCCACACCCTCGACTTCTGAGCCGAATTTTGGCGTTTCCGACGGTTTTATGGCCTTTTTGCTTTGCATTTGAGCATTTTTTAGTAATTTAGCGCATCGAAAAATCAACACATCTAACAATACAATGACTACAGAGTCTACCCCTACCGGCGAAAGCGCCGAAAAGAAAGGCCTCAACTTTGTTGAGCAGATAGTTTACGATGACCTCCAGGCAGGCAAGAACGGCGGACGCCTCAACACGCGCTTCCCGCCCGAGCCCAACGGATACCTGCACATCGGCCATGCCAAGGCCATCTGCATGGATTTCGGCGTAGCCGAGAAATTCGGTGGCACCTGCAATCTGCGCTTCGACGACACCAACCCCGTCAAGGAGGACACCGAATACGTCGACGCCATCCGCGATGACATTCACTGGCTGGGCTTCGACTGGGGCGACCGCGAATACTACGCCTCGGACTACTTCCCCAAGCTCTACGACCTGGCCATCCGCCTCATCAAGGAGGGCAAGGCATACGTTGACGAACAGACCAGCGAACAGATAGCCGCCCAGAAGGGCACGCCCACTACGCCCGGTCAGGAGAGTCCCTTCCGCAACCGCTCGGTGGAGGAGAACCTCGACTTGTTCGAGCGCATGAACAAAGGCGAGTTTGACGAGGGCGCACGCGTGCTCCGCGCCAAGATAGACATGGCCTCTGACAACATGCACTTCCGCGACCCCATCATGTACCGCATCATCAAGACCCCTCACCACCGCACCGGTACGACGTGGAACGTGTACCCCATGTACGACTTCGCCCACGGCCAGTCCGACTATTTCGAGGGTGTCACACACTCGATATGCACGCTTGAGTTCGTGCCTCACCGTCCGCTCTACGACTATTTCGTGGACGAGCTCGCCGACGAGTCGTACCGTCCCCGTCAGATTGAATTCAACCGCCTCAACCTCACTTACACCGTGATGTCGAAACGCAAGCTCCTGGCTCTTGTCAAGGAGCACCTTGTGGACGGCTGGGACGACCCCCGTATGCCGACTATCTGCGGCCTGCGCCGCCGAGGTTACACCCCTGAGTCTATCCGCAATTTCATCGAGACAATCGGCTACACCAAATACGAGGCCCTCAACTCCGTCTCGCTGCTCGAGCACGCTGTCCGCGATGACCTCAACAAGAAAGCCACCCGCGTCATGGCCGTCATCAATCCCGTCAAGGTGGTCATCACCAACTATCCCGAGGGACAGGTTGAGACCGTGACAATGGAGAACAACCCCGAGCAGGAGGGCAGCGGCGTACACGAGATGCCTTTCGGCCGCGAGATTTACATCGAGCGCGAGGACTTTATGGAGAACCCGCCCAAGAAATTCTTCCGCCTCGCCCCCGACCAGGAGGTACGTCTGAAGGGTGCCTACATCATCAAATGTACGGGCGTGAAGAAGGATGCCGACGGCAACATTACCGAAATCGAGTGCACCTACGACCCCGAGAGCCGCAGCGGCATGCCCGGCGCCAACCGCAAGGTCAAGGGCACGCTCCACTGGGTATCGGCCGAACATGCCGTAGACGCCGAGGTACGCCTTTACGACCGCCTCTTCAACGTCGAGAACCCCGCCGCCGAGCCCGACCGCGACTTCCGCGAGATGCTCAACCCCGACTCGCTCAAGGTCGTCACCGGCGTCAAGGTAGAGCCGTTTGTCGCCAAAAACGCCAAACAGGGCACCAAGTTCCAGTTCCAGCGCATCGGCTATTTCACCCCTGACTACCAGTCGGACGCCAACCACCTCATCTTCAACCGCACCATCCAGCTCAAGGACACCTGGGAAAAGGTCGCCAAGAAAGGCTGAACCCCGAACAGCAGCAATGTAGGGACATCGCTTTGCGATGTTGGTCCTGCCCGCCCGCAGGCTCAACATGCCAAAGACATGTCCCTGCATGGGTTTATCGTCAGGCTGTATACGATTATCTAATTACAAACTAACCGAAACCCTTATGTCTCAGAACGACGGCGGCGAAACCTATTCATACGACAGCGAGCGTCAGCGGTTGCTTGACGAGTTTGCGGCGGCATTGAAGGTACGTCACAAAAATCCCGGCTCGGAATCCTGGTTCAGCGAGGTCGACCTTGTTGAAATATTCGACTATGCCGGTGATATAGGCAACGACTACCTTCGTGCCGAGGTGCTGATGTGGGGCGCGCGGACATTTCCTGACTCCCAGCAGCTGCTCGAGCGCCGCGGCGTCTTTTATTCCGACGTTCTCACCGACAACGATGTGGAGGCATTCGCCTCAACCAACCCCGGTACAGTGACTTTTCTGACATCGCTGCTCAAACTACGCGCCCGCAACCTGGGCCCGGAGGGCACGCTTGAGCAGCTGAAACGCCTGTTGGACAGGTATGACAGCCTCAACGACGAAGAGACCATCCAGCTTGTCAACCTCGCCGCTGACACGGGCAATCTCGACTGGCTCATGGAAAACCTCGACATGCTGCGCGGCAAGGTCCAGTTCGTGCCTGCCCTGCTGTACGAGATTGGCGCCGAGTCCGTCGAACGCGGTAAGGCCGCTTATGGCGAGAAGGTCTTTACGGAGCTGGTGGAGAAGGAGCCGTACAACGCCGACTTCTGGACCTCGTTGGGCTTTGCGCAGATCCAGCTGGGCAACTTCGGAGGCGCCACCGAGTCGGCCGACATGGCCATAGCCATCGACCCCACCTTCATCGATGCCATTCAGCTTAAGGCACAGCTGTTGTCCAAGCAGTCGGCGCCCGATCCCCAGCCTCAGCTGAAGGAGATGACACTGGACTATCCGGATAACACGGCCATAGCGCACTGTTATCTTGAAAGAATGTGCGCCGACATCCGCAACTTCAACGACATCCCTGCCGAAATCATCAGTGAGGCCGGACGTCTGCTCGAAAGATTTCCGGAGGACAACACGATAATCAGCTATTACGTCGCCCTGACCCCTTGCGGGCGCACCGAAGCATATCTCGACCGGAAATGGAAGGAGTGGAGTCCCGAGAGCGGCCTGCAGCAGTGGCGCGACTGGGCGGAGTTCTATCTCGAAAACCGCCTCTACAACGGTACCGTTGCCGTCGTCCGTGCCATCCTGCGCAATTCAGGCGAGACTGATGAAATCTTGACGCCCGAGAGGGAAGCCGAGCCCGTTTTATGCCTGATGATGCGGCGCTGGGAGGAGACGGAGCAGGCCGCGGAGACCTTTATCGCGACGTATAAGGCCCCGACACCTATAGTAGCCATAGCCCTGATATATGCCCGGATGCACCTGCATCGTTATTCAAAGGCATACCAGGCATTTCAGATGATGGAATACTGCAACCGTCATCTCTCCTTCGTCAACAAGCAGAGAAGCCGTCTCCCCATCCTTGACCCCCTTACCGACATGGGAGTCACCATGTTTATAAGAAACTTTACCTGGAACTACTTCACCCGCAACCCCAAGAAAGCCGATAAATTCGACCCACTCGGCCTCTTCCCCCCGATGTAAGACGTTTCCTATTTCCCGTTTTGTTTTCCTGTTTTCCACGAGAAACACCGGAAAACGTTTCCCGTGTTTCCCCTGTAGGTAAACGGAAAACACCAACCTCAGACGAGGTAGGGATTGCTGCGTTTTTCGGCGCCGATGGTGGTTGTGGGGCCGTGGCCGGGGATGACGGTGGTGTCATCCGGCAGGGTGAGCAGGCTGCTGCGGACGGACGATACGAGTGTCGCCTGGTCGCCGCCGAGGTCTGTGCGGCCTATCGAGCCGCGGAAAAGCGAGTCACCCGTGATGACGAATTTCTGCTCGGGACAGTAAAAGGCGAGGCCGCCGGGGGTGTGTCCGGGGACGGCGAGGACATGCAGCGTGCTTTTGCCGACAGTGATTGTGTCGCCGTCCGCAAGGGCAATGTCTCTCACTACCGGTTTTGTGCCTGCCTTGATGCCGAAGCGTGCGGCATGGACCGCTACGGACTGTCCGAAGGAGTCATCGGCAGGACTGGCGGCGAGGGGGACGCCGTATTTGTCCTTGACGGCGTTGGCGCCGAAGACATGGTCAAGGTGCTGGTGCGTGTTGACAATCTGCGTGAGATGCAGCCCCTCCTCCTTTACTATTTCGTCAAATTTTTTCAGCTCCTCGGGATACAGCATGCCGGGGTCTATGACAATGGCGTCCTTGGTTGCCTCGTCGACGAGGATAAGGACATTCTCTTCAAACGGATTGACGGCGAGATGGATTATGCGGAACATAACAAAGCATTGAGAGAGTTAGTATTTAGCCTGTTGTAGGGACGTGCCTTTGGCACGTAGGACCGGCTGTAGGGTCGCGGCATGCCGGGGCCTTCGGGCTATTTGCATGAGCCGACATCGCAAAGCGATGTCCCTACTTTCCTTTTCCCGGAGCAAGCGGGACGTAAATAAGTTTTTTTGTCTCGAAATACGGGTCGTTGAAGAACTCGGTGACGGGGTAATCGATAACGGGCTCGCGGACGGCCTGGCATTCCTCGTCGAGGTCGCCGCCCTTGAGGCAAATCAGACCGTTGGCATATCGGTTAACGCTGACGGGCTTGATATTCTTGCGGATGAGCGGCACAAGCTCTTCGAGGCGCATGACGGCGCGGCTGACAACATAGTCGTACCGGCTGCGGCACTCGCCGATGTCGCCGTGCTGGAAGGTGACGTTTTCGAGGCCGATTGCCGCGGCTATCTCCTGCGCCACGCGCACCTTTTTGCCGATGCGGTCGATGAGGTGGAAGCGGCAGCCGGGATACATGATGGCCAGCGGAATGCCCGGAAAGCCGCCGCCGGTGCCCATGTCGAGCATCGTCGTGCCGTCCTTGAGCGCACCCAGGAACCTGGCTATCGTCAGCGAGTGTATGACGTGGTGGAGGTAGAGGTTGTCGATGTCCTTGCGCGAAATGACGTTGATTTTGGCGTTCCAGTCAGCATACAGCGCGCCCAGGGCGTTAAGCTGCTCGAGCTGGCGGGCGTCGGGCCCGGTGCCTAAGAATTTTTCTATGGCTTCGTAATCCATTTTCGGGTTAATTCAGATTTTCGTCAAAGGTACGACTTTTTTTGCTTACCTTTGTACGGTACTCTGCCGAACTTTCGCGCCGGCAGTGTGTATATAAAATGAGAGGACAGCGCATTTTGTTGTCCCGGACTGACATAAACACTCAAAAGATGATAAAATTAGGACGATACAACAATCTCAAGGTATCAAGAGTGGCCGAATTCGGCCTTTACCTCACCGACGGCACGACACAGCCCGACGGAAAACTGCACGAGGTGCTTCTGCCGGCAAAATATGTGCCCGACGACATCCGTCCCGGCGACGAAATACGAGTGTTTGTGTACAACGACTCAGAGGAGCGCCCCGTGGCCACCACCGAGAAGCCTTTTGCCACGGTGGGGCAGTTCGCATACCTGCAGTGTGTCGACGTCAACAAGTACGGCGCCTTCCTCGACTGGGGCGTGGTCAAGCAGCTGCTGTGTCCTTTCAGCGAGCAGAAGATTCGCATGCATACCGGCGGCATATACCTGGTATACGTCTACCTTGACGACAAGACCAACCGCATCGTGGCTTCGGCCCGCGTCGAGCATTTCCTCGGCAACGTCTACCCCGAATACCGGCAGGGCCAGCGCGTGCATGTGCTGATAACAGGCCGTACCGACATCGGCTACACCGCCATCGTCGACAACCTCCATCGCGGCATGATTTATGCCAACGAAATATATGCCCCCCTTGAGCTGGAGTCGCAGCACGCCGCCTACGTCAAGAGCGTCCGCGACGACGGCAAGATAGACCTCACCCTCACCGTCCCCGGCACCGGCAACCGCGTCGACCACCTCGGCCACAAAATCCTCGAGCTGATAGAGCGCGACTCCTTCCCCCTCACCGACAAATCCACCCCCGAAGAAGTCGCCGCCGTCCTCCACTGCTCCAAAAAAGACTACAAAAAAGCCATCGGCGCCCTCTACCGCGCCCGCCGCGTAGCCCTCGCCGCCGACGGCACCTGGCACAAAGCCTGACACAATAACAAAACAACTTATTTTTAACTTTTGCCCCCCTGACCCCGCCCTCCTTTAAGGATTAACATTTAAATATTGATTTCAGTTACGTATTGATTTCAGTGTAGAATAAAGGCAAGAAAT
>JBJEDC010000080.1:0-8758 GCA_051871645.1 Muribaculaceae bacterium | reverse complement strand
TAAGGCTGGCGTTGTTGCCATTGCCTATAATAGTTATTGCGGGTTTGACACTGCCGGTGGCACCGCCTTTGTCAACCTTGACAACGACCTTTAAACAGCCATTTTGGGAATAAGATGAGTTGACAACAATGTTGCCATTTGATTCGGTAACTGCACCGAATCCGTAGGCGAATGGACCGTCTCCAGTGGTTGTGCCGGTCAACACCGCGCCCATATTGACATTGGTCAGCGTAATTGCTGCCGCGGCCGGGGGGGCACTTGCTAACCCGATGCCGATAGTGCATAGCGCTAACAGCAAAAAGTTGCGTAAATTTTTTAAGTGCATAAATTTTAAGGTTTTAGTTATTTATTAGATTTGTTGTTACTGATTGGATGGTTTATTCGTAGATATAGGTTGGTCTTAAATTATATGCGGTATGTCTGCGTCAGATTGGTTTTTCCGGTTTTGCAGGTCCCGGCCGGTGGCCGTGTGTGTGAAAAGTTAATGATAGATAACAATTTCCCCGCGACGCAGGCGCGTCACGCGTTTTATTTGTGCAAAAATAGCGCTTAGCAACCATATACGCAACAAAAAAGTGAAATTTTTTTACAACACTCGCCCCAAATGCTCATATTTTAACAAAAATCCCGTTTATCGGGGTGCCGCAGAAGATAGTTTTATCGCGATTGGCATCGCGATTTTCTTTTTATCACGGAAAGGAAGGGAATAGGCGCGGATGTGTCACGGAAATTTTTTTGGGGGGCGTGGGGTCGCGGGAAGCCGCGCCCCCGAACATAACGGAAACGGGGGGGGGGGCAGCCGCGCTATGGCCCCTTGCACGGAAGAAGATGGGCGGGGTTGTCGGCAAGCAATGTGGGCAACGACACCGAGAGGCGGGTGAAATTTATTAAAATTTAACTTTGCTGAGAATGTAGTTTACCGCGGTGGGGTGTTAGGAATGGTGAAAAGTTCAAAATATGTTGTATAACATGTTTTGGGGTATCGGGCTGTTAGACAGGGACTTGTGGCGGCGCGGGTTTACCGGAGATGTTAAATATATTCAGGTGGTGAGGCGGGAGGTTTGGCGGGGTGGGGATTTTTTGTTATATTTGGGTGTTGGTTATGCGAAAAGTGAAAAAATCATAACACGAACCAATCGCGAACAACATGCACCGCATGGCCAACGTTGTAAAACACAGACACATTTATGCAACAGACTCTTATCATACTCAAGCCCTCGACCGTTCAGCGCGGTCTTGTGGGCGAGGTCATTGACCGTTTCCAGAAGAAAGGCCTTATCATCGCCGGCATCAAGATGATGCAGCTTGGCGACGACATTCTGCGCGAGCACTACGCCCACCTGGTGGACAAGCCGTTCTTCCCCTCGCTGCTGAAGAGCATGCAGGCCACTCCCGTCATAGTGATGGTTCTGCGCGGCGTCGACGTCGTTGAAGTCGTGCGCGGCATGATCGGCGCCACCAACAGCCGCAAGGCGGCCCCCGGCACCATCCGCGGCGACTTCGGCATGAGCGGGCAGGAGAACATCGTGCATGCCAGCGACAGCCCCGGGAACGCCGAGATAGAGGTGCGCCGCTTCTTCGCCCCCGGCGAGGTCTTCGACTACACGCCCATCACGCTGGCAGCCACCTACGCCGCCGACGAGAAATAAGGGTGTATCGGCAGATGTAGGGACATCGCTTTGCGATGTCGGTTCCGCCACGGCAGCCCGTCCCGCAGGACTGACGTGCCAAAGGCACGTCCCTGCATGGGTCAATGGCCCCCCCCCCGGCCCGAGAAGCACGGGAGTCTCGCAACTTAAAGCTTTGAAATTAAAAACTCTAAATAAATCCTGATGACCTTATCACATACTATAAAACTGACGGCTGCGGCACTGCTGACGGTGTTCGCCACAGTTCCCGCCGCCGCTCAGACATACCGTCTGCCCGGCCAGCATACGGCACAGTCACAGAACCTCCTTGCAAACCAGGTCAATGTGGGCCACACGCTGTCGGTAGACCACACCATCGACTATCTCAACTACGCCGAGGAGGAAGAGCCGGAGGGCGATATCTACGACGCCGGCTGGAACTCGGACCGCGTGAACTGCTACGCCGGCGTGGCCGTGCCCGACCGCGTGGTCATCACGGGCCTGGACAAGTTCTGCATGCCTCATCCCGGATACATCACCAGCCCCTACGGCTACCGCAAGCGCTTCCGCCGCATGCACAAGGGCGTCGACCTCAAGCTCAATGTCGGCGACACCGTCCGCGCCGCCTTTGACGGCCGCGTGCGTCTGACCAAATACGAGGCCCGCGGATACGGCAAGTACGTCGTCGTTCGCCACACCAACGACCTGGAGACCGTCTACGGGCACCTGTCGCGCTTCCTTGTCGAGCCGGGCACCTACGTCAAGGCCGGCACCCCCATCGCCCTGGGCGGCAACACGGGCCGCAGCACGGGCCCGCACCTCCACTTCGAGACGCGCTACATGGGCTACGCCATCAACCCCATGGCCATCTTCGACTTCGCCAACCAGACGACACACACCGACACTTATGCCTTTGACAAGCGCACCTACACGCAGGCCCGCAACTACGACCCTGCCTCGAACGCCGAATATGCCAAGGTATACAACAGCAGCAACCGCAGCAAGGCCACGCACAGCGGCAAGAGTTCGGGCTCGCGCGGCAAGTCGGTGAAGGTCCGCAAGGGCGACACGCTGAGCGGGATAGCCGCCCGCAACGGCACCACGGTGAAGAAGCTGTGCCGGCTCAACGGCATCAAGACGACGAGTAAGCTCAAGCCCGGACAGAGCATAAAAATCAGGTAAGTGGGGGCGCCATAACGGCCCGCCGCCATCCGTAAAGGAAAAATATTGAGGTTGTGCCGCATCCGGCACAACCTCGCGTATATATAATAATGTGTAAACTATTCTGATATGAACGTTGGCGATATAGTACGATTTTTGAATGATGTAGGCGGAGGCCGGGTGGCCCGCATTGCGGGTACGGTGGCCTACGTCGAGGATGAGGACGGCTTTGAGACGCCGATGCCGGTGCGCGAATGCGTGGTGGTGCGTACGGCTGCGCAGGCTGCCGCCGACAAGTCGGCGGCGTCGGCAGGAGCCTACAAGGCCCGCACGGCCTCGGACATGGCCCGCGAGGCCTTGGAGGCCAAGGCGCGCGCCGAACACCGCGAGGCGCCCAGGGCGGAGGCTCCCGCGGCTCCCGTGCCGGTGACGCTGACGAGCAGCGACATCGCCGAGACGCCGGAGGGCGACACGCTCAACGTGGTCCTGGGCTTCGAGGCCACGGACAGCCGCCACATGAGCGCGACGCACTACGAGGCGTCGCTGGTGAACGACTCGAACTACTACCTCTACGTCGCCCTGCTGTCGCAGGCCGACGGCGAGGAGGGGTGGACCGACCGCTACGACGGCATCGTCGAGCCCAACATCCAGGTGACCATCGACACCTACAGCAACGCCGACGTGGCGGAGATGGACCGCCTGGCCGTCCAGCTGGTGGCGTTCAAGCGTGACAAGTCATTCGGGCTGCAGCGCCCCGTGAGCGCCGAGTTCAAGGTGGACACGACAAAGTTCTTCAAACTGCACTGTTTCAAGCAGTCGCCGTATTTCGACCGCCCCGCGCTGACGTTCGAGGTTGTGCGCGACGGCAAGACGCAGGGCGAGGCCGCCGCGCCGGTACCGGCCCCGGCGGAGAAGCCGGCTCAGGTGCCTGTCATCAAGGACCTGCGGGCCAAGGTGGCACGCGACAGACGGCCATCACCGGAGCACCGCGGCGCCGTGAGCAGGAGCAGCAGGCCGGGCGAGCCGATAGAGGTGGACCTGCACATCGACAGCCTGCTGGACAGCACGGCGGGGATGTCGAGCGCCAACATCCTCAACTACCAGATTGACACTTTCCGCGAGGTTATGGACAAAAACCTGCGCAACCACGGCCAGAAGATTGTCTTCATACACGGCAAGGGCGACGGCGTGCTCCGCCAGGCCCTGACCAAGGAGCTGAACTACAGGTACAAAGGGTGCAACGCCGAAGACGCCTCGTATGCAAATTACGGCGGGGGCGCAACGGTAGTCACCATAAAGTAAAAACCTATGATTGTTTATTTTTCGGGGACCGGTAATACGCGGCGGTGCGCCGAAAGGCTGGCGGCGGCGCTGGGCGAGGCGTTGCACGAGCTCAGCGCGCATGAGCTGCGTCAGCCGCGGTCGGGACGGCTTGTGCTGAAGAACAGCGCGCGTCTGATTGTGATGTTTCCGGTGTATTGCTGGGGGATGCCGGTGCAGGTGGAGGACTACCTGCGCGAGGTGCCGCTGGAGGCTCCGGAGGCGACGGAGGTGTGGATGGTGGCTACCTGCGGCGACGACATCGGCCGCACGGCCGATATGTGGCGCCGCATAGTGGAGGAGCGCGGGCTGAAGGCCCGGCGCGCCTTCAGCGTGCAGATGCCGAACACTTATGTGTGCATGAAGGGTTTCGATGTCGACAGGCCGGAGGTGGCGAAGTTCAAACTGGAGGCCATGCCCGCTCGTGTTGAGGTCATAGCCAGGGCCATAGCGTCAGGGGACGACGGTGCCGACGACGTGGTGCCGGGTAGTTTCGCATGGCTGAAGAGCTATGTCATCCGTCCTTGGTTCAGGCGGTTCATGATGTCGCCTCAGAAGTTCTATGCCACGGACGAGTGCAACAACTGCGGCCTGTGCCGGCGCGAGTGCCCGATGGAGAACATTGTCCCCGGCAACGGCGCCAGACCGGCCTGGGGCAACCACTGCGCGATGTGCCTGCGGTGCTATCACAGGTGCCCGAAGCATGCGATACGGTGGGGGGAAGCGACCCGGGGAAAGGGGCAGGCGTGATTTATGTGATGTATGTGACTTGTGTTGCCGGCGGCTACTCGCAGTCGGTGTGGTAGCTGTGATGTGAGGCGTGGCACTCGTGGAGGGTGCGGTCGACGATGAAGTGGCGCGTGGACATGGCGGCGAGGGCCGTCATCTGGTGCGTTACCTGAATGATTGTGGTGGTGCGTGCGATGTCCCCGATGATGGTGTTGAGGCGCGCCTCGAAGCGCTGGTCGATGTAGCTGAGCGGCTCGTCGAGGACGAGGAGCCCCGGACCGGCGATGATGGCGCGTCCGAGGAGCGCGCGCTGGAGCTGTCCTCCCGACAGCTCGCCGATGGGCTGGTCCTCATGCTCGTGCAGGGCCACGCGGTCCATGGTGCGGGCGTATGCCTCGTCGCGCTGCTGCCGTGACAGGCCGCGGACGCCGAGGAGGCCCGACATCATGACCTCGCGGACGGTGACGGGGAAGTGCGAGTCAATCATGTTTTTCTGAGGCAGATAGCCGATGCGCATGTCCGCCAGCTCGCGCACGACGCGTCCCGCCACGGGCTTGAGGAGCCCGAGCATTATGCGCAGCAGGGTGGTCTTGCCGCCGCCGTTGGGGCCGGTGATGGTGATGAAGTCGCCGCGGTGGACGATGAGGTTGATGTCGTGCAGCACCTCGTGGCCGTCCCATCCCATGCATACGCCCGAGAGGGTGAGGAGGGGATGGCAGCCGCTGCCGTGCTCGGTGCAGACGGTATGCTCAGCGTGCTGATGTGAGTGCATCGATTACTGTCGAAATCTGGGCTTCCCAGTCGGCGGAAAGCGGGTTAATGCTGACCATGCGCGTGCCCATCGAGCGGTTCAGCGTCTCGGCCTGGCGCGGGTCGAGGTCCTGCTGGAAGAATAGCACCGTGACGCCGTGCCTGCGGGCCTGGTCGGCGACGTAGGCGATGTGCGCGGGCGACATCTCTTTGTTCTCGAAGCCTACGGCAATCTGCTCGAGGCCGTAGTCGCGGGCCAGGTACGACAGCGACGGGTGCCAGACGGCAAAGGCGCGCCGGTCGGCGGGGAGCGAGTCGACGGCGGCGGCGAGGGCGCGGTCGAGCGAGTCGAGTCGGGCGTCGAGGCGTTTGAAGTTATCGCGGTAATACTGGGCGTTTTCGGGCTCGAGCTCGGCCATGGCGTCGGTCATGTGCGCGGCCATGGTGCGGGCGTTGCGCACCGAGAACCAGATGTGCGGGTCGGCGCTGAGTCCGTTGTGGCTCTCGCCCTCGCCGTGGGCGTGGCCGTGTGTGCCGTAGATGAGGCTGATGCCGTCGGCGCTGCTGACGACGCGGGTGTCCTTGGGCAGCGACTCACGGAGACCCTCCTCGAATGGCAGGAGGCCGACGGGGAAGAAGACCGGCGTCTCCTCCAGGGCCATGCGCGTCTGCATGGAC
The DNA here is from genome assembly GCA_051871645.1 of Muribaculaceae bacterium. GTDB lineage: Bacteria > Bacteroidota > Bacteroidia > Bacteroidales > Muribaculaceae > CAG-873. The sequence goes on along the minus strand of JBJEDC010000080.1, from coordinate 2,492 downwards.
GGCTCGAAGCTCTCCGGGTTGGCGTTCTTCTCGAGCAGCGGGCGCACATTGTGCCTGTCGCCGACAATCTCCTGGAGGATAGCGCGCTGCGGCTCTATGGAGACCACCAGGTCGGCCTTGTCCCGGCTCTTGCCGGAGCATGAGCAGAGGAGGAGCAGCAGCGAGAACAGCGCGGTATAAGATAAACGTTCAGACATATTTCAGGTTTTGGTTTGGCCTGGCTGTCGCGGTTAAGATGGCATTGCGGGCCTTGTTCTACGGCAAAATTACAAAATCTTTCGTTAGCACTCAATTATTCTCACAAAATAATGCTAATTTTGCATAGCAAACGCCGTGCGGCCTTTTTCGACGGCAACCAAAAATATAACGCACTAATGGCTCTAACCAAAAAACAGATCTGGCGACGTTTCCAGGATTATTTTTTCATTTCGCTGGGAACGCTGATATACGCCTTCGGCTTCTCGGCCTTCATTCTGCCCCATGATGTCGTCATCGGCGGCGTGGCCGGTGTCAGCACACTGCTGTTCTTCACCCTGAAAATTCCTATCGCCGTCGCCAGCTACGGCCTCAACCTCATCCTGCTGGCCATAGCCTACAGGGTAGTGGGCAAGAACTTCGTGATGGGCACGATTTTCGGCGCCACGATGATTTCGGTCAACCTGGGATGGTGTATCCCGTTGTGCGGCAACCTCATACATCTCGACCCGTTCATGAGCTGTGTCATCGGCGGCGTCATGGCCGGCGTGGGCATCGGCGTCTGCTTCACCCACGGCGGGTCGACGGGCGGCACGGACATCGTGGCCGCGATGGTGTCGAAACATTCCAACGTCAGCATCGGGCGCATGATGATTTACGTCGACATGTGCATCATCTCGTCGTCGTTCTTCATCTTCCACCGCATCGAGACGGTGGTTTACGGCCTCATCGTGCTCTTCTTCTCGTCGTACATGGCCGACCTCATCATCAACACCAACCGCCAGGCCATGCAGTTCACCATCTTCAGTACCAAGTGGATGCAGATTGCCGACGCCATCAACAATGAGGCACACCGAGGCTGCACGGTCTTTGACGGCGTGGGATGGTACAGCAAGCGTCCGGTAAAGATGCTGCTGGTGATGTGCCGCAAGATTGAGTCGGTGGGCATCTTCCGCATCATCAAGACCATCGACCCCGACGCCATCGTCACGCAGACTAACGTCAACGGGGTATACGGCCAGGGCTTCGACCGCATCAAGGTCAAGATTCCCAAGCACAGCGACCTTGCGGAAGCCATCAAGGCCGACACCACCAGCGACTACGGCCACCGCCACAGCACCGGGCCCGAAGGACCGGCCATGCGCCCGTCGCCGCGGGGCAACCTCGGAGGCAGGCCCGCCGACGAAGGACGCGGGGGTCCGGTGAGAATCTGACGCGGCTCTCTTCCATTTTTATCATATCAGCCTATGAGAAAAATTCTTGCAATAGCGGCGGCAATGATGGCCATGACTGCGGCGGCGGAGACGCCGTTCTTCGATGCCGGACGTCCCGACCATTTCATCGAAATAGACATCCATGCCGGTGACGGCGTGTCGACGGTGCGCCAGAACTACGCCTCGGCGATACCGTCGGTATCCGACTTCGTCCTCACGCCCGCCAACCGCGTGATGATGGGCGCACGCGCCATCATCCCCGTCCGCAACTTCCTGGCCGTGGGCACCGCCCTCGATTTCACCATCAACAACTACTACTGGTCGATGACGCTGCTCGAGCGCGCGCAGGGCACGCTGAGCACGCTCTACAGCCGCAACCACTACACCACCCTTGAGGTGCCGCTGTATCTGCAGTGGAGCTTTAACCTCGGAGAGAAGGTACAGTGGCGCACAAAGACCGGCATGTACATATCGTTCGGCGTGGGCGGCCACACAAAGATAAACGAGACCACGTCGAGCACAAACTCGCTGGGACAGAGCCAGGTGACGGAGAATTTCTACCGCGACAAGTATTATGACGCCAAAGACCCGGTGGTCAATACTTTCGACAAGACCGACATGGGCCTCTACCTCGGCACAGGTATCCTTGTCAGCCGGCACTGGGCCGTCGACGTCGCCATGAACACCGGCTTCAGCCAGCTGGCGCGCAACTTCGGCGTCCTCGACATCACCGGGCGCACGCTAAACGTTACCTTTACGGTCGGATACCAGTTCTGACCGACAAAATATTGCCTCATGACCAAAAATTCAGAAACGGCGCAGGTGCATTCGCAGTGGGACCGCGAGCACCTGTGGCATCCTTATACCGGCACCATCGACCCGCTGCCGACGTACCTCGTGGACCATGCCGAGGGCGCGGTGATTACCCTTGCCGACGGCACGGAGCTAATCGACGGCATGTCATCGTGGTGGTGCGTGATTCACGGTTACAACAACCCGCGCCTCAACGCCGCCGTCAACCGGCAGATCGGCAACGAGGCGCCGGGGCAGGCGCTGCTGGTGGACAACGACGCCAGGACGCTG
>JBJEDC010000079.1:0-8919 GCA_051871645.1 Muribaculaceae bacterium | reverse complement strand
AAATAAATCTCCCAAATCAAGGAAATAATGCAAATTTACGTCAACAACAAACTGGCCGCGCTCAAAAAGGGTACGAGTTTTGAGTATGTCAGCGAAAATAGATTGTTCAGCGGCTCAGACGGTTATACTCTGACTATAACCTTTCCGCTTCGAGGTTGCCCCGAAAATATCGCTATCTTCGGCCATATCAACCGGGCCGATGTCGCCGCGAAAAAAGTTATTTTCGACTGCGAGATACGCGACAGGGGCTTCTACAAGTTCGGCTCCATAACAATCACCGAAATATCCGAGACCGAGGTAAAGACCCAGTTTCTTGAAGGCCGCTCGGAACAGAACTTTGACAAGACTTTCGACAAGGTCTATATCAATGAGCTTGACCTCGGCGCTCCGGCTACCACCTACAAGTCCGGCATCACTCCGGCCAATGCCTGGTACCCCGAATATTCGGGGTGCAAGTATGTTGCCCTGCCGTGGGTCAACGACTATTCGGGCAACATTCAGAACAAGGCGGAGCATATCGTCGATGATGCGGTGCAGAAAAAGTCGCATTATGAGTGGAGCGAAGATACTACTGGCCTCTCGTGGCAACCGTATCTTCTCTACATCACCCGGAAAATCTGTGAGGCCGTAGGCTACTCCGCCGACTTCTCCAAGTGGGAGGAAGTTGAGGAGTACAAGTATCTCCTTATCTGCAACACGCTCCCTCATGCGTGGTACATGCCGGGCTTCGCCAACGCCCTGCCGCACTGGACCGTGGAGGAATACTTCGAGAAACTTGAATTGTTCCTCGGCGGCGAGTTCGACTTCGACCACCGGGGCAAACGTATTACCTTCGCTTTCACTCAGGCGACGCTCGCCGCCAAGCGCCCCGTCTGTCTTGAAGACGTGGTGGAGGAACACTCCACGGAGGTTAAGGTTGACGACGACCGCTGCGAGTATATGGAGGCCAAGAACCTTGTCTACAAGGACTGCGACCACGAAATGTGGAAGTTCTACTCGTGCGACTGGTTCATCAAGGGCTGGCAGAACAGAGTGGTTAAATACAACTCCATGCGCGAGCTGTTGGCCGCCAATCAGGGTTACAGGACATGGAACGGTCAGCACCACCGCGACAACCGCATAGACAAACTGCTCTATGCCGCCGACTGTGACGCTTACTTCGTTATCCGTCCCGTGAGCCGTCAGCAGGTAGTGGAATGGAGGGGCAAGATTATCTATGTCTATTATCTTTACAAGTGCCGTCTGCAGCCGGTCAATCTCTTTGGCGGTCGTATCGTCAGTGAAGACGAGGACGCCGAGCAGGTGGAGATTGAGTTTGTTCCGGCATGGGTGGACGATACCGAGGACAAATACGGTCGTGTGCTTTTCCTTTCCTTCTCAGGCTACGACGAGGACACCAACACTACGAGCGAGGATGACAACGACCATCCGTTTCAGAAAACGCATACAGTCTCATCGCTCGAAGCCGGGGAAAAGGAGAAGAAATCGGAATATTACGACTGCATTTATATAGGCTGGTACGATGGCTCCAATTACTATCAGGGGAGCCACCTGCCGTACCCGAATGTCGAGAACATCGTTATCGCCGACGACTGGAGCAATTTCAGCTACGCCCATTTCTCCCTGCGCATCAACGACCGGCAGATAAGGAGGGGGCAGATTATCCACAACATCGAGCCGAAAATGAAAACGACCTTTAAGTTTATCGCCGACAACATCCCCGATGTACGCTCTGTTTTCCTCATCCGAGGCAAACGCTACATCTGCGAAAAAATAACTGCGACCTTTACCGAAAACGGTATGTCGCAGTTACTCAAAGGCGTTTTCTACCCAATTACCGAGGACTAAAACCCTTTCCCTTTCATCCTTTCGTAGAATACCTCCTTGCCGGAGTCTACGTTGCGGATGCGGAACTGAACGATGGTGCGGTGCGGTATCGTGTCGGGGAGTTGCTTTACCAACTCCTTGATTACATCATTGACGGTACCGAAACCGATGTCTTGAACGTGGGCGAGTATTTCGCCCTTGAAATAGGCGGTGCCCTCGACCATCTTCTTCTTCGAGATGCGGAACAGAGCCTCTTTCGGCTCGTCCACATCTTTTGCCAGTCCCTGCTTGCTCCGGGTTGTCGAGAAGAAGATGAAGTCTATTACCTTGGCGTTCAGTTCCCACGCCGGGGAGAAGTCGAGCATTATGTAGCCGCGAGTGACGGTATGGCTTCCGCTGTGGTTCATGCCGAAACCCACCTCCGCTATATTGGCGGCGCAGTCGTTCTGGGCGACTGTGGCCCATGTGTAGCGGAATGTGTAGACGCTGTACCATGTCTCTTTCGGCAGTCCCATCGACTTGCAGATCTGCTTGATGCCGGTGTTGACATTGGCGTTGAAGCTGTCTGCGTCGCAGAACCGCTTGTGGAAGTTGAACAGATACGGGTCATTGGGAGCTGTCTTGTACTTCTCCATAAGAGGGTACAGTATAGGCTCCACCTGTATCTCGAAGTATGCCTCATCGCGGCGCGTGGAGCGTGTTTTGGCTCGCTTGTAGCCGATTACGCCCTTCTTGTAGTCGCTTTTCTGCAACCCGAATAGGTCTATGGTGTTGATACCTGCGAGGCACAGCACCAACTTTGCAACGTCTTGGCCGAGTTCGGACAGCGGCTCGGTCTGTTTTGTCGGTGGCAGCGGCGCGAAGAAGAACTCGCGGGCTTCTTCAGCCGTGATGGCGTGTTTGGTCGTGCGGTCGGCTTTTGGTATCTTGACCCGCGCCCAGGGATTGTTCTTGATGCGAACTATCCCTTTGCTCTCGTCGTTGAAGTCGAGCAGCGCCGCCTTGTATATCTGACGGACGCAAACAGGATATTGTTCTTTCGCACGATGGGTGCTTCCGAGGCTTTCTATCCATCGGGTCAGCACGGCAGGTGTCAGGTGAGCGCACATAACCTTCGTGGTACCGAGGTACCTTTCGAGGTTGTTTACCGCCAGTCGGTAGGTGCGTGAGTTTCGCTCGTGGCCCTCGTTGAACATCTTGTCGATATGCCGCGTGGCATAGTCGCTGAAACAGATGTCGGTGTTGGCAGTCGTGATATATTGTATCACTTCCTGCAACGACATTGCCGTTGTATCCTTGTCGTTCAACAAGGAGTTGTAGTAGTAGATTTGCTCCGAGCAGTATTTTGATACTGCGGAGTCCTTGATTTCTCCCTTCTTGGAGAGGTCACTTTGAGCCACCATCTTGTCTGTCTTGATATAGCCGATGGCTCTGTTGTGTGTCACGCGGATGTAGACCTGGCCATAGCCGTCGGAACGCATACCGCGAATTACTGGTTTGAATGTAGGCATTTTCGCTGTAATTTAAGGGTTTCTTAATGATTGCTTAACTCTTTATCAGTCAGCTAATAATGCTCGTAAACATTCTGTAAACACGCTGTAAACAGGGGTTTCCGAATTTGTAAACAATCTGTAAACTTTTCGGAGCAATCTGCGCGATTTCTGCGGCAGATTGAACATTGCCCCTAAGAGCAATTTAGGCCGTAACCTCTGTTTTACCAGAAAGTTACGACCTAAATTTATGAGTTAGAGCTTGTTGCTCTATCGGTCAAATTTTATTCCAAGTTGGCCTGCGCCGCGGCGACGCGGGCGATGGGGACGCGGAAGGGGGAGCAGGAGACGTAGTTCATGCCGAGTTTGGCGCAGAACTTGACGCTGGAGGGCTCGCCGCCGTGCTCGCCGCAGATGCCTACCTTGAGGTCAGGACGGGTGGCGCGGCCTTTCTCTACGCCCATGCGGACGAGCTGGCCTACACCTTCCTGGTCGAGGACTTCGAAGGGATCGACTTTGATGATGCCGTGTTCCTTGTAGTATTTGAGGAACTTGGGAGCGTCGTCACGCGAGAAGCCGAAGGTCATCTGGGTGAGGTCGTTGGTACCGAACGAGAAGAACTCGGCAACCTCGGCAATCTGGTTTGCGGTGAGGGCTGCGCGGGGTACCTCAATCATTGTGCCGACTTTGTAGATGACGGACTGACCCTGCTCTTCGAATACCTTGGCGGCGGTGGTGTTGATGACGTTGGCCTGGTTCTGGATTTCCTTGAGGGAGCCTACAAGGGGCACCATGATTTCGGGGTGCACGTCGATGCCACGCTCCTTGCAGGCGAGGGCGGCCTCGATGATGGCGCGGGTCTGCATCTCGGTGATTTCGGGATAGGTGATGCCGAGACGGCAGCCACGATGACCGAGCATGGGGTTGAATTCCTCGAGGGCGTCGACTTTGGCCTTTACCTCGGCGAGGGTGATGCCCATTTCGTCGGCGAGCTCCTTCTGGGTAGCGGTCTGGTGGGGTACGAACTCGTGCAGAGGGGGATCGAGCAGGCGGATTGTCACGCCGAAGCCGTCCATGGCCTCGAAGATGCCCTCAAAATCGCCACGCTGCATGGGCAGGAGTTTGGCGAGGGCTACGCGACGGCCTTCCTCGTCGCTGGCGAGAATCATCTCGCGTACGGCCTTGATGCGGTCGCCTTCGAAGAACATGTGCTCGGTGCGGCAGAGGCCGATGCCCTGGGCGCCGAATGCGCGTGCCTGCTTGGCGTCGCGGGGAGTGTCGGCGTTGGTGCGTACAAGAGTGTGGGTGTATTTGGCGCTGAGGTTCATGATTGCGCCGAAGTCGCCGTCAAGGGCGGGCTCGGTGGTGGGAACCTGGCCGTCGTAAACCTCGCCGGTGGAACCGTTGAGCGAAATCCAGTCGCCTTCGTGGTAGAGCTTGCCGCCCATCTCGACGGTGCGTGCCTCGTAGTCGACCTTGATTTCGCCGGCGCCGCTGACGCAGCACTTGCCCATACCGCGTGCAACGACGGCAGCGTGCGATGTCATGCCGCCGCGCATTGTCAGGATGCCCTGGGCGACAGCCATGCCGCGGAGGTCCTCAGGCGAGGTCTCGATGCGGATGAGCACGACTTTCTTTTTCTTCTCGGCCCAGGTCTCGGCGTCGTCAGCAAAGAAGACAATCTGACCGGTAGCGGCACCGGGCGAAGCGGGCAGACCCTTGGCGACGACGGTGGCGCGCTTGAGGGCGTCCTTGTCGAATACGGGGTGCAGCAGCTCGTCCAGCTTCTGGGGCTCCATGCGCAGCAGGGCGGTCTTTTCGTCAATCTCGCCGGCGCGGAGCAGGTCCATGGCAATCTTCACCATGGCTGCGCCGGTGCGCTTGCCGTTGCGGGTCTGGAGCATCCAGAGCTTGCCGTCCTGGATGGTGAACTCCATGTCCTGCATGTCCTTGTAGTAGTCCTCGAGGCGGTGTGCGATGGCGATGAGCTCGGCGGCGCAGGTGGGCATCGACTCTTCGAGAGAGGGATACTTGCTGGCGCGCTCCTCCTCGCTGATGCCCTGGAGGGCGGCCCAGCGGCGTGAGCCCTCGACAGTAATCTGCTGGGGAGTGCGGATGCCGGCCACGACGTCCTCACCCTGAGCATTTATGAGGTATTCGCCGTTGAAAATGTTCTCGCCGGTAGCGGCGTCACGGCTGAAAGCCACGCCCGTTGCCGAGTTGTCGCCCATGTTGCCGTAAACCATAGCCTGAACGTTGACGGCTGTGCCCCACTCTTCGGGAATCTGGTTCATGCGGCGGTAGATGATGGCGCGCTCGTTCATCCAGCTGTCGAATACGGCGCAGATGCCGCCCCAGAGCTGGTCCCAGGCGCTTTCGGGGAAGTCGCTGCCGGTAAAGTCCTTGACAGCGGCCTTGAATTTTACAACGAGGGTCTTGAGGTCCTCGACGTCCAGTTCGACGTCAAGCTTGATGCCTTTGGCCTCCTTGACCTCTTCCATGATAGCCTCGAAGGGGTCGATGTCGGTCTTGCTCTTGGGTTTCATGCCGAGCACGACGTCGCCGTACATCTGCACGAAACGGCGGTAGCTGTCCCAGGCGAAGCGGGGGTTGCCGCTCATCTTGGCCAGGCTCTCAACGGTGGCGTCGTTCATACCCAGGTTGAGGACGGTGTCCATCATGCCGGGCATAGAGGCGCGGGCACCCGAGCGTACCGATACGAGGAGGGGATTGGCGGGATTGTTGAATTCTTTGCCGGTGAGCTTCTCAACGTGAGCGATGGCCACTTTGACGTCATCGCTGAGACGTTTTACCACTTCGTCCTTACCGAACTGAGTGTACTCGGAGCACACTTCGGTGGTGATGGTGAAACCGGGGGGCACGGGCATGCCCAGAAGGTTCATCTCGGCCAGGTTGGCGCCTTTACCGCCAAGGAGGTTGCGCATCGAGGCGTTGCCCTCGGCGTGTCCGTCGCCGAACGTATAAATTCTTTTCATTGTGTTGATTGGAACTTAGTTAAAAATAATATTAGGTTGTTAGATAATTGTCAGTATCACAACATTTTATCGGAGCAAAGGATGTCAAGCAGTCCGCCGCTTCGACAAATCAGTCAACAAATTTACGCATTTATCGCCAATTTAAAAAATAATCCGGCCAATACTACATACCTGTTAAATTTAAATTTTCCTCTTTTTCCCTAAAAGTTGGCAATTTATGCCTTACAAAACATGAAATTTGTGGGGATATTTCGGTTTTTGTAAAAATATGTTTATATTTGCATGTTCTAAAACATGACTGTAGAACATCATTAGACCATTTTGCTGCAAAAGGTAAAAATGATTTGTAACGGATAATTATCACGGCGCAATGCTAAAGACTACGATAGAAAAGGTTATCAACGAAGATTTATCGGCGATATGGACGGTGCTCGACAATGACGAGCGACGTCTCATCGTTGACAATTTCCAGATTCATAATTTCAAGAAGAATCAGATAATCTACACCCAGGGCGAGGAGGCCGAGCACCTCTGGACGCTCATCAAGGGCAAGGTTAAGATATTCAAGGACGGCATAGGCGGACGCCAGCAGATTATCCGTCTGATGCGTCCGGTGCAGTATTTCGGCTACCGCGCCGCATTCGCCGAGGGGCCCCATATGTCGGGAGCCTGCGCTTTCGAGCCGTCGGTACTGGGCTCGTTGCCGATGGACCTGGTAAAGGAGATGATTGACAACAACCGCCAGCTGGCGTGGTTCTTTATCCGTGAGCTTGCGCACAACCTTGGCGGTTCCGACTCGCGCATCGTCAATCTGACGCAAAAGCACATCCGCGGACGCCTGGCCGAGGCGCTGATGGTACTCCGCGACAACTACGGCTACGAGGATGACGGCGCCACAATCAATATCTACATGTCGCGCGAGGACCTGGCCAACCTTTCCAACATGACTACCTCCAACGCCATCCGCACGCTGTCGGCCTTTGTGTCCGAAAAGCTTCTCATCGTCGACGGCCGCCGCATCCGCATCGTCAACGAGAGCGCATTGCGCAAGATTTCACGGTTCGGGTAATTGCATGGGTAAAATGCGGCGGATTTTTCCGTTTGCCGTACGGGCAAATTCGGGGACTGCTATAATTCGCTTGGGGATGTGGGGTGATGGCATCGATGCCTTCAATGACTTTATAATAATGCTTGGGGCGGGGGCGTTTCCATTTGTATCCTTTTCCATTACCATAACCACGCGCTGACCCCATCTTGGGTCGGGTTCGGAGGTGATGTAGAAATTCAGGGAGGCGAAGGGCGTCGGTGCGAGAGCTTTCGTTATCTCCGCTTCGAGCTGTTCGGCGAAAAGCTTTATCCCACCGGTGTTTATCACGTTGTCGATGCGGCCCAGCCACTCGAACGAGGTGCTGCCGGCGAGGCGCACGATGTCGTTTGTTACAATCTCCTTTGCCGACAGCCGTTCGGCCTTTATCACCAGGCAGCCGCGGTCATCGGTGGCAAACTCAATTCCCGGCATGGCGTGGAAAAGGCCGTCGCCCCCTACCCTGCGCAAAGCCACGTGGCTGCACGTCTCCGTCATGCCGTACGACTCGTAGGCCGCGACCTGCGGCAATTCCTCGGTGAGCATCCGTGCCAAAGACAACGGGAGGGACGCACCGCCTATCAGCAGGTTTTCCACTGTTGTTTTGCCCGCTTTGACGGCCTCGGCGACTGCCGGAACCTGCGACGGCACTACCGCGAGTAGCGAGCAATAAGGCGGCAGAACGGGACTGTTGGACGGCGTCACCATAATAGGCTCGGTGCCCGACAGCCATGCCCTCACGGCCATCATCTTTCCGGCGATGTAGTCGAGGGCGAGGGGGCAGACGAGTGCAGAGTCAGCATTGAGGCCGAAGAATGTGTTGGTGGCATGTGCCGAGGCCTCCATGTCCGATTTCAGCAGGCTTATCGATTTTGGACGGCCCGTCGAACCCGACGTATGAGCCGGGATAAACGGGTCTGGCGACTGCCATTGCTGACGAAAATCTTCCAGCGTCATAATTCCATGGGGTTGTCGCGTTTGGCCTGCGGATCGAAATAGAGGTTCTGCCCGGCAAGTTTTAGCTGCGACTTTGTATTGTTGGTGTACAGGGCGCCCGTGCCTAGTCCCTGCGGAAGCGAAGGCTGTTTAGCGGCTACCCACTGGGCGATGGCGTTGAGGCCGATGTTGGACTCTAAGGCCGACGTCGCCCACCAGCCTATTCCGGCTCCGGTGGCCGTCTCAATCCACCTGTCGGCCTCGGCAAAGCCACCGCAGAGAGCCGGTTTGAGGATTATGTACTGCGGTTTTATGAGACAGAGCATCTGTGCCTTGATGTCATCAGTGGTAATGCCGGTAAGCTCCTCGTCGAGGGCTATAGGCACCGGCGACTTGGCGCATACGCGAGCCATGGCCTCGGGCTGTCCGGCACGTATAGGCTGCTCGATGGAGTGGAGACCGAACTGCGACAGCTTTTCGAGGCGCGCAAGGGCGTTTTCGGGCGTAAAGGCTCCGTTGGCGTCGGCGCGCAGCTCCAGCACGTCGGCGGGAAAACGGCTGCGTATATATTTAAGGAGTGACAGCT
>JBJEDC010000078.1:0-9123 GCA_051871645.1 Muribaculaceae bacterium | reverse complement strand
GACGAATTTTTCAAACAAATCGCTAATTTTGCAGTTGCCAGTTGAACCTGCCTAAGATTACTTTCGGTATTTTTTTGAGGTAAAAGGCGTGGAAAATTTGGCAGGGTAAGATTTTTTTGCTACCTTTGCAGACGCAAACAGATGGTGAGCATAGCTCAGTTGGTTAGAGCGTCGGATTGTGGTTCCGAAGGTCGTGGGTTCGACCCCCACTGTTCACCCCCACCAAAAGCACGTTGCCCACTCGGTAGCGTGCTTTAATTTTATCATTTTTATTATGAATGACGAGGAGCGACAACTGAAAATTTTGCTCGACACGGAGGCCGGGCGCATCAACAGCCCCGATTTTATTGCCGATGACCCGGTGCAGTTTCCGCGCCGGTTCAGTGATGTGCGCGATATCGAAATCGCCGCCCTGCTGTCGGCGACGCTGGCATGGGGAAACCGCCGGATGATTTGCCGCGACTGTGACCGGATGCTGTCGCTGATGGACAATCAGCCGTACCGCTATATGATGGACGAGGGCTACGAAGACCTGCCCGACATGAATATCCACCGCACCTTCTTCGCCGCCGACATGCGCCACTATCTGCGTGGCCTGCGCAAAATCTACGCCGGGCATGGCTCGCTCCAGGACTTCGCCCGCAGCATCGGCACGGACCGTGCCGAGCTGCCCTCGTGGCACCTGGTGGAGGCAATGAACAGGGAGCTTGCCCTCGCCAACGGCGGCAAGAGCGACAGCCGGTGCCTGCCCGGAAATACCGGCACCACGGCCCTCAAGCGCATGAACATGGCCCTGAGGTGGCTCGTCCGCAACGACGGCATCGTGGACCTCGGCGTCTGGGACGTGATAAGACCGAGTCAGCTATACATACCCCTCGATGTCCATGTGGCCAACGTCAGCCGTCAGCTCGGCCTCCTGACCCGCCGCAGCAACGACCGCAAAGCCGTCCTCGAGCTTACCGGCCGACTCCGCAAGATGCGTCCCGACGACCCGGTCTTCTACGATTACGCCCTCTTCGGCATAGGCGTCACTTCCCGCACTCCTGCGGTTGTGTAACACGGACGGTCTCATGCCCGATTTAAGGCATGGGCACGGCTTGGCCGGGGCGCGTAATTTTGCAGTGTTGAAAAAAATGTATAATTTTGTGCGTTATTTCCGGAGAGTCCGGAAGCCAGTTTTTTTTAACGAAGATTGTTACAATGAAAGTTGTACGTACTGTAACTGAATTACAGGATATTACACGCAAGGCAAGGAAGGACGGCAAGTCCGTGGGACTTGTACCTACCATGGGAGCCCTTCATGCCGGACACAAGTCGCTGATAGACCGCGCCCGCAAGGAGAACGATGTGGTGGTTGTCAGCGTCTTTGTCAATCCCACCCAGTTCAACAACCCCGATGACCTGCGCACCTATCCGCGCACCGAGGAGGCCGACTGCGCCCTGCTGGAAAAGGCCGGCGCGGACTACGCCTTCATCCCCTCAGTCGCCGAGGTTTATCCCGAAAAGGACGAGCGTGTCTTTGACCTCGGCCCCGTAGCCGAGGTGATGGAAGGAGCACGTCGCCCCGGACATTTCAACGGCGTGGCCCAGATTGTCAGCCGCCTGTTCGAGTGGGCCAACCCCACCCGAGCCTATTTCGGCGAGAAAGATTTCCAGCAGATTGCCGTGATACGCCGCATGGCGCAGATTTGCGGGTTCAGCGACCTCGACATCGTGGCATGTCCGATAGTGCGCGAAGCCGACGGCCTCGCCCTCAGCAGCCGCAACGTCCGCCTCACCCCCGAGATGCGCGCCGCCGCTCCCAACATCCACCGCATCCTTGCCGACAGCCTCGGTTATGCCCGCACGCACAGCGTGGCCGAGACCGAGAAGCACGTCGAGGAGCAGATCAACGCCATCCCCGGCCTGCAGACCGAATATTACACCATCTCCGACACCCTGACGATGCAGCCGCTGGCCGAATGGCCCGAAAGCGGCAAAGCCGTAGGCTGCGTGACCGTATATGCCGGCGATGTCCGTCTGATTGACAACATAACTTATTGAGAATTCATAATTCTTAATACATCCATCTCAGCACAACTGCAATGAATATTGAAGTTCTGAAGAGCAAAATCCACCGCGTGACGGTAACAGAGGCACGCCTCGACTACATCGGCTCGATAACCATTGACGAGGACCTGCTCGACGCCGCAAACATTCTGCCCGGCGAGCGCGTATATATCGTTGACAACAACAACGGCGAGCGCCTCGACACCTACACCATCCCCGGCCCCCGCGGCTCGGGCGTCATCTGCCTCAACGGCGCCGCCGCCCGCAAGGTTCAGCCCGGCGACATCGTCATCATCATGAGCTACGCAACGATGCCTTTTGAAGAGGCACGCACTTTCATCCCCTCCGTGATTTTCCCCGATACCGCCACCAACAAATTGGTGTGACACCGGTTTTTTAAGATAACATACACATAAATATATTATATGTTCCAGAACCTCTCCGACCGCCTTGAGCGCAGTTTCAAAATTCTTAAAGGCGAAGGAAAAATTACCGAAATCAACGTCGCCGAGACCCTTAAGGACGTGCGCCGCGCACTCGTGGAGGCCGACGTAAACTATAAGGTCGCCAAAAACTTTGTCGACACCGTAAAGCAGAAAGCCCTGGGCCAGAACGTGCTCAACGCTATCAAGCCGAAGGAGCTGATGGTGAAGATTGTGCACGACGAGATGGCGACGCTGATGGGAGGCGAGGCCGCCCCGCTCAACCTCAAGGGCAAGCCCGCCATCATACTGATGAGCGGCCTGCAGGGATCGGGTAAGACCACCTTCACCGCCAAACTTGCCAGGAAGCTCAAAAGCGAGAAGGCCATGCGCCCGCTGCTGGTGGCCTGCGACGTCTACCGCCCCGCCGCCATCGACCAGCTGAAGGTCATGGGTGAGCGCGTCGGAGCCGATGTCTATACCGAGGACGGGAACAGGAACCCCGTTGAGATTGCCCGCCATGCGATTGATTTCGCCCGCCGCAACAGCAACGACCTGGTGATAATCGATACCGCCGGCCGTCTGGCTGTCGACGAGGAGATGATGACCGAGATCGAGAACATCAAAAAGGCCGTCAACCCCGGCGAAATCCTGTTCGTCGTCGACTCGATGACCGGCCAGGACGCCGTAAACACCGCCAAGGCCTTCAACGACCGTCTCGACTTTGACGGCGTAATCCTCACCAAGCTCGACGGCGATACCCGCGGCGGCGCCGCCCTGTCAATACGCACCGTAGTCACCAAGCCCATCAAGTTTGTGGGCACGGGCGAGGGTGTCGACGCCATCGACGTCTTCCACCCCGACCGCATGGCCGACCGTATCCTCGGCATGGGCGACATAGTCTCGCTTGTCGAACGCGCACAGCAGCAGTACGACGAGGCCGAGGCCAAGCGCCTGGAGGAGAAGATGCGCCGCAACAAGTTCGATTTCGACGACTTCATCAAGCAGATTAACCAGATTAAGAAGATGGGTAACCTGAAGGACCTGGCTTCGATGATTCCCGGTGTCGGCAAGGCCATCAAGGACATCGACATCGATGACAACGCCTTCAAGAGCATCGAGGCCATCATCGGCTCGATGACACCCTACGAGCGCAAGAACCCCGACGAAATCAACGCCAGCCGCCGCAAGCGCATCGCCGCCGGCTCGGGCACGACGCTGCCAGAGGTGAACCGCCTGCTCAAGCAGTTTGCCGACATGCGCAAGATGATGCACATGGCCGCCAGCCCCTCCAAGCTCAAGGAGATGCAGCGCCGCATGGCCGGTATGAAGATGCCCGGCGGAATGCCCCGCCGCTAAAACGCGAAAACATACATGCCGGGTATCTTATCCGGCATTATTATTAACTCCCGATAACCGAATAGAATATGCAGCTGATTGACGGCAAGGCCACTGCGGCCGAGATAAAGAAAGAAATTGCGGCCGAGGTGTCGCGGATGGTGGCCGAGGGGCGGCGCCGCCCCCACCTTGCAGCCATCCTGGTGGGCAACGACGGCGGTTCGGAGGCTTATGTGGCCTCAAAGGTCCGGGCCTGTGAGGAGTGCGGCTTTGAGTCGACATTGCTACGTTTCGACACCGGTGTCACCGAGGACGAGCTGCTCGCCGCCGTGCGCCGCCTCAACGAGGACGCCTCCGTCGACGGCTTCATCGTGCAGCTGCCCCTACCCCGTCATATCGACGAGATGAAGGTCACCGAGGCCATCAGCCCCGAAAAGGATGTCGACGGCTTTCACCCTGTCAACGTCGGCCGCATGTCCATCGGCATACCCTCTTTCCTCCCCGCCACTCCCGCAGGCATCATGGAGCTGCTGCGCCGCTACGGCATCGACACTGCCGGCAAGCACTGCGTCATCATCGGCCGCAGCAACATCGTCGGCAAGCCCATGGCAGCACTGATGATGCAGAAGTCCGCACCCGGCAACTGCACAGTCACCGTCGTTCACTCGGCCACCAGAGACCTTGCCGAGCACACCCGTCGCGCCGACATCCTGATTGCCGCCATGGGCAAGCCCGGATTTGTCAAGGACGACATGGTCAAGGACGGCGCCGTGGTTATCGACGTAGGCACGACACGCGTCCCCGACGCCTCGCGCAAGAGCGGCTACCGCCTCTGCGGCGACGTCGACTTTGACGCTGTCGCTCCCAAATGCTCGTGGATAACCCCCGTCCCCGGCGGCGTGGGACCTATGACCATAGTCTCGCTGTTGCAAAACACACTCCTGGCCGCCAAGCGCAATGCGAAATGAATGCGCAATGCACAATGCTTAATTTTCAATTTTCAATTTTAAATTTTGTCGGCCATGGTTCTGCTTTTTGCCCTGCTTTCGATGCTGTTCCCGCAGGAGGAAGCCACGATTGTGTTTGCCGGTGACGCCATGCAGCACAAGTCACAGCTCGACAACGCCTCGCGCGGAGGCGGTGTCTACGATTATTCCGAGACTTTTGCCGAGATAGCCCCGTGGGTGCAGTCCGCCGACTATGCCGTGGTAAATCTCGAAACAACGCTCGGCGACCACAATTTCTCGGGATTTCCTATGTTCTGCAGTCCCGATGCATACGCCGTGGCTCTCAAGGACGCCGGTTTCGACCTGTTTCTCAACGCCAACAACCACACACTCGACCGCCGCGACGCCGGACTGAGGCGTACGGTACATGTGCTTGACAGCCTTGGCGTGGCTCATACGGGAACATACACCGGCGCCTCCGCCCGCAATGCCTCCGTACCTCTTGTACGGAATATTAACGGCTTCAAAGTAGCATTCCTCAACTACACTTATGGTACCAACGGCATTGACATCCAGGGAAATGTCGTAGTCGACTATATCGACCGCAAAGTGATGGCTGACGATATCAAGGGCGCCCGAGACGCCGGGGCGGAGTTGGTTGTGGTAATGCCGCACTGGGGGATAGAATATGAACTTACCGAGCGGGCGCCGCAACGCGAGCTGGCGAAGTTTCTGCTCGACAACGGCGCCGATGCCGTCATCGGCGGACATCCGCACGTCATACAGCCCATGCATCACACCGGCGGCCGCGCCGTCGTCTACTCCATGGGCAATTTCGTCTCCGGCATGCGCACCACCGACACGCGCGGCGGCGCTATGGTGTCGATGCATATAAAACGCGACAAGGCCGGCAAGGCAATTATTGACGATATGAAATACCGCCTTATCTTCACCATTCCCGGGCAGCCGGTCCATCGCTCCGACCGCCTCATTTTCGTTGACCCGGATACCGACCTCGCTGCCAGCGCCGGAGGCATGACCGGACAATGCCGCGCATTCGTCTCCAACGCCACGCGCACCTTCGACCGCCACAACACAAACGTCCGGCGCCACATCGTACAACGCTGAATCTCTCCAAAAACACGACAGACCCGCATCAGCCGTGCTTTCTGCAGATGCGGGTCTGTTGTCTGGACTGAAATAAATTCCTTATTCCTGATTGGGGACAGGACCGTACTGGTTGGCACGGGGCTCAGAGGGCTGCAGGCCGAAAATCAGCATTATGATATAACCGATGTAGCAGACACTGAAAAGAGGGACAATGAGCAGCATCCACCATCCCGAGTGCCCCGAATCGTGCAGACGGCGCATCGAGACAGCCAGGTTGGGGAGGAAGAAAACGAGCGATACCGCACCTGAGACATATTGACTTACGTTGTTCAGCCTGGAGATTTCCATGATGCCGACATCAGCCGGCAGACTGCCCGCCATCATTTCCTGAAGCAGGCGTACTGATACCTGATATTCTTCGGTCGACATCATCCATGACATAAGCGGAATGCTTATAATCGCGTATAAAAGGAACCAGAACCAGAACTCGGAGCGCGAAGCACGGCCTTTGAAAGTGACATATCCGCGGAAACCGCGGGCAATGGCCTCACCGAAGGAGACAGTGCGCTGTACCGGCTCGGCGGCAGGAGGCGGAGGCATAAGGCGAGCAAGACGCTCGGCAAGTTCGGGATAAGAGCTCAGCGGATACCAGGGACCGCCGTCACGACTGACGGGCGTTGCGGCGTCACGGGTGTAGCCGAAGACCTGGTCGATGTTCAGCGGCCCGATTGGCCGGCACTGATACATAATGAAGTATGTCATAGCGTATAAATGTTAGATACTCAAGTTCAATACTTATATATGTCGCAAATCTACAAAAAGTTTTGATAATCTGCTCAATTTCGCCCTGTTTTTTTAATTACAGTCTAACGTCGGGGACCAGTATACGGTTTCCAGACCGGTGTATCGGCGAGGCGGCCTTCGGTATCGATATGGCAGGTTACTGCCACTTCCAATTCTTCTTCCTCACCGAAGCCATCTTCGTCCATCGGACAGTAGTCGTAAGGAGAGATAACCCATGTCACAAATGCTTGCCCATTACTGTCGAACTTTCCGACGGAAAGATTATAAACGCCGAGATCCCAATCGCGGTTTTCCTTCCGGCGGATTTGCCTTAAAAGTTCATTCGGAAAGTCGCCAAGAGTGCAGAACTGCGCTTTCCCATTCCGGTCGACCAGTAACTTTATGCTTTTGTTGCGCCGATTGACTAACGACTTCACGGAACCGTATGTAAACAGTTCCAGGCCTTGTCCTTTATCCCTCAGCAGATGATTGTCATTGACAGAATCCACAAATCTCATAACCGAGTCATAGTCGGTGATATCGACATCTGCAAAGGTCTGGACTTTGCGGTTATCACGCTCCGGGGTTTCTATATCCGTCGCCACTGCTTCAAGGCACGCCTTGAAAGCTGCACCTGCGCTGTGCAGGAATTTATCATCTTTGACAAACAGTGCAATCTGAGCGATGGTACCACTTGTCACCACCGCCCCATACGAAATGACATCTGCGCATCCAAAACTTGTAATACTCACTGTCAGCCCATACTCTCGCATATCGTCTGTTTTCAGGCTGATTATAAGTTCTGTCTTCCATGCTTTCCACGGAACGTTGATTGGCTCATCGGGGTAAACATACCAGATATTCGGAAAATCAGAAGGATGTGCAGTGAACTGCTCTTCCGGGGACAATATCTTAGCCTCTTCAGCATTAAACGGGACAACCAGCTGAGCCACTCCCCAACGGACATAGTAATCCTCGGGATTCAACAATTTCGCTATGATTGCCGGTCTGAGCCTGTCAAACAAAGACCGGATTATCTCTTTCTCTTTCATATACACATTAATTAGGACAGGGCATCTGCCGTTGTTATCAAAAGGTCTTTCAATTGAATTGAGTCAGTGAACTTGTCGGGGATTGCTTTGTATCCAAGGATGGCACCGATGATGTTGCCGGCGACTGCTCCCGTCGAGTCGCTGTCACCGCCATGGTTTACCGCACAAATCATGCAGGCATTGAAATCATCAATATGCCGGATTACCGAGAATACCGCTATAGCCAGAGTTTCCTCGGCAACCCAGCCGCCGCCCAGGCCATTCTCAATAATCTCCCAGTCACGAAGAGGATTGTCTTCAAGACGGAGTGCTTTCCGGATAATCTTTTGAAAATCTTCCATAACAGGTGATTCGGTGCCATAAACTCCGCTCACCACATCCAGCGATTTCTCGACTATGCCTTTGAATGCGACTTTGTCAATGGAGCCATCTGCCGATACACATAGCTGAACAATTACGGCCAATGCTGCCGAAGAATATGTGCTGAGTGGATGCAGGTGAGTCAGTTCGGCCACTTCACCCGCCAGTTTGGCAGTCTCCTCAAGCGGACATCCATGGGAGGCCCCGTATAATCCGACAGGAGCGACACGCATAACCCCGCCGCAGCCTTTACTTGAATTCATCGGGTCTTTGCCGTTATATACGGAACGTAAAGCCGAGAGACAGGTGGTCCCTGGCGCGCGTTGCTGATTCAATTCATCGATTTTTGACAATTCGGAGTCATACGAAACCTTTACATTCTTTCCAACCTGATGGCCAAACCATGCAAGGTAGGCATTGCAGATCATCGGGACTATTGCCTTTCCGCTTCTTTCAGCTTCAAGCAATCCTTCGGCAGTATAAAGCGTCATCTGAGTGTCATCCGAAAACAATGCCTTGTCGAATTTCTCATCAAGCCAAGGATAACTTGTATCGTACGCTGTTATGCCGTCCTCACCATATTCAGCTTTGATTTCCTCAAAGGAATTCACGAACTCCACGGGATACCCGAGAGCATCGCCAATGGCCCCTCCAACAAGTGAGCCCCGGCATTTATCTTGAAAATGTTCTTTTGTCATATTGTTCAGAGGAATATTAAATAACATTCGTCATCCTTGTAAGCATGGATTGTTCCCTCGATTATTGGTTCGCCGCATTGCTCAATCCTATCATACTCCGGAGGAAAAACCTCTCTTCGGAATCGGTCGAAAAGCCCGTATTTGCCATTAATCTCTTTTACATATAACTGTCTGTTATGGCATTCCCTCCAGACAGGAGAGTAGCCATCTTTCAGAAGTTGTGTGTCACGCTTGTCATTATCGGGTTCGGTATTGTAATCATTTGATTTTTGATTACAGTATAGTCTTAAACCGTCAACACGAATATCGCATGATTCATCGGGACACACTGTGCCGTCCTCGGAATTAATCTCGTAAATCTCAC
>JBJEDC010000077.1:0-9881 GCA_051871645.1 Muribaculaceae bacterium | reverse complement strand
GAGCACTTCCTTGGTAAGGAAGAGGTCGCGGGTTCAAATCCCGCCATCGGCTCAACGATTTCCACCCACCGGCAATCCGGTTGACAGCCCCGATAGTGCTCGGTCATTATCGAGGCGTCGGTTTGGAAAAAAGTTAACCACATAACGAAGACGCCGACGGCATGCACGGCATTCGCCGCAGGCGTCTTTTTGATAAAACGCCAAATCATTAATCAAAATTAAAGATACCAGTTATGGCAAAAGAGAAATTCGAAAGAACTAAACCCCATGTAAACATCGGTACGATCGGTCACGTCGACCACGGCAAAACCACCCTTACCGCTGCTATCACCACCGTTCTTGCCAAGGCAGGCCTCTCTGAGGTTAAGTCGTTCGACCAGATCGACAACGCTCCCGAGGAGAAAGAGCGTGGTATAACTATCAACACCGCTCACGTCGAGTACGAGACCGCAAACCGTCACTACGCTCACGTTGACTGCCCGGGCCACGCTGACTATGTGAAGAACATGGTTACCGGTGCTGCCCAGATGGACGGTGCCATCATCGTGGTTGCCGCCACCGACGGCCCCATGCCCCAGACCCGCGAGCACATCCTTCTCGCCCGTCAGGTGAACGTTCCCCGCATCGTTGTCTTCCTCAACAAGTGCGACATGGTCGACGACGAGGAGATGCTCGAGCTCGTAGAGATGGACATGCGTGAGCTGCTCGACCAGTACGAGTATGACGGCGACAACACCCCCATCATCCGCGGTTCCGCTCTCGGCGCCCTCAACGGCGAACCCCAGTGGGAAGCTAAGGTAATGGAACTCATGGACGCTGTTGACACCTGGATTCCCCTGCCTCCCCGCGATATCGACAAACCCTTCCTGATGCCTGTCGAGGACGTCTTCTCAATCACCGGTCGCGGCACCGTTGCTACCGGCCGTATCGAAACCGGCGTTGTCAAAGTAGGTGACGAAGTTCAGATCATGGGTCTGGGCGCCGACATGAAGTCGACCGTTACCGGCGTCGAGATGTTCCGCAAGCTCCTCGATCAGGGTGAGGCCGGCGACAACGTAGGTCTGCTCCTCCGCGGTATCGACAAGAAGGACATCAAGCGCGGTATGGTAATCTGCCACCCGGGCGTCGTTAAGCCTCACGACGAGTTCAAGGCTTCGGTCTACATCCTCAAGAAAGAAGAGGGTGGCCGTCACACTCCCTTCCACAACAACTACCGTCCCCAGTTCTACATCCGTACTCTTGACGTTACCGGTGAGATCACTCTCCCCGAGGGCGTAGAGATGGTAATGCCCGGCGACCACGTTGAGATTAAGGTTAAGCTGCTCACTCCCGTAGCTTGCGACAAGGGTCTGCGTTTCGCCATCCGTGAGGGCGGCCGCACCGTAGGTTCGGGCCAGATCACCGAGATTCTCGAATAATACCCTCCAGGAGGTATATCGATAAAAAACCGGCCGCGCCGCAGGCGCGAGCATGAGGCCGCGGCCGGTTTTTACACACGGGAATAGCTCAGTTGGTAGAGCACCGGTCTCCAAAACCGGGTGTCGAGAGTTCGAGTCTTTCTTCCCGTGCAAAAAAATACATAAGATGAAAAAATTAAAACTGATTACGAATATCGAGGAGTCTTATGACGAACTGCGTTATAAGACTTCTTGGCCTACCAAGAAACAGCTGCTGAAGTCGGCTCTCATCGTCATGGTTGCTTCCGTCATAATCGCACTGATTATATTTGCCATGGACCAGATTGTCGACAACCTCATGCACTTCATCTACAGTTTCGGCGGTAAGTAAGCGTTGGTCAGCAAACCTTATAACAGTTAGGTAACAATGTCAGAACAACAGAGAGGGTGGTACGTGCTCCGTGCCATCTCCGGAAAAGAGGCCAAGGTAAAGGAAACGCTGGACGCACTGTGCCAGAACACCGACCTGGGCAACGACGTTTTTCAGGTGCTGATACCTACCGAGAAGGTACTGACCGTGCGCAACGGCAAGAAGGTGGTCAAGGAGCGCAACCTCTACTCGGGTTATGTCTTCGTCGACTGCAATCTCAACGGCAAGGTCATTCAGGACCTCAGCAACACCACCAACGTCATCGATTTCCTTCGCGGACGTGAGAAGGGCTCGGCTCCCGAGCGCCTGCGCGAAAACGAGGTGATGCGCATGCTGGGCGTTGCCGACAGCTTTGCCGATGCCACCGAAGAGGGCGTCAACGACTACGTTGTCGGCGAGACCGTCAAGGTCATCGACGGCGCGTTCAACGGCTTCTCTGCCGTAGTCGAGGAAGTCTTCCCTGAAAAGAAGAAGCTGAAGGTCAGCGTCAAGATCTTCGGGCGTAAGACCCCGATGGAGCTTGAGAATTCGCAGGTAGAGCGAGAGTAAGCCGTCAGCGCGGCTCCTGTGAGGATGTTACGGTCCCCATGAGGCAGGAGCGGCGGTGATTTGTGCGCTTGCGCTCATGTTCGCGCTTTTTATTACACAATTAAGTTTAAACACAATGGCTAAAGAAATTGCTGGACAGATTAAACTGCAAATCAAAGGCGGTGCGGCCAACCCCTCGCCTCCCGTAGGTCCCGCTCTGGGTTCGAAGGGCATCAACATCATGGAGTTTTGCAAGCAGTTCAATGCCCGCACCCAGGACAAGGCCGGTAAGGTACTTCCCGTAGTCATCACCTACTACAGCGACAAGAGCTTTGACTTCATCGTCAAGACCCCGCCCGTGGCAGTGCAGCTCAAGGAAGTAAGCAAGGTCAAGAGCGGCTCGGCTCAGCCTAACCGCAAGAAGGTCGCTTCGATTACCTGGGACCAGGTCAAAGAGATTGCAAACGACAAGATGCCCGACCTTAACTGCTTTACAGTAGAGTCGGCCATGCGTATGGTTGCCGGCACGGCGCGCAGCATGGGTATCACAGTCACCGGCGAATTCCCCGCAAATAACTAATAAAATCGATCGCAATGGCTAAACTTACAAAAAACCAGAAGATTGCTTTGTCGAAGATTGAAGCAGGGAAGGCATACAGCGTCGCTGAAGGTGCTGCCAAAGTCAAGGACGTGAACTATGCCAAGTTTGACGCTTCTGTCGACATTGACGTGCGTCTGGGCGTAGACCCCCGCAAGGCCAACCAGATGGTCCGCGGCGTCGTTACCCTGCCTCACGGCACCGGTAAGGTTGTCCGCGTGCTGGTTCTCTGCAATCCCGACCAGGAAGAAGCAGCCAAGGCTGCCGGAGCAGACTATGTAGGTCTCGACGAATACATCAACAAGATCAAAGGCGGCTGGACCGACGTCGACGTCATCATCACCCAGCCCCAGATAATGGGTAAAATCGGTGCTCTCGGCCGTATCCTCGGTCCCCGCGGCCTGATGCCTAACCCCAAGAGCGGCACAGTGACTCCCGATGTGGCCAAGGCCGTCGAGGAGGTCAAGAAGGGTAAGATCGACTTCAAGGTCGACAAGAACGGTATCGTTCACAGCTCGATCGGCAAGGTGAATTTCACCGCCGAGCAGATCAGCGACAACGCCCGCGAGTTTGTCAACACCCTGATCAAGCTCAAACCCGCTACCGCAAAGGGTACTTACCTCAAGAGCATTTACCTTTCGACAACCATGAGCCCGGGCGTGAAGATTGACACCAAGTCAATCGACGCTTAATCCTCTTAAAAACACTGAATACAATGAAAAAAGAAGATAAAGGCTTAGTAATCGAAAAAATCGCCAAGACTCTCGACGAGTACAGCGGCTTCTACCTCGTGGAGACCGCCGGCCTCGACGCCGAGCGCACCTCCGACCTCCGTCGTGCCTGCTTCAAGGCCGGCATCAAGCTGATGGTAGTGAAGAACTCGCTTCTCCACCACGTCCTCGAGGCCAGGGAAGGCGATTACAGCGAGCTTTACGGCGCCCTCCACGGCTCCACCTCGCTGATGTGCACAAACGTAGGCAACGCACCCGCAAAGCTGCTCAAGGATTTCGTCAAGAAGGGCGACACACTGCCCGCTCTGAAGGCCGCATACGTTGAAGAGACCGTCTATGTCGGCGCCGACCAACTCGACGCACTGGCATCCATCAAGAGCAAGAACGAACTCATCGCCGATGTTGTGGCTCTGCTGCAGTCGCCGGCCAAGAACGTCATCAGCGCTCTCACCTCGGGTGGTACCAAGCTCCACGGTATCCTCGAAACCCTGTCGAAGAAGGAAGACTGATTCATTCCGCCCGCGACGCGGCCGCAAGGTGCCTCATACGGCACTACGGCCTGCCAAGGGCATCCTGAACAAGCAAGTGACCTCCGATAAGGAAGCATCCCGCTCCTGTCAGGGCATGGGATGAATTAATCAAAACAAGTAAAAACAAAAACAAATAAATACTTACTACAATGGCAGATTTAAAAGCTTTTGCAGAACAACTCGTAAACCTCTCAGTTAAAGAAGTAAACGAACTCGCTCAGATCCTCAAGGAAGAATATGGCATCGAGCCCGCCGCCGCAGCTGTAGCTGTTGCCGCCGGTCCCGCCGCCGGTGCTCCCGCCGAAGAGGAGAAGACCAACTTCGACGTAGTCCTCAAGTCAGCCGGCGCAGCCAAGCTGCAGGTTGTCAAGAAGGTTAAAGAACTCACCGGTCTTGGCCTGAAAGAGGCTAAGGAACTCGTTGACAACGCTCCCGGCGTAGTCAAGGAAGGTCTGCCCAAGGCAGAGGCCGAGAACCTGAAGAAGGAACTCGAAGAGGCCGGCGCTGAAGTCGAGCTGAAGTAATACAGCCTGATATTCAGGTTAATAGGTTAAGAAAGCCCGTAAAGGGTCTTTCTTAACCTTTTGTGCCATTTATTTCCAGCCACCGTGACTGACGCCTGTCAACGTGTTGACAGCGCGCCTTTTCAGGTCATTACAGGCTAACGGCGACACATACCGCGCGTCCGAAGCGGCCAACGGCAAAGCGTCCGGGGGCGACCCGCATTCCAATAGGTCAGGCACAAGACCGGGCCCGAAATCCGGCAGGCGACGTCATTGGACGCATCGCTTACGGTAAAAGGCTTATTCATGTTGCCGCTGCATAACCAACCAAACCGCATTATCTCTCCCTACCCCACACACCTTTTAATTACAATAGATGTCAGTTCCTGAAAATAAAAAACGTGTCAATTTTGCGTCGGTAAAGAACCCACTGGCATTCCCGGACTTCCTGGATGTACAACTCAAGTCTTTCCACGATTTCTTCCAACTGGACACGCCCCCCGAACAACGTAATAACGAAGGCTTATACAAGGTTTTTGCCGAGAACTTCCCCATCAAGGACCCCCGCAACAGCTTTGTTCTCGAATTTCTGGACTACTATGTGGATCCCCCGCGTTACACCATCGAAGAGTGTCTCGAGCGCGGCATGACCTATAGCGTGCCCCTTAAAGCCAAACTGAAACTTTACTGCACTGACCCCGACCACGAAGATTTCGATACCGTGATCCAGGATGTTTTCCTCGGCCCCATCCCTTACATGACCGAGAAGGGCACCTTCGTCATCAACGGCGCCGAGCGCGTCGTCGTCTCGCAGCTCCACCGCTCTCCCGGCGTATTCTTCGGCCAGAGCGTGCACGCCAACGGCACCAAGCTGTACAGCGCCCGCATCATCCCCTTCCGCGGCAGCTGGATAGAATTCGCCACTGACATCAACAACACGATGTACGCCTACATCGACCGCAAGAAAAAACTGCCCGTGACAACCCTGCTGCGCGCAATCGGTCTTGAGTCGGACAAGGACATCATCGAAATCTTCGGACTCGCCGAGGAAATCAAGGTCAACAAGACCAACCTCAAGAAGGCCGTCGGCCGCAAGCTCGCCGCCCGTGTGCTCAAGCGCTGGGACGAGGACTTCGTCGACCAGGACACCGGCGAGGTTACCACCATCGAGCGCACCGAGGTCATCCTCGACCGCGAGAGCGAGCTCACCGAAGACAACATCCAGAGCATCATCGACTCCGGCGTGACCACCATCCTGCTCCACAAGGAGGACGTCAGCGCCAGCGAGTATGCCATCATATACAACACCCTGGGCAAGGACCCCACAAACTCCGAGAAGGAGGCCATCGCCTACATCTACCGTCAGCTCCGCAACGCCGAGCCGCCGGACGAGGACAGCGCCCGCGAGGTCATCACCAACCTCTTCTTCAGCGAGAAGCGCTACGACCTCGATGACGTAGGCCGCTACCGCATCAACAAGAAGCTCAATCTTGACATCCCAATGGACAAGACTGTGCTGACACGCGAGGACATCATCTCGATTATCAAGTACCTCATCGAGCTCATCAACTCTAAGGCCGATGTGGACGATATCGACCACCTGTCCAACCGCCGCGTGCGCACCGTAGGCGAGCAGCTGTACAACCAGTTCGCCATCGGCCTTGCCCGCATGACCCGCACCATCAAGGAGCGCATGAACGTGCGCGACAACGAGACCTTCACCCCCGTCGAGCTGGTCAACCCCAAGACCATCTCGTCGGTCATCAACACCTTCTTCGGCACCAACGCGCTGTCGCAGTTCATGGACCAGACCAACCCGCTGGCCGAAATCACCCACAAGCGCCGTCTGTCGGCCCTTGGCCCCGGTGGTCTGAGCCGCGAGCGCGCCGGCTTCGAGGTGCGTGACGTACACTACACCCACTACGGCCGCCTGTGTCCTATCGAAACTCCTGAAGGCCCCAACATCGGTCTTATCAGCAGCCTCTGCGTATACGCCAAGATCAACGACCTCGGCTTCATCGAGACTCCCTACCGCAAGGTCGAGAACGGCAAGGTCAACCTCAACAACGACGAGGTGGTCTACATGACCGCCGAAATCGAGGAGGGCAACATCATCGCCCAGGGCAACGCCGAACTCAACGACGACGGCACCTTCCGCAACAACAAGGTAAAGGCCCGTCTCGAGGCCGACTTCCCTGTAGTCTCGCCCGACGAGGTACAGCTCATGGACGTGTCGCCCATGCAGATTGCCTCCATCGCCGCATCGCTCATCCCCTTCCTCGAGCACGACGACGCCAACCGCGCGCTGATGGGCTCTAACATGATGCGTCAGGCCGTGCCTCTGATGCGCTCCGAGGCTCCTATCGTCGGCACCGGCATCGAGGCCCAGCTGGCCCGCGACTCGCGCACCCAGATTGTCGCCGAGGGCGAGGGCGTCGTCGAGTTTGTCGACGCCGACACCATCCGCATCCGCTACGACCGCACCGAGGAGGAGGACTTCGTATCGTTCGAAGGTCCCGTCAAGGAATACATCATACCCAAGTTCCGCAAGACCAACCAGAGCACTACCATCGACCTGCGCCCCATCTGCAACCGCGGTCAGCGCGTACACAAAGGCGACATCCTCACCGAAGGCTACGCCACCGAAAACGGCGAGCTGGCACTCGGCCGCAACCTCAAGGTGGCCTTCATGCCCTGGAAGGGTTACAACTACGAGGACGCCATCGTGCTCAACGAGCGCATGGTGCGTGAGGACATCCTCACCTCGGTACACGTCGACGAATATTCGCTCGAAGTGCGCGAGACCAAGCGTGGCATGGAAGAGCTTACCAACGATATTCCCAACGTCAGCGAGGACGCCACCAAGGACCTCAACGAGGGCGGTATCATCCGCGTAGGCGCCCACGTCGTTCCCGGCGACATCATGATCGGTAAGATTACGCCTAAGGGCGAAAGCGACCCCACTCCCGAAGAGAAGCTGCTGCGCGCCATCTTCGGCGACAAGGCCGGCGACGTCAAGGACGCCTCGCTCAAGGCATCTCCCTCGCTCAAGGGCGTGGTCATCGGCACCAACCTCTTCCAGCGCGTCGAGAAGAAAGGCGGCCGCAACAAGTCCGTCCAGGCTCAGCTCCCCCTCATCGACGCCAAGTACGAGGAGCAGCTCGCCGAGGTCAACGGACAGCTCGTCGAGAAGCTCACCACCCTCACCAAGGGTCTGGTCAGCAACGGTGTCACCGACTTCATGGGCACCGAGCTCATCCCGAAGGGCGCTTCTTTCGACCCCGCCGTGCTCGCCGGTCTCAACTACGACACACTCAACATCAGCAACTGGACCGAGGACGCCCACAAGAACGAACTCATCCACCAGACCATACAGAACTACCTGCGCCGCGCCAAGGAAATCGAGGCCGAGCAGCGCCGCAAGAAGTACGACATCTCCATCGGTGACGAGCTTCCCAGCGGCATCATGAAGATTGCCAAGGTCTACATCGCCAAGAAGCGCAAAATCGGCGTCGGCGACAAGATGGCAGGCCGCCACGGCAACAAGGGTATCGTCTCGCGCATCGTGCGTCAGGAGGATATGCCCTTCCTCGCCGACGGCACTCCCGTCGACATCTGCCTGAACCCCCTGGGCGTGCCTTCGCGTATGAACCTGGGTCAGATTTTCGAGACTGTCCTCGGATGGGCCGGCCGCGAGCTGGGCGAGAAATTCGCCACGCCCATCTTCGACGGCGCAACCCTCGACGACCTCAACGAGTGGACCGACAAGGCCGGCCTGCCGCGCTACGGCAAGACCTACCTCTACGACGGCAATACCGGCGAGCGCTTCGACCAGCCCGCCACCGTCGGCGTCATCTACATGCTCAAACTCGGACACATGGTCGAGGACAAGATGCACGCCCGCTCCATCGGCCCGTACTCCCTCATCACCCAGCAGCCTCTGGGCGGTAAGGCACAGTTCGGCGGCCAGCGTTTCGGTGAGATGGAGGTATGGGCACTTGAGGCCTTCGGCGCCTCGCACGTGCTCCAGGAAATCCTCACCATCAAGTCGGATGACGTCAACGGCCGCTCCAAGGCTTACGAGGCCATCGTCAAGGGCGACCCCATGCCCACTCCCGGCATCCCCGAGTCGCTGAACGTGCTTCTGCACGAGCTTCGCGGCCTGGGCCTGAGCATCAACCTCGAGTAAACATACTCAAGCGGCCCCGGCTCCGGCGGCGACAGCCCCGGAGCCCCGGCCTTACAGATATCTACCTCCTCTCCTCCATATAATTCAGCAAAAGACACAGAACACAAAATATGGCTTTTAGAAAAGACGTAAAAACCAAAACCGGTTTCACGAAAATCACCATCGGCCTCGCTTCGCCTGAGGAGATTCTCGAGAAATCGAGCGGCGAAGTGCTCAAGCCCGAGACCATCAACTACCGCACCTACAAGCCCGAGCGCGACGGCCTGTTCTGCGAGCGCATCTTCGGTCCTGTCAAGGACTACGAGTGCCACTGCGGCAAGTACAAGCGCATCCGTTACAAAGGCATTGTCTGCGACCGCTGCGGCGTAGAGGTCACCGAGAAAAAAGTGCGCCGCGAACGCATGGGCCACATCAAGCTTGTGGTGCCCGTGGCTCACATCTGGTATTTCCGCTCGCTCCCCAACAAAATCGGATACCTGCTGGGCCTGCCCTCCAAGAAACTCGACTCCATCATATACTATGAGCGCTATGTTGTAATCAATCCGGGACCCTTCGAGGACCTGGAGCGCCTCGACCTGCTCACCGAGGACGAATATCTCGACCGTCTCGACCGGCTGCCCGAAGGCAATCAGCTGCTTGAGGATGGCAATCCCGAGAAGTTCGTCGCCAAGATGGGCGCCGAGGCCATCTACGACCTCCTCAAGGACATCAACCTCGACGACCTCTCCTACCAGCTGCGCCACCAGGCCGACACCGACGGCTCGCAGCAGCGCAAGACCGAGGCCCTCAAGCGCCTCCAGGTCGTGGAGAGCTTCCGTGCAAGCCGCGGACGCAACAAACCCGAGTGGATGATTCTCCAGGCCGTGCCTGTCATCCCGCCCGAACTGCGTCCTCTCGTGCCCCTGGACGGCGGCCGCTTCGCCACCTCCGACCTCAACGACCTCTACCGTCGTGTCATCATCCGCAACAACCGCC
>JBJEDC010000076.1:0-10087 GCA_051871645.1 Muribaculaceae bacterium | reverse complement strand
TTATGTTTTACAACAGGTTATAAAAAGAGGCTATGCCTATTTTGACACAGCCTCCTGTTATAGAGCCGGGATTTATTCCATCAGTTTGCGGTAGCGGCGGCGGGGGAGAGGCTTGCCGTCGTTGTTGGCGACTTTCCAGGCCTCGTAGTCGCTGTACGAGCCTTCGTAATAGACAACTTTGCCGTCACCCTCGAAGCTGAGGATGTGTGTGGCGATGCGGTCGAGGAACCAGCGGTCGTGGCTGACGACAACGGCGCAGCCGGCAAAGTCGTCAAGGCCTTCCTCAAGGGCGCGCAACGTGTTGACGTCGATGTCGTTGGTGGGCTCGTCGAGGAGGATGACGTTGCCCTCCTCCTTCAGCGCCATGGCGAGGTGCAGGCGATTGCGCTCACCGCCGGAGAGGACGCCGATTTTCTTTTCCTGGTCGGCACCGGTGAAGTTGAACTTGGACAGGTAGGCGCGGGCGTTGACGTCGCGGCCGCCCATGCGGAACGACTCGACACCCTGGCTGATGACCTGGTAGACGGTCTTTTCGGGGTCGAGGTCGTGGTGGCGCTGGTCAACGTATGCCACCTTGACGGTCTCGCCGACCTCGAAGTTGCCGGCGTCGGCCTTCTCCTGGCCCATGATGAGGCGGAAGAGCGTTGTCTTGCCGGCGCCGTTGGGACCGATGACGCCGACGATGCCGTTGGGCGGGAGGACGAAGTCGAGGTTCTCGAACAGCTTCTTGTTGCCGAACGACTTTGCCAGGCCATGGGCCTCGATGACCTTGTTGCCGAGGCGCGGGCCGTTGGGGATGAAGATTTCGAGGCGCTCCTCCTTCTGCTTCTGGTCCTCGTTGAGAAGTTTGTCGTAGCTGTTGAGACGGGCCTTGCCCTTTGCCTGGCGTGCCTTGGGAGCCATGCGCACCCATTCGAGCTCACGCTCAAGGGTCTTGCGGCGTTTCGAGGCCTGTTTCTCCTCCTGGGCCATGCGCTTGGTTTTCTGGTCGAGCCACGAGCTGTAGTTGCCCTTCCAGGGTATGCCCTCGCCGCGGTCGAGCTCGAGAATCCAGCCGGCCACGTGGTCAAGAAAGTAGCGGTCGTGGGTGATGGCGATGACGGTGCCGGGATACTGCTGCAGATGCTGTTCCAGCCAGTCAATCGACTCGGCGTCGAGGTGGTTGGTAGGCTCGTCGAGCAACAGCACGTCGGGCTGCTGGAGGAGCAGGCGGCAGAGGGCCACGCGGCGGCGCTCGCCGCCGGAGAGGGTGTCGATCTGCTGGTCGTCGGGCGGGCACTGGAGGGCGTCCATGGCGCGCTCCAGCTTCGAGTCGATGTTCCAGGCGTCGGCGGCGTCGAGCTTGTCCTGCAGCTCGGCCTGGCGTGCCAGGAGGGCGTCGAAGTCGGCGTCGGGGTCACCGAAGGCCTCGTTGACTTTGTCGTATTCGGCCAGCATGTCCATGATGGGCTGCACGCCCTCGCGCACTACCTCGATGACGGTCTTGCCAGGGTCGAGCTTAGGCTCCTGCTCGAGGTAGCCCACCGAGTAACCCGGCGAGAACACCACCTCGCCCTGGTACGACTTGTCGATACCGGCGATGATTTTCAGCAGCGTCGATTTTCCCGAGCCGTTGAGGCCGATGATGCCGATTTTGGCGCCGTAGAAAAACGACAGGTAAATATTTTTAAGCACTTGCTTCTGCGGGGGATAGGTCTTTGACACCCCCACCATGGAAAAAATAATCTTTTTATCGTCAGCCATTGTCAGTGTGGTTGATAAGTTAAAAAATTGGGCGTCAGTGCCTCACTTGCGCTTGCGTGGGGCAAACACGGCGCGGTAGTCGCAGCGGACCTTGCCCTGGACGATGTTGTTGAGCTTGCCGCGGATGAGGGCGCGGCGGATGGCGGGCACATGGTCGATGAAGACGTGGCCCTCCAGGTGGTCGCACTCATGCTGGACGATACGCGCCAGGAAGCCCGACATCACCTCGTCGTGCTCCTCGCCCTTCTCGTCGGTCCACAGCAGGCGTATGTGCTCGACGCGCTTGACGTCCTCGGCTATGCCGGGCAGCGACAGGCAGCCCTCCGAGCGGCTCACGGGGTCGCCGTCGAGCACCTCCACCTCCGGGTTGATGAGCACCAGCTTGCGGCCCGCGCACTCCGGGAAAGTGTCGGCCACCGGGTCGGCGTCTATCACCACCAGACGGATGCTCTTGCCAATCTGGGGACCCGCCAGGCCGACGCCCTCCGAGTCGTACATCGTCTCGAACATGTCATCGACCAGCTTCTGCAGACCCTCGAAGTCCTCGGGCACATCTTCGGCCACCTCACGCAGCACGGGATGACCATACATATAAACAGGAAGTTTCATCTATATTGTCTTTTGTTAGTTGCTTGGTAATCAAGGGCAGACAAAAGCACCGCCGGTCGCTCATCTGTCGGACACGGCGTCCTCCGACGCCTGCCTTGACGACAGGTAGTCGTTGAGGATTATCGAGGCCGAGATGCGGTCCACCACCGCCTTGTCGCGCCGCGCCATCTTCTTCATGCCGCCGTCGAGCATGGCCTTGTGGGCCAGTACCGACGTGAAACGCTCGTCGAAGAAAATCACCGGCACGGGGGCGATGAGCTTGCGCAGACGGTTTATCGCCGGGGTGAGATAGCGCATGCACTCCGAGTCGCTGCCGTTCATCTGGCGCGGACGGCCCACGATGACGGCGTCGACGCCCTCGGCGGCAATGTATGCGCTCACAAAGTCGGACAGCCGGGCCGTCTCCACCGTCTCCAGCGGATTGGCCACCAGGCGCAGACTGTCGGTGACGGCGATGCCGCACCGCCTGCGTCCGAAATCGATAGCCATCAGTCGTCCCATTTTGTCTATACCTTAATATGTAGTGCAAAGGTACGACTTTTTCGCGACAGCGTCAAACACTCAATTTTTGAAAAAACAGACAAAAGTTTGCCTGTTATTTGCTTGTTAGGGGGAAAAATCCTAACTTTGCACAGTTTTTTACCGAGGCGCTCCGCACGGGCTTTTCCGTGTGGCCTTTTCGGTGTCAGTCTCCGCCAGGGTTTTCCCGGGCGAGACAACCGCCGCCGAATGGCCCGAGGCCCCGCATGAAACAACACCTCTCAACTCTTTCTTCTCATCCGCAAAATGGGCAAATTCACCAAATTCACCCTTCCCCTCAAGTCGCTCCCCAAAGGCACCCACCACTTCGAGTTCGCTCCTGACAAGAAGTTCTTCGAAGACATGGAGAGCAGCGACATCCGCGACGCCAGCCTCAAGTGCGACGTCGAGGTCAAATACAACGGCGACATCTACGACGTCACCTTCCACATCACCGGCGAGGTCACCGTCCAGTGCGACCGCTGCCTTGAGGAGATGCCCTGGCCCATCGACGCCTCGTACCACATCGAAGTACGTTACGGCGACACCTTTGCCGACGACTCGGACGAGCTCATCGAGATACCCTCGAATATGAACGAGCTCAACGTGGCCTACATGATCTACGACACCGTTTCGCTGGCGATACCCATCAAGCACGTCCACCCGCTGGGCAAGTGCAACCGCCAGATGACGGCGATGCTGCGCAAGCACCGCGTGGCCTCGAAGAACGACGAGGACGCCGAGCTGGAGAACGACCTGATGGACGGCATCGATGACGACGATGCCGGAGGTGACGAAGAAAGCGGACCCGCGCCCTCCGACCCACGCTGGGCGGCCCTGCAGGATTTCAACGCCGAGAGCGGCGGCGAAAGGGACGAGGAGGAATACGAAGACTGACAACATACCGCGGGAGCTGTCACGGCACGCCGTCCGCCTGGCCGGACTTCCGAAGGCACGCCGCCGACAGACCGACACCCCGCAGCGACATAGAAACAACAATAATAACAATATCACATCTTAAAGAAAAATGGCACATCCTAAACGCAGACAATCCAAAACCCGCACCGCAAAGCGCCGCACCCACGACAAGGCTATCGAACCCACACTGGCTCTCTGCCCCAACTGCGGCAACTGGCACATCTACCACACCGTTTGCGGTGAATGCGGATATTACCGCGGACGCCAGGCCATCGTAAAGGACGCCGCCCTCTGAAACACGCACCCGCTGCGCCGACAGACGGCATGACGCCCGACACGGCGTCAACGTACGGACAACCACACAGGCTGTAGAACATTCTGCGGCCTGTGCGGGTTACATTTACGTATAGCCCCCGCTTGCACTCCCCTCTTATTACAAAGCACCCCCACCAACACACATACGAGATCATCATGACCAACGCCCGCATCTCAGGTATAGCCTCATATCTCCCCGACGACATCCTCGACAACGACATGCTCTCGAAGATGGTCGACACCAACGACGAGTGGATAACCACACGCGTAGGCATCAAGGAACGCCGCATCCTACACATGAAAAATACCGGTTCGTCCTACATGGGAGCCATCGCAGTAAAGCGCCTTATCGAAAACACCGGCATCAACCCCGATGACATCGAGCTGGTAATCTGCGCCACCTCCAACCCCGACTACCGTTTCCCGTCGACAGCGTCCGTAATAACTTACAAGGCAGGCATCAACCACTGCTACGCCTACGACATCCAGGCAGCCTGCGCCGGCTTCATCGTCGCCCTGCAGGACGCCAACGCCTACATCCGCTCGGGTCTCTACCGCAACGTCGTGGTAGTATGCACCGAAAAGATGTCGTCGATGATCAACTATAAGGACCGCCAGACCTGCCCCCTCTTCGGCGACGGCGCCGCCGCAGTGCTGGTGCAGCCCACCGACGAGCCCGGCATGGGAGTACAGGACGCCGTGCTTCACGTCGACGGCCAGGGTCTCGATTACCTCGTCATGAAAGGCGGCGGCTCGGTACACCCCACTACCCAGCAGACCCTCGATGACGGCTGGCACTACCTCTTCCAGGACGGCCGCCACGTCTACAAGCACGCCGTCACCGACATGCTCACCAGCAGCCTCGAAGTGATGAAGCGCAACAACCTCAGCGTCGACGACATCAGCTACCTCATCCCCCACCAGGCCAACCTCCGCATCATCGAGGCCGTGGCCCAGAAGGCCGGCGTGCCCATGGACAAGGTGCTGGTCAACATCCAGCACACCGGCAACACGTCGGCAGCCTCCATCCCCATCTGCCTGGACGAGAACAAGCACCTCCTCAAGAAGGGCGACAAGCTCATCCTCACCGCCTTCGGCGCCGGCTTCACCTGGGGTGCCATGTACCTGGTCTGGGACATGTGATGCACGCGCCCGTGCATGCTCACAAAAAATTTTACACTCAAATAGCACATTTACTGTGCTATTTTTGTTTTTAAGTAAGCCACGGTTATGTCCGCGCCGAAACAGCGCGCCGGACAGCCGAAAAACTTACTTAAACTGACATAAAACACCGTATAATGGAAAACTCTGAAACAAAAGCCGGGCACCGCGCCGGTTTCGTCAACATCGTAGGCAACCCCAATGTCGGCAAGTCGACGCTGATGAACGACCTCGTCGGCGAGCGCGTGTCCATCATAACCTCCAAGGCCCAGACCACGCGCCACCGCATCATGGGCATCGTCAACACGCCCGACTACCAGATTGTCTTTTCGGACACTCCCGGCGTCCTCGTCCCCAAGTACAAGCTGCAGGAGACGATGCTGACCCAGAGCGAGGGCGCACTCACCGACGCCGACGTGCTGGTCTACGTCACCGACGTGGTGGAGAGCCCCGAAAAGAACGCCTCGTTCCTGGAGAAGGTGGCTAAGGAGAAAGTGCCCGTCCTGCTGGTAATCAACAAGATTGACCTTGTCAAGAGTCAGGACGAGCTCGAAAAGATTGTCGAGCGCTGGAAGGGCATCCTCCCCAACGCCACCATCTTCCCCGTCTCGGCCAAGGAGCGCTTCAACACCGACAACCTGCTCAACACCATCGTGAGCCTGCTGCCCGTACACGCCCCCTATTTCGGCAAGGACGCCCTCACCGACAAGCCCGCACGCTTCTTCGTCACCGAAATCATCCGCGAGAAAATCCTGCTCAACTACGATAAGGAAATTCCCTACGCCGTCGAGGTGCTCGTCGAGAAATTCGAGGAGAAGGAGCACTCGATACACATCATGGCCGTCATCTACGTCGAGCGCGACTCGCAGAAAGGCATCATCATCGGCCGCGGCGGCGAAAAGCTCAAGAAAGTAGGCAAGGAAGCACGTCTTGACATAGAGCAGTTCTTCGGCAAGAGCGTCTACCTCGAACTCTTCGTCAAAGTAGAGCCCGACTGGCGCAACCGCGAGAACAAGCTCCGCCAGTTCGGCTACACCGAATGAGCACCGGGCCGTATACGCTACATATACAAAACGCCTTACATAAATTACATCTCCCTCCCGGCGCACCTTGCGCACCCGCTTTCCGCATTTTTTTGTAATTTTGCAAAAAACATAACAACCATGGGACAATTAGTAGCCATAGTAGGTCGCCCCAACGTGGGTAAGTCGACCCTCTTCAACCGCCTCACCAAAAGCCGCACGGCCATTGTCGACGAAACCGCCGGCACCACCCGCGACCGCCAGTACGGCAAGGTGGACTGGCAGGGACGCGAATTTTCGATTGTCGACACCGGCGGATGGGTGGTCAACAGCGAGGACATCTTCGAAGGCGAGATCAACAAGCAGGTCGAGCTGGCCATCGAGCAGGCCGACGTCATCCTCTTCGTCGTCGACGCCATGAACGGCGTCACCGACCTCGACGACCACGTCGCCCAGATTCTCCGCCGCTCCAAAAAGCCCGTCATCCTCGTCGCCAACAAGGTCGACTCCAACGAGTGGGTCTACAACGTGCCCGAGTTCTACAAGCTCGGTCTGGGCGACCCGTGGCCCGTCAGCGGCATCAACGGCTACGGCACCGGCGACCTCCTCGACGAGGTAGTCAAGGACCTGCCGCCCGTCGAGGACAGCGACGAGCAGCTGGAGGAGATACCCAAGTTCGCCATCGTCGGACGCCCCAACGCCGGCAAGTCGAGCCTCATCAACGCCTTCATCGGCGAGGACCGCCACATCGTCACCGACATCGCCGGCACCACCCGCGACTCGATATACACCCGCTACGACAAGTTCGGCTTTGACTTCTACCTTGTCGACACCGCCGGCATCCGCAAGAAAAACAAGGTCAACGAGGACATCGAATACTATTCGGTGATACGCTCGATACGCGCCATCGAGGCCTCCGACGTCTGCATCCTCATGATTGACGCCACGCGCGGCATCGAGGCCCAGGACGTCGCCATCTTCTCGCTCATCCAGCGCAACAAGAAGGGTCTGGTGGTCGTGGTCAACAAGTGGGACCTCGTCGAGGACAAGTCCGTGGCCGCCATCCGCCACTACGAGGAGGCCATCCGCAACCGCTTCGCCCCCTTCACCGATTTCCCCATCATCTTTGCCTCGGCGATGACCAAGCAGCGCATCTACAAGGTGGTGGAGACTGCCGTCGAGGTCTACAAGAACCGCCGCCGCATCATCCCCACCTCGCAGCTCAACAGCTACATGCTCGAGGTCATCGGCGCCTATCCTCCTCCCGCAAACAAGGGCAAGTTCGTGAAAATCAAATACGTTACGATGCTTAAGGGTGCCCAGGTGCCCACCTTCATCTTCTTCTGCAACCTCCCGCAATGGGTGAAGGAGCCCTACCGCCGCTACCTCGAGAACAAGATCCGCGAAAAGTGGGACTTCTCGGGCACGCCCATTAACGTGTTCATGCGCGAAAAATAAGGGGGCGGCGTGATAACGGCTCATCTGCGGCGTCGCTACGGACAGGCGGGTTCATATTGTAGTCCACACCCGGATGGCCGATTGCATTGCCGATGCGGACGCTTTTTAAAGCGTCCCTACATGACAATTCCACATCCCATTCCGCGACCCTCCCCCACCCGGAAATTTCGGTTTTCGAGTGCTGCTCCTATAAAAGATTGTTAACCGGGCTGCCGATTTTTCTGTCATTCCGTCGTTTTTTCGCCGCAAAGCCTTAACTTTGCCTCGATAATCCTATCACAGGCAGAAAATTCATCCCTCTTCCACTCTCGTTTCCTCTCTCTTACCCTCTGCCCGACAATCACTTTGACAGGTTTATGAACAACATTCTGACAACACTTATCGAGCGGCAATGCTCGCGCTACGGCGACCGTGCGGCAATGTACGAACGCCGTGACGGCCAATGGCAGCCTCTGACGTGGAACACCCTGCGCGAGCGCTCGGCCAACGTGGCATACGCCCTCGAGACCCTCGGCCTGCCCGAAACGGGCATGACGGCCATCTTCAGCGCAAACTGCCCCGAATTCCTCATCTCCGACTTCGCCGCATACGCCAACCGCGCTGTACCCGTGTCGATTTACGCTACCTCCAGCGCCGACCAGGTCAAGTACATCATCAACGACTCGCGCGCGTCGATAATCTATGTCGGCGACCGGAAGCAGCTCGACATCGTGCTCTCGGTCATCCCCGACTGCAAGAGTCTGCGCCACATCATCGTCATCGACCGCAACGTCAACATCGGCGACGGCCTCAGCCCCGACGGCACCGTCAACATCATGACCTTCGAGGCTCTCGAAGGCCTTGGCGCGGCAGCCTCGCAGGCCTGCCGGCGCGCCGTGGCCGAGCGCACGGCGGCGGCCTCCCCCGATGACATCGCCACCCTCATCTACACCTCCGGCACTACCGGCGAGCCCAAGGGCGCCGTGCTGCCCCACTCGTGCTTCAACGCCTGCCTGCGCCTGCACCACGAGCGGCTGACCAGCCTGTCGGACGAGGACACGTCGATATGCTTCCTGCCCCTCAGCCACATCTTTGAGAAGGCATGGACCTATTTCTGCCTCGACGCCGGCATCCGAGTATACGTCAACGAGGACCCCAAGGTCATCCAGGAGTCGCTGGCCGAGACACATCCCACCTGCATGTGCTCGGTACCCCGCTTCTGGGAGAAAGTACACACCGCCGTCCGCGACCAGATACAGCACATGTCATGGTTCAAGCGCCTGATGGTCAAGCGCGCCCTCCACGTCGGCCACCGCCGCAACATCGACTACAGGCGTCTGGGCCTCAAGGTGCCCAAAGTGCTCGAATGGGAGTACGAGTTCTTCGACAAGCGCGTCTTCCGCCTGCTGCGCCGCGCCATCGGCTTCACCAACCCCAACATCTTCCCCACCGCCGGAGCGCCCCTCAGCGCCGGCATCGTGGAGTTCTTCCAGACCTGTGGCCTCAACATCATGATCGGCTACGGCCTGTCCGAGACCACCGCCACCGTCACCTGCTTCCCCTACACGGGATGGGAGCCCGGCACCGTGGGCACCCTGCTGCCCGAGATAAAATGCCGCATCGGCGAGGACAACGAAATCCAGGTCAAAGGCCCCACCGTCATGCGCGAATACTATAACAAACCCGCCGAGACCGAGGCCGCATTCACCGATGACGGATGGTTCCGCACCGGCGACGCCGGATACTTCGACGCCCGCGGCGACCTTGTCCTCACCGAGCGCATCAAGGACCTCTTCAAGACCTCCAACGGCAAGTACATCGCCCCCCAGGTGCTCGAGAGCCGCCTCGGCGAAGACCGCTACATCGAGCAGGTGGCCATCATCGGCGACCAGCGCAAATACGTCTCTGCCATAGTCGTCCCCGCCTTCGCCGCCCTGCGCGAATACGCCCGCAAGAAGAAAATCGCCTTCCGCACCAACGCCGACCTCATCCGCAACAAAGACATACGCTCGCTCATCGAAGCCCGCATCGAAAAGCTCCAGGCCGACCGCGCCGGCTTCGAGAAAATCAAACGCTTCACCCTCCTCCCCCACGAGTTCACCATCCAGGCCGGTGAGCTCACCAACACCCTCAAGCTCCGCCGCCCCGTCATCAACCGCAACTACGCCGCCCAGATCGAAGCCATGTACGTCTGACACCGACACGGCCCCCAATCCATAACACCTACAACGCCCGCCACCGCCCGGTTGCGGGCGTTAATTTTAGAAAACGGCACAAATGCTTGCATTTTAAGGACAAATGCCTTAAATTTTATTGCTGTCCGATAAAACTCAAATAATTCGAAAAACATGGCTCGAGCACTG
>JBJEDC010000075.1:0-10140 GCA_051871645.1 Muribaculaceae bacterium | reverse complement strand
CAAGACGCAAAAAAAGAGGCTGCGCCGTAAAACCTTAATTACGACACAGCCTCCTTTTTGCTCCTGTTTGTTGCCTTAATGACGGATTTGTCGTATATTTGCATATCTATAGTCCGCTTTCGGCTCCGAAACGAAGGCGGATGCTTATGTAATTATCTCAATGCAAGACCAACCCCGACTGAATAAAGCACAGACTCGCGGCAACGCAAAGACGCCCTTGCGCGTGGCCATCCAGGGCATCGCGGGGTGCTTCCATGATGCCGCCGCACGCTCGTTCTACGCGCCGGCGGAGGTAAGCACGGTGGAATGCGAGACGTTCCCGGCCATGTTCGAGGCGCTTGAGGCCGACCCGACACTGTCGGCGATAATGGCCATCGACAATACCATCGCAGGCAGCATCCTGCCCAACCACGAGCTTCTGCGCCGCTCGCGCCTCACCGTCACCGGCGAGTGGAAGATGCGCATCTCGCATGTGCTGTGCGCGCTGCCCGACCAGACTATCGCAGACATCCGCGAGGTACACTCGCACCCCATGGCCCTCATGCAGTGCGAGGAGTTTCTGCGCGGCTACCGTCATCTGCGCATGGTGGAGGATTTCGACACCGCCGGTTCGGCGCGCGACATTGCCGCGGCAGGCCGCACCGGAGTCGCCGCCGTCTGCGGCGAGCTGGCAGCACGCCTCTACGGACTGGAAATCCTGCAGGCCGGCATCGAGACAAACAAGCACAACTACACGCGCTTCCTGGCCCTGAGCCACGATGCGACAGACGATGACAAAGACATCGACAAGGCCTCGATAGTCTTCACCCTGCCCCATTCTAAGGGCGCATTGTCAAGTGTTCTCGCCATCCTCTCGTTCTACGACATCAACCTCAGCAAGATACAGTCACTGCCGCTGATAGGACGCGAGTGGGAATACAGATTCTACATCGACGTCACCTTCGACAACATCACCCGCTACCGCCAGGCCATCTCGGCAATACGCCCGCTCCTGAGAGATTTCCGCGTGCTGGGCGAATACCGCGAATTCAAAACCGACGAACAGCTATGAGCAACACCATAAAGCCCGCCGACCGCCTCAGCGGCGTCGGCGAATACTATCTGCAACGCAAAATGAAAGAGGTGGCGGCACTCAACGCCCGCGGCATCGACATAATATCGCTGGGCATCGGCGGCCCGGACATGATGCCTCCCGCCGAGGCCATAGACACGCTGTGTGCGCAGGCCCGTCGCCCCGACACACACAGCTACCAGTTAGGCATAGGCGTGCCCGAGCTACGCAAGGCCTTCGCCGACTGGTACGCCCGCTACTACGGCGTCACCCTCGACCCGGCGACAGAAATTCTGCCCCTCTCAGGCTCCAAGGAGGGCATCACTTTCATCTCGCTGGCTTTTCTCAATCCCGGCGACAAGGTACTTGTGCCCGACCCCGGCTATCCGACCTACACCTCGGTGAGCAAGCTCGTCGGCGCCGACATCGTGAAGTATCCTCTCACTGAAAAGGATGGCTGGCAACCCGACTTCGACACCCTTGAGGCCTCCGACCTGTCGGGAGTAAAGCTGATGTGGCTGAACTACCCGCACATGCCTACCGGAGCCCGCGCCCGCCGCGAGACCTTTGAGCGTGCCGCCGACTTCGGCCGCCGTCACGGCATCCTCATCGTCAACGACAACCCATACTCGTTCATCCTCAACGACAGGCCGATGAGCATCCTTGAGGTGCCCGACGCCCGCGACACCGCCGTCGAGCTCAACTCGCTCTCCAAGGCCCACAACATGGCCGGATGGCGCATGGGCATGGTGGCCGGCAAGCCCGAGTTCATACAATATATACTGAAAGTCAAGAGCAACATCGACTCGGGACAATTCAAACCGCTCATGCTGGCCGCGGCAAAGGCCCTGAGCATGGGCGACGACTGGTTCGGGGCGCTCAACGCCGAATACCGCCGTCGCCGCGCCGCCGCCGAGGAGGTTATGGCGGCTATGGGTGTCAGAATCGACCCGTCGCAGTCGGGCCTCTTCCTGTGGGGACGCATCCCCGACAGCGAGACAAGCGGCGAGGCCATGGCCGACCGCATCCTGGCCGAAGCCCGTGTGTTCATCACCCCCGGATTCA
This sequence comes from Muribaculaceae bacterium, assembly GCA_051871645.1. Taxonomy (GTDB): domain Bacteria; phylum Bacteroidota; class Bacteroidia; order Bacteroidales; family Muribaculaceae; genus CAG-873. Next base: position 8,024 of record JBJEDC010000075.1, on the reverse strand, counting down.
TCTTCGGCGAAAACGGTGACCGCTACGTCCGCATCAGCCTCTGCGCTCCCGCCGAAAAGCTCCGCGAGGCCGCCGGCCGCATCGCGGCCGCATCCCAAAAATAAAAAACGTTTTACACTATGGCAGAAATAAATATGGAAGGCCTTGAGCCTATTATCATAGACAAGGAGAGTGGCAAGGTTCCGCATCCGATTATCATCGCCGGCCCGTGTTCGGCAGAGAGCGAGGAACAGGTGATGCAGACAGCCCGCGAATTAAAGGACTCCGGCGTGAAGATTTTCCGCGCCGGCATCTGGAAACCCCGCACGCGCCCCGGAGGTTTCGAGGGCGTAGGCGTCGTGGGCCTGCCATGGCTGCACCGCGTCAAAGAGGAGACCGGCATGCTCACCTCCACCGAAATCGCCAACCGCTTCCACGCCGAGGCCGCCATCGACGCCGGTGTGGACATTCTGTGGATAGGCGCCCGCACGTCGGCCAATCCGTTCGCCATGCAGGAGATTGCCGACGTCCTTGCCGAGCGCAAGTTCAGCGGTCCCGTACTGGTGAAGAACCCCGTCAATCCCGACCTCGACCTGTGGATAGGCGCCCTCCAGCGTCTCTACAACGCCGGCATCCGCCGTCTCGGAGCCATCCATCGCGGATTCACGGCCTACGGCCACCACATTTACCGCAACCTGCCCCAGTGGCACATCGCGCTGGAGCTGCGCCGCCGTCTGCCTCAGCTGCCCATCATCACCGACCCCAGCCACATCGGCGGCAAGCGCGAGCTGATAGCACCGCTGTCACAACAAGCCCTCGACATGGGCTTCGACGGTCTCATCATCGAGAGCCACTGCAACCCAGACTGCGCCTGGAGTGACGCTTCGCAGCAGATTACGCCCGAGACGCTGCACTACATCCTCAGTACTCTCGTCCTGCGCGAGGAGCACGCCACCACAGAGAACCTGGCCATGCTGCGCCGCGAAATCGACCGCATCGACAACGATCTTCTGGAGGTGCTGAACCGACGCATGCGCGTCTGCCGCGAGATTGGCCGCTACAAAAAGGAGCACTCGATGCCCGTCGTCCAGGCCAAACGCTACGGCGACATCATGAACGACCGCGTCAAGGCTGCCGTGGACATGCACATGGGCGCCGAATTTATGCGCACCGTCCTCTCTGCCGTCCACGAAGAGTCCGTCCGCCAGCAGATTAACATCCTCAACGGCGACGACATCAAAGAGTAATTGAAAATTAAAAATTGGATTGTTACAAAAATGTCAATGTAGGGATTAGCACTCTTGCCATTTTGACACATCCGCGTCTATATCCTAATTATATGAAAATCCTCATCCTCGGAGCCGGTAAGATGGGCTCTTTCTTCAGTGACCTGCTGTCCTTCGACCACGAGGTCGCCGTCTACGACCCCAACCCCGAAAAGCTGCGTTTCACCTACAACGTCCAGCGTTTCTCCGACCTGGCCGAAGTCGATGCCTTCGACCCCGCCATGGTCATCAACGCCGCCACCGTCAAATATACCATTCCCGCCTTCGAGGCTGTGCTGCCGCATCTTTCCCCGTCGTGCATCCTCAGCGACATCGCCTCAGTAAAGACCGGCCTGCCCGAATTTTACGCCTCCTGCGGGCATCCCTTCGTGTCCACCCACCCGATGTTCGGCCCAACCTTTGCCTCGCTCAGCAACCTTGCCGACGAGAACGCCATCGTAATCAAGGAGGGCGACCATCTGGGACGCGTCTTCTTCCTCGATCTATACCGTCGCCTGCGCCTGCACATCGAGGAATACACCTTTGCCGAGCACGACCTCACCATCGCCTACTCGCTCAGTATCCCCTTCGCCTCCACCCTGGCCTTCGGAGCAGTGATGAAGCACCAGAGCGCCCCCGGCACCACCTTCAAGCGCCACATGGCCATCGCCCGCGGCCTGATGAGCGAGGACGACTATCTCCTCACCGAAATCCTCTTCAACCCCCACAGCGCCGCCCAGCTCGACGGCATAATCGCCAAACTCCAGGAACTGCGCTCACTAATCGAGTCCCGCGACTCCGCCGCCATGAAATTCTTCATCGACAGCGTCCGCGAAAACATCCGCTAAACGGACTTATGCGGACCGAAAATTTCTTGACGGGCCGCTCAACAAACTGCGCGACCAGAACAGACAGCACGACCAAAGCAATAAGCATGAGTGCAAAGGTTGCTCCCGTACCCAGCGTGGCCGGCAAGCCTAAGAACGCCAGAACTTGTATCAATGGCCAGTGCAGCAGATACATATTGTACGACACATTGTCGCGCTTGCCCTCCCATGTACCCCAGCGTCCGGTCATCGACAGCATGATAATCAGGTAAGCAAGACCGAAAGGACGCAGGACAAGCCCGAGTCCATAATCGAGAAAATATGGCGCAAGGTAGCATAAAAGTGCTACAGCCGCCACCAGCCAGCGACGCCGCATCAGCACATCGTACCAGTAATATACCAGCACGCCGCCATAAAAATAGCACAACTGTCCAAAGAACTGACGTCCAAGGGTGTCATACACCTCTCGACCCGTGTTGGCATGCAGTATATTGAACACGACCAGCCAGGCCGCCGACAGCATATAGACTCCCGTCAGTACAGCAGTAACCCTGTTGCGCGATTTTGATACAAGCCATGCCGTCACCGGCACGGACAGGTAGAGCAACCACTCTATCTTCATCGTCCACAGCGACCCGTTTACAGCCTCCATCTCCAGACCTTCGAAAACGCCGGGCAATGTCGGCTCCAGAAAGTTGGCGAAGCATAGGTTTGCGCCCAGATACTTCCAGAAATGCCATGAACCAAAGTATTCTCCGGCCGACAGCGACGAGACGGCCACCAGAGCGAAGGCGAAAAACAGCACTGTAGCAAAATATGCAGGTAAAATTCGCAATGCCCTCGACTTAACATAGCCGAGAATGCTATGACGTTCATGCCTTTCCCGGCGACGCAGATAGCTTCCGTACACCAGAAAACCGCTGAGAGCAAAAAAGCCTCCTACGGAGTCATACGACGATATCGGGAAAAAATAGTCGGCACCCGCCAGAAGGTTATAATGCGCCACCACAACACCTATTGCCAGCATATAGCGCATGACACCCATATTATTGGGCATCGGCACTTTATACGGGACTTTATTGGGATGCAGCTTCATTTTCAACAGCGTCTTTCGCCCGCAAAGTTACATTTTATTTATTCCTCCGCAAAATCTGATGACCACAGAAGAATAAATTCGTTCACAGCAAGTACATTTTTTACCGGCTATTTTGATTGTTCACCAATTAATTATTATCTTTGCATACTCCAATTTGTGTGCGTATACGCACCCGGAAATTTTTCCTCAGATTTATACCTTGAAAAAAAATCTCAACATATAACAAAACCTTAAATTTAGATAAAAGCCATTCCCATTGTCAACTTAGAGACAAAACTAAATACAAATTTTACTTATAAACCTCTAAAATCCAATCAAACAAAATGAACATCTCTACTTTTGTCAAGCGCAGCGCGCTTACGTTTGTACTTGGGGTGTCGTGTCTGATGGCCAATGCCGAAACCTTCGTCTACGAGGGTGTTATCTACAAAACCGGCACAGGCACCAAGGCCACGGAACTCACAGTGCAGAAGGCAGGTACCAAGCTGACCGACACAGGAGCAGCCACAATCGCCAGCTATACGGGCGACATCGTCATCCCCGCAGGCTTTGAGTACAACGGCAATACCTACAAGGTCGTGGCTCTCGGCTCCGCCGCTTTCAAGGATCAGGTCGGCGTGACCTCAGTCTCCATCCCCGAGACCGTCACCAAGCTTCCCCTCGGCGTATGTCAGGGCTGCTCCAACCTCACCAAAGTGACCCTCCCCTCAACTATCGTCGACTTCGGCAGCAACTGCTTCGCCAACTGCACGAGCCTTGAAGAGCTCACCGTCCCCGCAGGCGTCACCAAGTTCGACAACAAACAGATCATGGGCTGCACAGGCCTGAAGAAACTCGTCTTCGCCGACGGCGATAAGGAAATCTCCATCAAGGCAGGCGCCTTCGGCAACTACTCCCAGGGTTCTTTCGCCGCCGGTACCTCGGCATGGGAAGTCCTCGCCACCGTCGAGGTCAACCGCCCCATGGCCGTTGTCACCAACGCTGAGCAGCCTTTCCGCAACGCCAAGCCCCTGACCACCGTAGTCCTGGGCGGACACTTCAACAACGTACAGAGCGCCATGTTCCAGAACAGCCGCAAGCTGTCCTCGCTGACCATCACCGCTCCCGTGACCGAGCTCGGCGCCAACGCCTTCGAGGGCACCGGCCTCACCGAGTTCACCGTTCCCGCAGGTGTCAAATCCATCGCCTCGAGCCTCTTCCGCAACTGCACCGACCTCACCAAGGTCACCCTGCATGACGGCGTGACCGAAATCCAGGCCATGGCTTTTCAGGGCTCGTTCCTCAACGACATCAATCTCTCCGACGCCATAACCGGCATAGGCGCATACGCCTTCGAAAACACCCGTCTCGCCGGTGACATCACCCTGCCCGCATCGCTCGAGGTCCTCGGCAACAACGCCTTCGCCAACTGCCGCGACATCACCGGCATCACCATCCCCGCCGGTCTGGCATCCATCGGCGACGCCGCACTCTACGGCTGCTCCTCGCTGGCCAAGATTTCCGTAGCAGCCGAAAACAAGGCCTACGCTTCGGTTGCCGACAACATCCTTACCGACAAAGCCGGCAAGTGCGTCATCTCCATCGCTCCCATGGGCACCGTCACCGAGCTCACCGGCGCATACGAGGAACTCACCAAATACGCCGCCTACAACATCACCGGCCTCAAGAAAGTAGACCTCCCCAACTGCGTAAAGTGGGGTGACTACTCGCTCTTCGGCACCGGCATCACCGAGCTCGCCGTCAAAGGCACCGTAGGCCGAAACGTTGCCGCAAGCAGCGCAAGCCTAGCCAAACTCACCATCTCGGGTCAGGAAGTTCCCGAAGGCATCGCCGCCAACTGCGGCGCCCTCACCGAGGTTGTCCTCAACGACCCCGTCACCACCGTCAAGGCCCGCGCTTTCAACAACTGCACCTCGCTCAAGCAGGTTGACCTCGGCCCCATCCTGGCCATCATCGAAGCCGACGCCTTCACCGGAGCAGGCCTCGAGACCATCATCACCGGCGCCGCCCGTCCCGCCGCTACGGCAGACGGCGTCTTCACCAGCGCTTTCTCCGGCGTAACCGCCAAAGTTCCCGCAGCCTTTGCAGAGGCATACCGCCAGGCTGCCGGCTGGAGCTTCCTCAACATCGTAGGTGACGAGAACATCGCCGCCGGCCCCACCGACATGGGCATGCCAGCCGGTATCTACTTCGCCGGTGAAGACGGGCACATCTATGCCGCCTACGACAAGAACCGCACCGAGTTCACCAAGTATGACGTCGGCGGTGTCCCCCACACCTTCCAGCTCCGCGAGTTCAGCAACCGCGTTTACGGCGCATCGGCAGGCGTCAAGTTCGTTTACAGCGCCACCGCAGCCACCGAAGGCGACGGCAAGCTCTTCTACATCTCGCAGCTCGGCGGCAACATCTTCCAGGCCGTAGTTCTCGACAATGCCGGCAACAACGCTTACAAAGACCCGTTCTCGCTTGACGTATACAATGAGACACTCTATGTCAACGACCGCAACGTCGCTGTCCTCAAGATTCCCGCCAACGCCATCTCTCTTCCTCAGGACTATCCCTCGTGGATGGAGAACAACTGGATGGGCTTCTACAACAACCCCTGGGCTTACGGCTGCATCAAGGCCGGCTGGTCCATCATCTCGTCCGACCCCGCAAACCCCGAGGCCGAGCCCGAATTCTGGCTGGGCATGAAGACCAACGGCCAGGGCATCTACCGCTTCAAGGAGAGCAACATCGGCGAAAGCGTGGCCAAGCCCGGCAAAAAACCCGAGAACAGCGAGTTCCTGACCGGTGTCAACCCCATCTTCACCACTTTCAACATTGACGAGGCCAACCGCCAGATGTACATCTATATCGAGCGCATCGGCACCGGCGCCGACCAGATCAAGGCCGGTCTCTACCGCATATCGCTCGAAGACCTCATCGCCTTCGGCACGGGCAGTGACATCGCCACCCTCAAGAGCAAGCTCCAGCTCATCGACGGCGCTCCCGTCAAGTACGAGGGCTCGTCAACCAACGAGCACGTCGGCATCTCGCAGCTCTGCTTCGACGAGAACAAGCAGTACATGTACTGGTGCTACCGCGCTCCCTCCGCCGAGGAAGCCGAGAAGACCGAGGCTCAGAAAGAAGACGACCAGCTCCTGGGCCGTTACTACTGGGCAGAGAAGTTTGACGCTGCCAACCCCCTGCATCAGTCGGGCATCAAGCGCATCAAACTCGGCGAAGCCAACCCCGTCGTGGAGATGGTTATCCCCGGTGCCGTAGGTTACGGTTGCGTTCCCGTCAAGTTCGAGGGCTCTGACAAGCCCGCCGGCGTCAACGACATCGTAGCCGACGTCAACGCCGCCGACATCACCGTCACCGCCGACGCCATCATCGCCAACAGCGACGTCACCGTCAAGGTTTACGACATGAACGGCGCCAACGTCCTCAGTGTCAGCCTCCGTGCCGGCCAGAGCGTCGCCACCGACGGCCTCGGCCACGGTGCCTTCATCGCTGTCGCCAACGGCGCAGCCACCAAGTTCGTCCGCTGACACAATCCCACCTCCCCAATACTTCAGGGCCGCACCCGCCAGGGTGTCGGCCCTGATTTTTTCACGCCACAACCGCACTGTTGTCAGACTATCGGCCAAATATACCGATTTACCAAATTTTTTACTATCTTTGCAAATTGAAATAGAGGCGTCTGACGTCCTTGTCAGTGACCTCCGCACATATTTTATATATAATCATGGCACATTTCACACATAAAACCAGCGGCACCTGCTCGCAGCAGATAGACTTCGACATCGACGCCGAGGGCCGTCTGCACAACGTCTGCTTCATCGGCGGATGCAACGGCAACCTGCAGGGCATAGGCCTGCTCGTCGAAGGCGAGGACGCCGCCCGCATCGCCTCGCGCCTCCGCGGCACCCGCTGCGGCTTCAAGCGCACAAGCTGTCCCGACCAGCTGGCTACGGCTATCGACAACGCCTTAGGCGCAGACAAATAAGTCTTCATTCCCAAGAATCAAATCATAAAACAACATAACAATGGCAACACAAGACGAAGTCTTTAAGAAAATAGTGGCTCACGCCAAGGAATACGGTTTCGTGTTCCAGTCGAGCGAAATCTACGACGGCCTTGCCGCCGTCTACGACTACGGACAGAACGGCGTAGAGCTGAAAAACAACATCAAGCGCTACTGGTGGGAGGCAATGACCCTGCTGCACGAGAACATCGTGGGCATCGACTCGGCCATCTTCATGCATCCCACCATCTGGAAGGCCTCGGGCCACGTCGACGCATTCAACGACCCCCTCATCGACAACCGCGACTCGAAGAAGCGCTACCGCGCCGACGTCCTCATCGAGGACCAGATTGCCAAATACGAAGAGAAAATCAACAAGGAGGTGGCCAAAGCCGCCAAGCGCTTCGGCGACAAGTTCGACGAGGCCATGTTCCGCCAGACTAATCCCCGCGTCCTCGAAATTCAGGCCAAGCGCGACGCTCTGCACCAGCGCTACAGCGACGCCATGAACGCCAACGACCTGGACGCCCTGCGTCAGATTATCCTTGACGAGGAAATTGTCTGCCCCATCAGCGGCACCCGCAACTGGACCGAGGTGCGCCAGTTCAACCTCATGTTCAAGACCGAGATGGGCTCCACGGCCGACGGCGCCATGACGGTTTACCTCCGTCCCGAGACCGCCCAGGGCATCTTTGTCAACTACCTCAACGTGCAGAAGACCGGCCGCATGCGCATACCCTTCGGCATCGCCCAGATAGGCAAGGCCTTCCGCAACGAAATCGTGGCACGTCAGTTCATCTTCCGCATGCGCGAGTTCGAGCAGATGGAGATGCAGTTCTTCGTAA
>JBJEDC010000074.1:0-45058 GCA_051871645.1 Muribaculaceae bacterium | reverse complement strand
TATATAGATGTAGGGGACGCACATGCCGGCGAAGAGCAGGAAGGTGCCGGCGGGGGTGAGCGTGCTCAGCAGCCACGGGGTTAGCTGGCCGATGAGGTAGGTGCCTATCCACAGCGCCAGCCCGGCGATGGACATGGCTATGCCGCGCACGCGGGCGGGGTACATCTCGGAGAGGAGCACGAAGACGACGGCGCAGATGGAGATGGCGCAGCAGAAGACGTAGCCGAGGAAGAAGAACAGCAGCCACAGGCTGGAGATGCCCCAGGCGGCGCCCCAGGTGAAGTAGGCGGCGATGAGGAGCAGCGTGGCAATCATGCCGCTGACGCCCCAGTATACGAGCTGTTTGCGTCCCACCTTGTCGATGATGACGAGGGCGAGGACGGTGGTGAGGGTGTTGACGAGGCCCACCATGACCTGATAGTAGAGCGAGTCGCCCTGCGAGAGTCCGGCGTCCTCGAATATCGACGGACCGTAGTACAGGACGGCGTTGACGCCCATGAACTGTCCCAGCATGGCTATGCACACGCCGATGATGACGGCCTTGAGGATGCCGGGGCGGAAAATCATCGAAATACCCTGCTTTCCGTCGGTTTTCAGCACGGAGGCTGTCTCTTCCGACTCCTTCTCGGCGTCGGCGGGACGGACGTAGATGCGCTCGAGGACGGACAGGGCTTTCTTCCGCTGTCCGCGCTGCACGATGAGCCATTTCGGGCTTTCGGGGACGAAGAAAGCGACGATGAGGAAGAGCAGGGCGGGCACTGTCTCCATGCCTAACATGCCGCGCCACGACTGGCTGACGAAGATGAAGTCGAAGGCGCTGTCACCGGCGCCGGCGGCGTGGGCCTGGGCATATTCGAGGAGGGCGAAATTAACCAGGTATGCGCCGAGGAAGCCGATGGTGACCGCTAACTGGTAGAGCGACACCAGCCGTCCGCGGTAGACGGGCACGGCCATCTCGGAGATGTACAGCGGCGACACAACAGACACCATGCCGATGCCGACGCCGCCGATGATGCGGTAGATGACGAGCTGGTCGAAATTGGCGCAGACTGCGCAGCCCGCGGCCGAGGCGGTGAACAGTATCGCCGACAGTATCATCACGGGCTTGCGGCCGAGTCTGTCGCTGAGGATGCCGGCCACGGACACGCCGGCGATGGAGCCGATGAGGGCGCAGCCGACGTACCAGCCCTGCTGCATCGGGTCGAGGTCGTAGAGGAAGCTGACGTCTCTGATGGTGCCCGAGATAACGGCCGTGTCGTATCCGAACAGAAAGCCGCCGAGCGCGGCCACGACGGAAATGAACACGAGGTAGCCGAAGTGAATAGGTTGTTTCATGATAAGTTTTTATCTGGCTTCCAGTTTGGCGAGGATATCGTTGCAGAGCATGTAGCCCTTGACCATCATGCGGGGGATGTGGAAGGGGCCTTTGTATAGGTTGCCCTTGGCGGGCTGGGCGACGGTGCCGTCGCGGTGGAGGTAGCCGTACCATTCGCCGTACCCGGCGTCGGGGAAGTGGGCGTAGGCCCATTCGCTGATGCGCTCGTGGCGGTGCAGGTAGTCCTCGTTGCCGGTGGCAAGGTAGGCGTAGAGCGAGGCGATGATGGTTTCGCACTGCGGCCACCAGAATTTCATGTCCTGAGAGTAGTCCTGCGGGGGCAGGTTGAGGCAGTCGCGGAAGTTGATGATGCCGCCGTACTGCTTGTCCCATCCCCAGTCCCACGACCAGTTGAAGATGGTGAGGGCCATCTCGGTGAGTTCGGGGTCCCAGCCGCGGTAGCGCGACTCCTCGAGGAGGAACCACGATGTCTCGATGCAGTGGCCGGGGTTGATGGTGCGGGTGAGGTTGGTGTTTATGAACTCGCCGTCGGGGCCGACGGTCTCGAGGAGGGCCTTGAACTCGGGGTGCATGAAATAACGGCGCAGGCTCTCGATGCTCTCGTCAATCTGGGCGGTCAGGCACGGGTCATCGATGACGCGGCGCAGGCACGAGCCCACGTTGATGAGTATCATCACTATGCTGTGGCTGATGAGGCGCACGCCCGGCTCGAACTTCGCGGGGAGGTAGCCTGGAGTGGCGAGGAAACGCTGTGCGTCGTGGAAAATCTTCAGCGCCTTCTCGGCATACGCGCGGTCGCCGGTGGCAAGGCTGTATTCGGCCATGGCGATGGCGGCGAAGGTTTCCGAGAAGACGTAGCGGCGCTTGCGCAGGGGCTGTCCGTCCGCTGTCACCGAGAAATACATGTGGCCGTCGCTGTCGAAGCAGTGCGCCTCGATGAAGTCGAGCGTGCTCTTTGCCATGTCGAGCCACAGCGGGTCGCGTTTGACGTTGTTGTACGCGAAGGCGCACACAAAGGCGAAGCGCCCCTGGAACCACACCGACTTTGTCGGGTCCATCAGCGACCCGTCGCGGTTTACGCAAGTATACACGCCGCCGTTTTTCGGGTCAAACCCGTACCGGCTCCAGAAAGGCATTATATTCTCGACGAGCTCGCGGCGATACCGCTCGGCCCATCCTCGTACATATTCTTTTACGTCCATCAGTATTCTTTAGGGTTAGATATTTAATTTAGGTATATTCGGTTGTGGCGAAATAATGATGTATGGATGCACCTCCGGTGCATCCGTTTAACGCTAATTGATGTTCCCTGTTTGGCGGATGCACCAGGGTGCATCCCTGCTTTCCAAAATAATTATCAGTCAATATATTACTTTCTCTTTCTCGTCCGCCATCCTAAATTTACTGCAAATTTGCAGTAATTTTAGAATGGCGGACGTAAGTTATTGGGAGAACGTTATTTGCGGCGGGAGGCGCGGGGGAGGGTGAAGCGGATTTCGAGGCCGGCGTCCTCGCGGTTGCGGCAGGTGATGGTGCCGCCGTGGGCGGTGACGGTGTTGTAGACAAGAGGGAGGCCCAGGCCCGTGCCGCCGTTTTTGCGCGAGCGGCCGGTGTCGACGCGGTAGAAGCGCTCGAACAGGTGGGGCAGCGAGTCTTCGGGGACGCCCACGCCGTCGTCGTAGAACGAGAACTCGTACATCGTACCGTCCTCGGTGAGGCCGTTGCACTCGATGATACAGTTGGTGCCGCACGAGTAGTTGGCCGAGTTGCGGGCAAGATTCATCAGCATGCCGTGCAGCAGGTTGGCGTTGCCGCGAATTTCCGTGCCCATGGGGACATCGGCGATGAATTCCATGTGTCCCAGAGCGCCGCTCTCGTTGATTTCGTTGGCAAGCTGATAGGTAAACTCGTGAAAATCGATATTTTCGGTGTTGATCATGTTGCCGCCCTCGGCCAGGCGCGTTATTGCGGAGACGTCGCTGATGAGCGCGGCCAGGCGGTTGGCGTAGTCGCGCGCCTTGAGGATGAAGTGCTCGCGCACCTCCGGGTCGAGGTCGGGCGAGTCGCAGATGGTGTCCAGGTAGCCCTTGATGACACCAATCGGCGTCTTGAGCTCGTGGTTGATGTTGTTGGTGAGCTGGCGCTTCTGGCGCGCCTTCTCCTCGATGGCCTGCAGAGCCACCTTGTGCTCCTGGTCGAGGCGTTTACGGGCCTTGGCGCGCTCGTTGTAGATGGTGATAATCTGGTTGGCTATCTCGCCCATTTCGTCGTGGGTGAAACTCGTCCCGGGGTTGAAGTCCGGGTCGGTGGCCGATCGCTCGGCGAACTTGCGCAACAGGTTGATGCTGCGGGCGAAATAGCGGCTGGACAGGTAGATGCCTATCGACATCAGCAGGGCGATGCTGACGATTACCGCCCAGATGAGGTTGCGCCCTCCCTCGAGGGCCTTTTTCATATTGTCGTTGACGGGAACAGCCGACACTACATAGATTGAACCGTCGGCCGACCTGGCGCCGCGGAATATGAAAGGCTGGCCGCGCAGGCTTGCCACGCGGGCGTCGCGCTCGACGGTGCGGTCAAGGACCTCCGACTGCTCGGCTCCGGTGATGACGATGGTGGGACCCATCGACTGGATGACGTCCCAGTCCTTGTTGTAGAGGGTGACGCGGATGTCGCTGAGGTTGGGCGAGTCGCGGTAGTACTGATGTACGAAGTAGAGGAAGTCGGTGGCGACTTCGTCCTTGCTCGACTCGAGGGCGGCGATGACGCGGCGGTTCACCATCTCAAGCTGGGCGTCCACATAGCTGCGGCGTATCTCCGTCTCGCGGTCAGACTGCCAGATGGCCAGACCGATGATGAAAATCCACAGACCGGCAAGCAGGGGCATGAAGATTTTCCAGCGGTAGCTGAGATAGTGTTTTTTGCGCGTCATGGCGGTAACAGCTTACTACGACAGTCAGTCCTTGCGCCAGCCGTAGCCGAAGCCCTGACGGGTGACGATATTGTTGCCGTATTCGCCGATTTTTTTGCGGAGACGGGTGATGTTGGTGTCGATGGTGCGGTTGCTGATGACCACGTCGCTGCCCCAGACGTTGCTGATGATTTCCTCGCGCGAGTAGATGCGCCCGGTGTGGGTGAGGAAGAAGGTCAGCATGTCATACTCGGTGCGCGTCAGCTGCACGGGGTTGCCGTCCAGCGTGCACGTCTTGGCGTTGCGGTTGATGCGCAGGGTGCGGTAGATGATGTCCGGCTCGAGGTTGGAGACGGTTGACGGAGTCTCGGCCACCACGGCCGGCTGCACCGGCTGCTGTTGCTGGTATGCCCCCTGGCGGTGCGGGTCGGCGCGGCGCAGCACGGCGCGCACGCGCGACTTCACCTCGGGGATGTTGAAGGGTTTGGTGATGTAGTCGTCGCCGCCGATGTTGAGGCCCATCACCTTGTCGTCCTCGCCGGTGAGGGCGCTGCAGAAGATGATGGGGGTGTTCTCGATGGCGGGGGTGTTGCGGACGCGCCCGGCGAAGTCGAATCCGCTGAGCTTGTCCATCATCACGTCGACAATGAACAGCGAGTATTGAGTCAGGTCGCGTGTCAGGGCGTCTTCGGCACTGTACGACACATCTACGTCGTAGCCGTCCTTGAACAGATTGTAGCGAAGAATCTCGCACAGGGCTTCTTCGTCGTCAATGACCAGTATTCGTGAGCGCATAGAAAAAGAGAATTTATATATGTGTGGTACAAAAGTACACTAAAGTTGCGATAAAAACGCAAGAGGGTTTGCCGGCGACGGGTTAAAAAAAGTTAATATTTAGAGCCGGTATGTTTAAAAATGAGATTTCGGAAGTTTTGTGCTCAAAAAAGTAGATTTTTGTTTTTGCAAAAACGAAAATCTTCATACATTTGCGGTAGAATAACCGTGAAGACGACTACGGCGTGCCGTGCAATCAGGCAGCCGCCGGCAGCGACACGCTGTTCAACCTTAAGACTGAAAATTCTCCTTATATAAATAAAGGTGCGGATGACGCACCACGGATTACCGAAAAAACTAAAATAATTTTTTAACCAAACTTTTTTTCTTATGAAGAAACTTTTACTCTTCGCCGCAGTCGCCTCTATGGCAACAGCATCGTTCGCACAGGATGACAACACTCCTGTCATGAGCACCCAATGGGCCAAGACCCGTGTCAACGGAGGTTGGGCACTTGACAAACTTCCTGCCGAGGCCGCAGGTCTCTTCACCGGCGCTAACCTCACCAGCCGCACCGCTGCCGTCACTGACAAGTATGTCGTAGTCGGCTTCAGCGACAACACCGAGAACTACAACGTCTTCCTGGCTCTCTTCAACAAGGAGACCGGCGAGCACGTCAAGAACGTAGCCGTTACCTGCGACGGCGCACAGGTGGCCGCACAGTGGGCAATGGCCTGCATCGGCACCGACTATGTCGGCAACGTATATTTCGGCGACCTCTTCCTTGACGAGGCCAAGAGCACCCGTCACATCTATTATATGACAGACCTTGAGAACGGTGTCGCCGCCAAACTTGGCGATTTCACCATCTCCGAGGACGAGGCTGCCGCAGGCGTCCGTCACGACTATTTCGACGTAGCAGGTGACATCACCCGCGAGGCAATGCCTTGCGTCATCATGTCTGCTTCCTCCACCGGCGGCGAACAGGCTATGGTATGGGGTATCCGCTGCGAGCAGGGCGGCACCGAGTGGACAGGCCAGATGGCCGGCGGCGACTACACCGTCCTTCCCATCACCGACCTCGGCGACGAGGGCAAGACCGTTCTCTTCGGCACCAGCGCCATTCTGAAAATCGTCTATAACGAGGATCCCGAGCAGATGGGCAGCCTCTACTATGTTGACGGCGCCAACACCGCTCCCCTCCTTTACGATACCGACGGTGTCATCCAGGAGCATCTTAACGCTTCGGTTGACCCCGTTCCCGAGCAGTCCGGCGCCAATGGTGTTGCCGATTTCATGCTCGGCGACGACCTTTACTATATATACGCCTGCCAGCAGCAGGACAACCGCAGCGATGCCGACCGTCTCGGCCGCATCATGCTCGTCAAGGCTTCGCCCGAAGGCAAGATGTCCGGCAGCACGCTCGTAACCAAATATCCTGAGGAAGGCGTAGGCGGTTTCTTCAACAGCGGCGTATGGAACCACACCATTGTCCCCGAGGTAACTGAGGAGGAAGGCTCCCCCGTCTGCTACATCACCCACTTCATCGACGCCAACGGTCTGGCACGCTATCGCTTCGGTGCTAAGGCCTCAGGTGTCAACGACATCGTAGCCGATGATGCAAACGCTCCCGTCGTTTACTACAACCTCCAGGGCATGCAGATCAGCAACCCCGAAGCCGGCCAGCTCGTCATCAAGAAGCAGGGCAAGACCGCCAAGAAGGTCCTCGCCCTCTGATTCCCGACTTCACCTAACCTGACCCCCTACCGGCGGCGCCCCCGGCGCCGCCGGCTTTTTTACGCCCGCCCGTTTAGGATTTTCACAAAAAACATTTATTTTGAATTTCATTTATCGCGATTTGCATCGCGATTTTTTTATCACGGAAATGAATTGAACTGCGCGGAGCGCCCATGGAAGTTAATTTTTAAGCTGAAACATAACGGAAATGGATTGGGTGGGGCTTCGCCCCCCCCCAAAACCTCAGGACACAATGACAATGGTACAGATTTATTAGTCGCAGTTTTTATCACGGAAATGAGGTGAACGACGCGGAGCGTTCACGGAAGAGTTTGTTTTAGAAATATAACGGAATGGAATTAGAGGGCTTCGCCCCTAAAACCTTCGGATACAAAAATAGACCCCTTCGACCGCAAAGACTATGCACTATATTGATGATTAAAATTTTGCTACTGAATTCGATGTTTTTTTGATATGAAAAAAGTGGCAAATAAGGAGAAAATATTAATTATGTGCCATAATGATTTGAATTAGTAAATTGACTTCAAATAATAGAAGTGTCCTTAATTTTTACAAATATGGATTTATCTATTAATGGTAAACTGGGCTATAACATAATCGGAGCTGCTTTTGAGGTTCGTAAATATCTCGGAAGATGGCTTACCGAAGCTACATACGAGAAGGCAATGCAGATAGAACTGGCAGAACGTGGTATAAAAAGCAAGTGTCAGGTTGAATTTCCGATATTATATAAGGGAAAAAACTCGAACAGGCTTATAGAGTAGATATGCTTGTTGAAGATTGTATTTGTCTTGAATTCAAAGCAATTCCTGTAATGACCGAGCGCGAATTGTCCCAATTATTGTCTTATCTGAACTTTTGTCAATTACCATTAGGCTATCTTATTAATTTCCATGCCGAGGATTTTACAGTCGGCAGAGTTCCGAATAAAGAAAGTGAATCCGGCAGCCTTTATCTTGATAAGGGCATTTACAGAGTTGTTCATTGATTTACAAAGAGAGTCTTGTAACGTTCTGTAGTGACTGATTGGCGTTTGAGATAGTCCCGAGCATCCGGATGGTTTTTGGGGGGCGTAGCCCCTTCCAATCCAGTTCCGTCATGTTTCAACTAAAAAATATACGTCTGTGAACTTTCCGTGCAGTTCAGCTTATTTCCGTGATACAAAAACATCGCGAGGTACGAGCGATAAAAATAGCCGTGGACTTACAAGCGGAAGGTAGTTTTGAACCTTGAAATGATTGTTTGTGGAATAGTGCGTTTGTTATCTGCGGGCAAATGTGTAACTTTGCGGGGTGGCTGGCGAAACGGACTAACGGCGGCCAGTACAAGACGTTTTGGCTAATATCTACGACATACGGCGTTACGGCAAGTGGGTGTTCCTCACTATCGCGGCTGCGGTGGTGGTGATATTCCTGTATGTGTCCAGCAATATGGTGCGCGACCTTGCCCGCAGCGAGCGCGAGCGTATGCAGATCTGGGCCGACGCCACAAAGGAGATTGTCAAGCAGCTCGACGCCGAGGCCGGCGACCCGAACATCCCCGGCGCCGACATCGACTTTCTGCTGCGGATAATAGAGGGCAACACCACCATCCCCGTGCTGCTCACCGACGACGCCGGAAATATCCTCAACTTCCGCAATTTCAACCTGCCCGAGCCGGTGGACTCGCTGAACCCCATGGAGCTGAGCGAGGTCAACCGCGCCTTCCTGCGCGACCGGCTCGAGGACCTTTCGCATACGAACAACAAGATTGACATCGTCATTGCCGAAGGGCTCCAGCAGCACCTTTATTATGAGGATTCGACGCTGCTTAAGCGGCTGAGCCTTTTCCCGTACATCCAGCTGCTGGTGATGATTGTCTTCCTGCTGGTGGTCTATTTCGCCGTCCTAAATACCAAGAAGGCCGAGCAGAACAAGGTCTGGGTGGGCCTGTCCAAGGAGACGGCGCACCAGTTAGGCACGCCGATATCGTCGCTGATGGCATGGATGGAGCTGCTGCCCGAAATGGGTGTCGACCGCGACACGGTGTCCGAGATGGACAAGGACGTGCGGCGCCTGAGCACCATAGCCTCGCGCTTCAGCAAGATTGGCTCCAATCCCCAGCTTGAGGCCGGCGACGTGGGCGAGACTGTCCGCCATGCCGCCTCATACATGGGCACGCGCATATCGCCGCGCATACAGTTCAACACCACTTTCTATGACGGGCAGCTGCCGGCGATGGTGTCGGCGCCGCTGTTCGAGTGGGTGATGGAGAACCTAATCAAGAACGCCGTCGATGCCATGGAGGGCCATGGCACCCTCGGCGTCGAGACCCTCCGCGACGGCAACAGCGCCGTCATCGAGGTCACCGACACCGGCAAGGGCATCCCACGCAAAAACCAGAAGACCGTCTTCAACCCCGGCTTCACCACCAAGAAACGCGGCTGGGGACTCGGACTGACCCTCGCCAAGCGCATCATCGAGCAGTACCACCACGGACGCATCTTCGTCAAGACCTCCCAGCCCGGCGTCGGCACCACCTTCCGCATCGAAATTCCGCTGCTACATAGTGAAAAAGAGTAGTGGCCGGTGATAAACGGCAGATTTCGCGATTGTAGGGATGCACCCCGGTGCATCCGCCGGTCGGTCGATTTTCAGTTCTCATTTTGCGGATGCTCCCGGGAGCATCCCTACTTGCAAGCCGTAATTCTCCCAAACATTCTTTAGGTAAAAAAAGCCATCCGGCGTCCGTGAAGGGATGCCGGATGGCTTTTCTGTGGGGTGAACATCCGGGAGGATGCCACCCACCGGGAGGAGCGACGGTTATTTGTCGTTGAGGTTCTCGATGGTGGGGAGCTCGGGGTCCTGGCCCCACTGCTGCTGCGAGAGGCGCTTGTAGTTGTTGTAGCGCCACTGGGCGTTGGCCTTGGCGGCCTCGAAGAGCTCCTCGGCCTCGGCGGGATACTGCTTCATGACGGAAGCGTAGCGGACTTCGCCCTTGAGGAAGGGAATGAAGCCGTCCCAGTCGGGCTGCTTGCTGTCGAGGCTGAAGGGATTCTTGCCCTCTTTTTCGAGGTCGGGGTTGTAGCGCCAGAGGTGCCAGTAACCGCACTCCACAGCATGTGCCTCCTCGGCCTGGCTCTTGCCCATGCCGGCCTTGAGGCCGTGGTTGATGCAGGGGCTGTAAGCGATGATGAGCGAAGGACCGTCGTAGGCTTCGGCCTCGCGGAATGCCTTGAGTGTCTGGGCCTGGTCGGCGCCCATTGCTACCTGGGCGACGTAGACGTAGCCGTAGGTGGAGGCGATGAGGCCGAGGTCTTTCTTGCGGATGCGCTTGCCCGAGGCGGCGAACTTGGCGATGGCGCCGACGGGGGTCGACTTGGAGGCCTGGCCGCCGGTGTTGGAGTAAACCTCGGTGTCGAGGACGAGGACGTTGACGTTGCGGCCGGAGGCGAGGACGTGGTCGAGGCCGCCGAAGCCTATGTCGTAGGCGGCGCCGTCACCGGCGATAATCCACTGCGAGCGGGCAACCAGGAAGTTGCGCAGGCCGAGGATGTTCCTGCAGGTGTCGCAGCCGCACTGCTCGCACAGAGGAACGAGCTCGTCGGCGATGCGTCGCGTCTCGATGGCATCGTGCTTGTGCTCAATCCACTGCTGTGCCAGTTCCTTGATGCGGGGAGTGCAGCAGGGGCAGTCCTGAGTGTCCTTCATGAAGCTTTCAAGGCGGTCGCGGAGCTTGTCCGAGCCGAGCTTCATACCAAGGCCGAATTCGGCGAAGTCCTCGAACAGCGAGTTAGCCCATGCGGGGCCGTGGCCTTTCTCGTTGGTGGTATAGGGGGTCGAGGGTACTGAGCCCGAGTAGATGGACGAGCAGCCGGTGGCGTTGGCAATCATCTGATGGTCGCCGAAGAGCTGGCTCATGAGCTTGAGGTACGGGGTCTCGCCGCAGCCAGAGCAGGCGCCGGAGAACTCGAAGAGCGGGGTGGCGAACTGGCTGTTCTTGACCATGGCCTTGATGTCGACGAGGTCCTGCTTGGAGGTGACGTTCTTGACGCAGTAGTCCCAGATTTTCTGCTTGTCGAGCTGGGTCTCGAGAGGCTTCATGGCCAGGGCCTTGTTGCCGCGCATGCCGGGGCAGACGTCGACGCAGTTGCCGCAGCCGAGGCAGTCGAGGACATCGACGGCCTGGATGAAGCGTGTGCCGGCCATTGTCTTGCCCAGAGTGGCCTTGGTGCCTTCCTCGGGCAGCGGGCAGTTCTTCATCTCCTCGGCGTTGAGGACGAAGGGACGGATGGCGGCGTGGGGGCAGACATACGCGCACTTGTTGCACTGTATGCAGTTTTCGACGTCCCACTCGGGAACGAAGGCGGCTACGCCTCGCTTCTCGTAGGCGGCAGTGCCCTGGGGCCATGTGCCGTCGGGGTTCTCGGTGAAGGTGCTGACGGGGAGGTCGTCGCCCATCTGTGCGTTGATGGGGCGCACGACTTTGGCGATGAATTCGGGGTCGTCGGCGTGGGGAGCGAGGACGGGCTCCTCGGGCACCTCGGCCCATGCGGGGTCGACGTCGAGCTTGTGGTACTCGCCGCCGCGGTCGACGGCGGCGTTGTTCTTGTCGACGACGTCCTGGCCCTTGCGGCCGTAGGACTTGACGATGAACTTCTTCATCTGCTCGATGGCGAGGTCTTCGGGGATGACGCCGGTGATACGGAAGAAGGCGCTCTGCAGGATGGTGTTGGTGCGGTTGCCGAGCCCGATTTCCTGAGCTATGCGTGTGGCGTTGATGTAGTATACGGTGATATTGTGCTTTGCGAAATAGCGTTTGACGTTTACGGGGAGGTTCTTGACCAGCTCGTCGCCTTCCCAGATGGTGTTGAGCAGGAAGGTGCCGCCGTCGCGGAGGCCGCGGGTGACGTCATACATGTGCAGGTAGGCCTGCACATGGCATGCCACGAAATTGGGGGTGTTGACCAGGTAGGTGCTGCGGATGGGGAAGTCGCCGAAACGCAGGTGCGAGCAGGTGAAGCCGCCCGACTTCTTGGAGTCGTACGAGAAGTATGCCTGGCAGTATTTGTCGGTGTTGTCGCCGATAATCTTAACCGAGTTCTTGTTTGCGCCTACGGTGCCGTCGGCGCCGAGGCCGTAGAACTTGGCCTCGAATGTTCCGGCGTGGCCGAGAGCCATCTCCTTGGGCAGGGGAAGCGAGGTAAAGGTGACGTCGTCGACGATGCCGATGGTGAAATTGTGGCGGGGTTCGGGAAGAGCCAGGTTCTCGTATACGCCGATAATCTGGCTGGGGGTGGTGTCCTTCGACGACAGGCCGTAGCGGCCGCCGACGATGAGGGGAGCGTTCTCGCGGCCGTAGAAGGCGTCGCGGACGTCGAGGTAGAGGGGCTCGCCGTTTGCGCCGGGCTCCTTGGTGCGGTCAAGGACGGCGATGCGCTTGACGGTGGCGGGGATGGCGGCAAGCAGATGCCTGGCGCTGAAGGGACGGTAGAGGTGTACCGAAACCAGGCCGACCTTCTCGCCCTTTGAGGTGAGGTAGTCGATGGCTTCCTGGGCGGCCTGTGTCACCGAGCCCATGGCGATGATGACGCGCTCGGCGTCGGGGGCGCCGTAGTAGTTGAACAGGTGGTACTCGCGGCCTGTGATTTTGCTGATGGCCGACATGTAGCCTTCGACAATCTCGGGCACGGCCTCGTAATATTTGTTGGAGGCCTCGCGGTGCTGGAAGAAGACGTCGGGGTTCTCGGCGGTGCCGCGTGCGACGGGCTTGTCGGGGTTGAGGGCGCGGTTGCGGAAGTCGGCCAGGGCATCCTTGTCGAGGAGGGCGGTGAGGGCGTCGCCGTCGATTTCCTCGATTTTCTGAATTTCGTGCGAGGTGCGGAAGCCGTCAAAGAAGTTGACGAAGGGGACGCGGCTCTTGATGGTGGCGAGGTGTGCCACACCGGCCAGGTCCATTACCTCCTGTACCGAACCTTCGGCGAGCATGGCGAAGCCGGTCTGACGGCACGACATGACATCCTGGTGGTCGCCGAAGATGCTGAGTGCGTGGCTGGCGAGGGTGCGGGCCGAGACGTGGAAGACGCAGGGCAGCAGCTCGCCGGCAATCTTGTACATATTGGGAATCATCAGCAGCAGACCCTGAGAGGCGGTGTAGGTGGTGGTGAGGGCACCGGCCTGGAGCGAGCCGTGAACAGCACCGGCGGCGCCGCCCTCGCTCTGCATTTCCTGCACGAGGACTGTCTCGCCGAACATGTTCTTGCGGCCTGCGGCCGACCATTCATCGACATACTCCGCCATCGTCGACGACGGGGTGATGGGATAGATGGCTGCTACTTCCGAAAACATATAGCTCACATGCGCGGCGGCCTGGTTGCCGTCGCAGGTGAGGAATTTTTTCGCTTTACTCATAATGTTTAAAGGAAAACAGTTGTGTTATGGTGTTATGGTTGTTTGTCAGACAGTTGGAGGGGTTTCGGCAGAAGGCCGGCGCCCCGGTCCAGCGGCTCTTTCATGTCAATTTGTCATTGTGACTGCATGAGCCTGCGTATTTTGTTGCAAAGTTAGCAAAAAAATGGCAAACCTCTAAATGCAAAGCCGTCACTCATTGGCCTTTCAGCGTTAAAAGAGTGTAAAAAGGTACAACGAACGCCAACGGATAAAGGCAACGCGACACCCCGGAGACGGATGTCGCGTTACTTTTATGGCCGTAGAGGACTCATTTCGGTTTTCAGAAGAGAGGGAAGGTCGGTGACATGGGGCCGGCGAACTTGCGCTCGAACTCCTCGTTGGTCATGCAGAACAGCAGAATGCCCTGTACTACTGACAGAATGCTGATTATCCATGCAAGGGTGCCGCAGCTTAATACCGATATCAGCAGGAATACGAGGCCGCCGGTTGACTTGTTGAGGTAGAAATACTGTATGCCCAGGCATCCCAGCAATATCGCCAGCAGGGCTGTCACGCCACGGCTTTTGCCGGAGGGGCCGCTGGCAAAGGGGTCGTTGTTGTACCACTGGGGCGGAACGTGGTTGTTGCCGTTGTTACCGTACTGGTTGTAGGGCGGGGGGTCCTGGCGGTAGTTTCCGTAGGGTCCGTATCGGTTGTCCTGGTAATAGTCCATGAGTCAGAGGATAAGGTTGAGGTGAAAAAATCAGAGGTCTTTGACGGTGCGGGCAAGGTGTACCATTTTGATGGCGCACTGGGCGCACTCGCCGCCTTTGTTGCCGAGGGCGCCTCCGGCGCGGTCGAGGGCCTGCTGCAGGTCGTTGACGGTGAGGACGCCGAAGATGACAGGGATGTCGCAGTCGGCGTTGAGGGCGGTGACACCCTGGGTGACGCTCTGGCAGACGTAGTCAAAGTGGGGTGTGTCGCCGCGGATGACACATCCGAAGACGATGACGGCGTCGAAGAGACCTGTCTCTATGAGCTGGGAGGCGGCAAAGGTGAGTTCGACGGCCCCGGGGACATGGAAGACGCTGACGTCCTCGTCGAGATTGAGGCCGGCTTCGCCGAAGACGCGCAGGGCGTCGGCGGTCATGGCCTCGGTGATGTTGCTGTTCCATTCGGCGGTGACGATGGCCACGCGCATATCGGTGATGACGGGCAGCTCGAGAGTGACGGCGCCCTGGTTGAGAGATGTTGACACGGTAGGGGTGGTTTTAGAGGGTTAGGGTTGCTGTTTGTGTTAACGTTATCGGTCGAGCTCGACCGATAACCGTAAACCAGGCCGGCTTTAAACTTCGCGGCGCGCGCGGGCGCCCAGGTAGCCGCCGTGGTGGCGTATGGCGTAGTCTTCCTCGGTGAAGCCGATGGCTTTCATCGTGTTGACGACGAGCACGTCGCCGATGACGGTCATGGCCGTGGTGGAGGTGGTGGGCGTCAGCCCCAGAGGGCACACCTCCGGCGACGCTCCCGTGGCAAGGGTGACGTCGGCGAGGGCGGCGAGGGGCGAGTCGGGGTTGCCGGTGATGACGATGAAGGGAATGTCAGGGTAGAGGCCGCGGGCGAGGTCTACCAGCGACACAATCTCGCTGGTCTTGCCGGAGTTGCTGATAATCAGCATGACGTCATGAGGCTGCAGCACGCCCAAGTCGCCGTGCTGGGCTTCCGCCGGGTGCAGATTTACCGCCGGCGTCCCCGTCGACGAGAACGTCGTGGCTATGTTGAGAGCAATCTGGCCGGCCTTGCCCATCCCCGAGGTGACGAGCTTGCCGCCCTGCCGGTGAACGCGGTCGATAATCAGGTTCACCGCCCGGGCATACCCGTCGGTGACCGGTATATTGCTGATGGCGCGGCTCTCCTGCTCAAGAATTTCGCGCATAGTCCCGGCCGCCTCATCGGCTCCGCAGACCATATTCCTGTCAAAATTTTCCATACTCCGCAAAGTTACGCAAAAAACCCGATATAGCACAACCCGGAGCCGGTCCCGATGTCCGGTGCCACAGAATTAGGGTAATTTCCAAAATGGAAACAACCACTCAACACGCTGCAACAGCTGACAAATTAGTTTTAAAAGGGTAAAAGTATCACTTGTCCAGCATATCTCTGATTTCTTTGTCGAAATCTGAGTCGATTTGCTGGGTGGGGTTGAAGATGTCGTATTCGGACTCGGCCTTTGCTTTGGCCTGAGCCGCCGATATGCTTCCACGGTCGGGAAGAATCTTGTAGTCGTTGAAAGTCAAGAATTTATTGACGCTGGCGGCAAATTGCTCCATGTTGAAAACGTTGCCACGTTCAATCTGTCCTTCTATGTAGTCGAAATAAGAGGTAACGGTGCGCTCAAGCGAACGTATTTCTTTTTCAGTAAGATAGTTCTTGGCGATACTGACGTCGGATTTAAGTATACGTCCTTCCGGAGCATATTTCCAAGTGGTCAGACCCATGTGTGGTTTCGTATGGTCTGCTCCGGCATGGATAATCTCTGCGTCGGTATGTCCTGTGATGGCATAGTGAAAACGGTTCTGCACCATTGCGTAAAATTCCTTTGTTGTCGGAGCCAGACGGTCATAGTCGATGCTGCACTCGGCATAGATGTCGGTTATCTGTTGCCAGATGCGACGCTCGCTGGCGCGTATGGAACGAACGCGCTCAAGGAGTTCGCGGAAATAGTCGCGGCCGAAAACTGTATTACCCTGCTTCAGCCGGTCATCATCAAGCACAAAGCCTTTGCGGATAAATTCATTGAGGACTCGTGTTGCCCACTGGCGAAACTTTGTGGCCCGCTGGCTGTTGACGCGGTATCCGACACTGATTATGGCGTCGAGAGAATAAAATGTATGCTCGCGTTTTACCTGTCTGTTGCCTTCCTGCTGAACTATTAAGTTTTTCTTAATAGTTGACTTCGTGGTCAGTTCGTTAGTGTCATAAATGTTTTTAAGATGCTGATTTATAGCAGGTATTGATACATCGAACAACTGTGCCATGGCTTTCTGCGTGAGCCATAAAGTTTCATCCTCTACATAAGCCTGCACATTTCCCGAATTATCGGGCAAATTATATAGTATGAACTGAATTTCCTTTGCTATTGCACTTTAATTTGCGGTCATTGCAAATTTAGCGATTAATTTCGGCTTCGCAATGAAAGACGGCAGGAAATATGGAATTGGTCAGTCAGATCAGGAGTTAGGCCAGTTAAGCCCGTACATCCAGGTGAGGGCGCGGTTGAGGCGGGGGAGGGGGTGGTCGTAGTGGGTGCCGGGGACGAGGTCGAAGTGGGTGGTGATGTGGTGGGCTTTGAGGTAGGCGACGATTTGCCCGGTGTTGGTCCGGACGGGTCGGAAGGCGCGGACGGAGGTATGGGCCTCGCGGTCGCCCAGGAGGAAGTAGGCGCGGCCGGTTTTGCGCGGCATGGGCTGGGAGGTCAGCCAGTCGGTGAAGCCGTCGTACCAGAAGGAGCCGGAGAGACTTATGATGTTGCGGAAAGAGTCGCAGACCACCCACTGCCAGAGCGTGAACAGCCCGGAGAGGGAGACGCCGCAGAGGGTGCGCTCGGCGGTGGCGGAGATGCGCAGGCGGTGTTCGACCTCGGGGATGACATCGGCGAGGAGGGTGGACAGGAAGCGTGAGGCGCGGCCGCGGAAGTCGGGGGAGCCGGGTGGCTCGCCGGGGGCGGGCCAGGGGGTGAGGTCGTCGTCCCAGTCCATGCCGGAGATGGCGACGAGAGTGACGTCGAATTTCTGTGCCGCCTCCTCTATCCATTCTCCGAGGCTTTCGAGGGGGTAGAGGACGTAGCATATGCGGTCGGCCGACTGATAGACCGTCACAATCCTAAGATTTCCTATTCTGTATGTCTGCATATTTCATCATTCCGGGCAAATTATCAAACCCGATACTCTTATATAACGGACGGGCCATGTCCGTTGTTTCGAGGTAAATTTTTCCGCAGTCCAGGCTGCGGGCTTTTTCGACGAGCCAACGGACGATGGCGTGGCCGACGCCGTGGCCGCGGTACGGCTCGCGCACATAGATGTTCATCAGGTAAGCGCATCGGCCCGAGGGGTTGTCGGGCGATGGCAGCTCGGCGGACAGGCAGATGGCGCCGCAGCCTACGTCTGTGCCGTCCGCCGAGGCCACTACGGCGATGTGCGTGCCGTCGGCGATATGCTCGCGGTAGTAACGGCGGTTGGCCACGAGCAGGCGTTTCGACGGTTCGTGGCCGAAAACGGTCTCTATCACCTCCCTGCGCCAATGCATCAGGGTTGGTATGGTCTTTACCTCTCTGATTGACACGGTCATTCGGGCTCTCCTTCCTTCATTACCACCGGCAGAGCGCGGTCGTTGACCTTGCCGCGGCGCGTGAGGGGTATCTCGTCCATTTTCACGAAGAATTCCGGCACCATGAAATCGGCGAGGCGTGAGCGCAGGAATTTGCGGATGCGGCTGAGATGGCAGTTTTTGTGCGAAGGGACGAAGTAGGCCGTGAGGTATGCCAGCCCCTGCTCGTCGGTGAAGGCGCGCACCACGCCGCGTTCGACACAGGGCGACTCGTTGAGGACGTTTTCCACCTCCTCCGGCTCGACCCGCTTGCCGAGAATCATCACCTGACGGTCCTTGCGGCGCAGGAAGGCGATGTTGCCGTCGGGGAGGATATATCCCAGATCACCGCTGCGGTACATGCGTCTGCCGTCGCCGAGGGTGACGAAATTCTGCTGCTCGGGCGGATTGCCGAGGTAACCACGCGAGACGCCCTCGCCGAAGATGCAGATTTCGCCGGTTTCGCCTGCGGGGACCTCGCGGAGGCTGCCGTCGAGGATTTTCACTTCCACGCCCTTGACGGCTTTGCCTATCGGATAGGTGCCGTCGTCGAGCGGCTCGGCGTTGTCGACGCGGAAATAGGTTGCGCAGACAGTTGTCTCGCTGGGCCCGTAGGTGTTGTAAATGATAAAATCTTGGTCCTTGAGCCATGTGATGTATGCCGCGCGGATGACGTCGCCGCCGCTGATGAGCAGACGCAGCTTACCCGGGCAGCAGCGGTAGCGGTTCATGTCGGCCAGGAGGTACGGGAAACCGCTGATTTCGGTGACGCCGTGGCGCTCGCAGAAGGCCATGAGGTCGGCAAGACTGCCGTCCTTTACTTTTTTTGACGGAATGGCCAGTGTGGCGCCGTTGAGGAGTGTCGTAAACACCTCCTCGACAAAGATGTCGAACGAACAAATGGAGTACTGCAGCATCACGTCGCCGGGTGCGACATGGAACTCGCGCTCGAACGCCTCGGCGTAGTTGACCACGCTGTGGTTCTCCACCACCACGCCTTTGGGGCGCCCCGACGTGCCGGAGGTGTAGAGAATGTACGCCACGCCGTCGGGTTTCGACCGGTCCGGCATCGGTCCGGAAACCGGCAGATTGCGGCAGAACTCATCCGTGATGACAAACGACACCTCGGCCGTCCGCATCATGTAGTCGATGCGCTGCTGCGGCAGCGACGGCTCGGCGGGGACATAAGCCGCCCCGCTTTTCAGCACGGCCAGCATCGCCGCAATCATCTCGGCTCCATGGCTCATTACAATGCCGACGGCGCGATGTTCGCCGTCCGTCGTTCCGACATCCTGCACAGTGTAAAGTTTCGCCAGAATTGCATCGGCCGTCGCGTCCAGCTCACGGTATGTCTCCGAGCGTCCGTCCTCGGTCACGGCTACCGTATTAGGCTGTCGTTCAACCCACTCTGCAAGCTTGCCATATATCGTCTTTCTATCCATTCTGCCTTTGGTTTTTCATATGATTAATCGCAATCATATTATAAAAACAAGCGCTTGCCCCCATTGTTTGTTCACATATATGAGCCGGAAGATTTATCGGACAATGTCCGGATGCCGCCGACAAATCGCCGGAGAGGTCAGATGGTGTCAGGAGTTGTGGCGGGTGAGGAGACGATGGCGGGGGTGTCTGTCGGTAGGGACTTGGGTGTGGGGATGGTATCGGATGTTTCGGCAGGAGCAGCGGGTATGGGCTGAGGATTGTATGGTTTGGGGCGTTTGGCGCCCTTGTAGGGAGGCACCCAGGGGGATGGATGGATTTTTGCGGGGATTTTTTTGACGGCGGGAGGTGTGTCGCCAAGCCGTGTTGTATCGGGTTGGGCGGCGGCGAGACGGGCTGCCTCGACGGCTATGGAGTCGGCCCGGTTGGCGGCGATGTCGCGGGGGCCGGGGATGATGATGACGGGGGTGTCGGGGCCTACCAGGCCCGTGAGGTCGAGGATGTTTTCGTTGGTGACGCGGATGCAGCCGTGGCTGGTGCGGCGGCCGATGGACCAGGGGGCGCAGGTGCCGTGGATGCCGATGCGGGGGATGATGCGGATAAAGCGGGGACCGTACTGACCTTTGACGGGTGAGGTGTAGCCATTGTCATCGGTGAAGAGCCAGTCGGAGCTGTCATAAATTCCTTTTACGCGGAAAAAGCCCTCGGGGGTGCGACCGTCTGTCCGGTTGCGCTTGGCGCCGTAGGCTTTGGCGCAGGCTATGCCGTACTTGCGTTGCTCGCGCCCGTATCGGTCGTAAAGATACAGTTTCATGCCGCCTTTGTCGACGATGATGAAGTTGCCGGTGGTGTCGTTGAGGAGGCTGTCGGCATAGGGCAGGTGATGGCGGGCGATTTCGGGGAGGATGCCGTCGGCATACAATGCGGCGCTGTCCGACTGCCCGATATATTCGTCAAAGCTGACGGTGTCGGCGAAGTGCAATACCTTCGCCGTCGGCTTTGACGGGGGTGCCGAATGTACCGGTACGGTATCTGCTGCAGGTGTCACGGCGTGCGGCCTTGCGGCTTTCTCGGTCTGCCCCGAGCAGGCCCCGAGCGCTATCATGCAGCCTGCGGCAATAATCGTTAATGCGCGTCGCATCGTAATATCGCAATTGTTTTTCAGATATTGTTCGTGTCCTTGAAAAGACGTTAAGTCCGCCAAAGGTAGCACATACCGCCGACATCTGCAATTATTTCATTTTAAATTTTGTCAGTGTGACGTTTTAAAGCACATCTTTGAAAAATTCGGAGATATTGTCTAAATTTGCATGATGACAAATGCAAACGATAAAATAAACGGTATATCCGCTGATGACAGACGGTTTATCAGCGATGTCACTACAATTGTATATGCTGCCAAACAAAAAGCCTATCAGGCGGCAGACATTTATCAGGTTGCCTGCAACTGGCTTGTAGGGCAGCGCATTGTTGAGCAGGAACAACATGGATATGAGAGAGCTGAATATGGCAAACGCATAATCAATCTTGCGTCGGAGGCTTTGACAGCTGAATTTGGCAAGGGATATTCTGTCGTAAATATTAAAAGTTTCAGAAAATTCTATCTTACGTTTAAGGACTTAATGATTGGGCAGACACCGTCTGCCCAATTAGAACTGGCAAAATCGTTGCCGTCCAATTTGTCCTGGTCTCACTATGAGCGGCTGATGAGAGTTAAGGATGATGATGAACGTGACTGGTATATGCACGAGGCATCTGGTGAAGGCTGGAGTGTCCGCACATTGAACCGCAACATTGGGTCTCAGTATTATCATAGACTGCTTCAGACCCCGAAATCAAAACGTGGAGAAGTAATTGACGAGATGGAGCGTCTGACCGCTGATTACCAGAAGGACAGACATAAATTTCTGCGCAATCCGGTTGTCGCAGAGTTTTTGGGCTTCTCCCGCGATGCCACCTGTTCTGAGACAAATCTGGAAACGGCAATTATCGACCATCTGCAGAAATTCATACTTGAACTTGGAAAAGGTTTTGCCTTTGTTGCCCGCCAACAGAGAATAAAGACCGATATGGGCGATTATTATATCGACCTCGTATTCTACAACTATATACTCAAATGCTTTCTGCTCGTAGATTTAAAGACATCGCAAATAACATATAGCGATGTCGGTCAGATGGATTTGTATATACGCATGTATGATGACTTGAAATGTACCGAAAGCGACAATCGGACTGCTGCTTTGTTCCGAGACAAGCAAGGATTTGGCCAGATACTCAATACTCAAAGACAGCAGACAACTGTATGCGGCCAAATACCTGACTTATCTGCCCACAAAAGAACAGTTGACAGCTGAAATTGAACGACAAAAGAAAATTTTTGCTTTGCAGACCGGTAAGAATAGTTAAGTAACGCAACGTGTTTTTTATTTGTATGATGGAAGAATTTGTCAGGAAACATAAGGCTGTTGTCGGGACGGTGGCGGTGGGCCTCAGCGCGCTGGTGCTTGTTGTGCTGACGCTGCTGGGCAATACGCTGGCCACGGACCGGAACGACACCGGCGCGCTCATGAAAAAGCTCGATGTCGTCAGGCAGATTTATGCCGACAGGATTTCGGGCAAGGGGGCGGTGACGCCTGCCGAGGTGTCAAAGGAGTTTTTCCCGGTGAACATCGGCTATGACCGCGAGATGGTGATGGCCCTCGACGAGTTCGGCATACCTGTCGGCGAGCGCCCGGTGGTCAGCCGTGAGCGTCTTGCGCGGTTCCTGGAAATGCTTGAAGGAGCCGATTACAAGAACATTATCGTCGATGTACAGTTCTTCAAGGCCGATGCCGGCGAGGCCGACTCGGCGCTGTTCGCCGCCATCAACCGCATGCCGCGCATCCTCGTCTCCGCCAATGACGACGAGGACGCCGAAACGGCCATTTCGCCCGCCATACTTGCCTCGTCCGAGTATAATGTCTCGCTCGGTGAGGACAATTTCGTTAAATACCGCTACGACCACGGCGAAGTGCAGGATATGGCCCTCTCAACCTATAATCTGCGCAACAACAGCGAGGTGAGCCTCGGCGGACTTTTCCCCGCCGACCGCGGGCGCCTCGCCTCGGGCACCCTGGCCCTCTGGATGCCGTACCACGTCGAGTCGGGCTATGACGCCGAGGGCGAAAAGACATACTACAACCTCGGCGCCGACCTTCTCGATGTCTATTCGCCTGAGGAGCTTGCCGGGCTTGTAGCGGGCAAGACCATCGTCATCGGCGACTATTCGGGCGGCGATGACCACGACACCTACACCGGCTCGGTCGCAGGACCGGTAATACTGATTAACGCCGTGCTGGCGCTGGAGCAACACCGCCATATCATAAACTGGTGGTGGCTGGGCATCTTCTTCGTGGTGTACCTCCTGCTCACGCTGATGCTCATCTATGACCCGGCTCGGATTTTACCTGAGAAATGGGGTGAGTCCAAGATTATGAACCTGATAGTCTCGGGCCTCAGCTTCGGCTTGGTAGTCCTTCTGGTCAACGTTGTCATGTACCTGTGTACGGGTGTGATCTACGACCTGTATTTCCCGGTGCTGTGGCTGACCGCCCTCTACTTTATTAAAGACAATTACGACATGATTAAACGATATTTTGACATTGCTGTCAAATATATGAAAGGAGTTTTCAGCAAACCGACAAAGCAAAAGCAAAAATCATGAAAAAAATCATCACGTCACTCGCCATCGTCATACTCTCGGCCCTAACTGTCTCGGCCGACAACTTCAAGATACTGTATCTCACCACGCCGAACATCGTCATCGGCGGAAAGACCTACAAAGTCGGCGACACCTTTGCAGGCAATGCCCCCGTCAAGTGGTCGGCGCCGCGCCAGGCCATGAAGGTGATGAACACCGCCACCAAGAAGCAGTCGCTGGTTGTGGCCGAGAAATACAACGGCAGCAAGTCGGCCGACATGAACTCGTACTTCGTCCAGTCAAAGCAGCTGTCGACCCGCCAGGGTGAGATTATCAACACCATGGAGCTCGGCATCATCCTCGGCGAGCAGCACTACATGCTCGACTCCATCGTCGTCAGGACCTCCCTGCCCGTTGACAAGGACCATTTCTTCTTCGCCAGCTACGACCACAACGGCGAGACCATCAACAAGATGCTGACCTACAGGGACGGCGAGCTCATCTTCGACCGCAGCCTCTACACCATCGACGGCAAGCCCATCACCCCCTTCGACGTCACCCTCAGCGTCTGGTACATGGACCGCGTCTCCGGCAAGCGCACCCTCGTCACCGACAAAATGGAAATCCTCCCCGTCGAATAGCGAAAGTCCGGAGTGTAGCCTCAGATAAAACGCGGCCGACCTTGCCATAAGACAGGTCGGCCGCGTTTTTTAGTGCAATAACGGTTATTTACCGGATTTATACTGGTCTTCGAGGAAAGCGGAGGGGGAGAAGAGGAGGGCGGAGTGGAAGGTCTGCCAGCAGCGGCCGACGGCTTTGATGTGGTTGTTGTCGCAGTAGTTGATGTATTCGCGGTAGTCGTAGACGTTGAATTTGGTGGTGCGGTCGTTGTAGAGGGCGAAGAATTTTTCGGCGAGAGGACGGGCGAGCTTGCGCGACTCGGGGGTATCAAGTACGTACAGGGCGAGAGCCATGTTATGCAGCAGCGGCAGGGTGTAGTGCTTGATTTTAGGGTACAGGTACATGGCGGCCTGCGGGTAGTTGAGCTCTTCGAGCTGTTCTATCAGCACGCGGTTGGCGCAGTACGGCTCACCGAGTTCGGCGCCTTTGCGGAAGCACCATTTGTGGGCCTTGTTTTCGTGTCCGGCGGCCATGGCGATGCCCACGCGGCGGTAGTCGGCGGCTGTGGCGGTATTTTCGTCCAGCTCCTTCCACATCTTCTGAATAGCCTGACCGCGGTATTTCTTGTCGACGCTGTACATCGAGTCGAGGGCCGGACGGCGTCCGGCGGCATCGGCGGCGCCGTCGTAGCGGGCGAGCGGTTCAGCCATCCGGGCTTCGTAGTCTTTGGTCTGCGCCGAGACAGTGACGGCGGCACATAAAAGCAGGAGTGAATATATCAGTCGTTTCATAGTTTTCATTTGATTTCGAGGTCGTGATGGTAATTCTGTGAGCGAAGTGTGGGCGACTGGCGGCCCTCCGACATGTCGGTGACGTGGCGGCGGGTGTAGTCAATCCATTCGCTCAGCGAGGTGCGGCCGTTGTGGTCGGCGTCGGCCTCGCCCGTGCGGATGCCTTTCAGCAGGCAGTAGGTGAACAGGCCGTTGTTCCATTCGGGGCTTTCCACGGCCAGTTCGCCGCCGCCGGCACTGGAGAGCACGGTGGCGCCGACGCCGCGACGTGTGTCGCGGAACATGTCGGCGAGGATAGTGTTGACGCGTTCGACGTCCTCACGGGCCGAGACGGCCTGACCGGCACCGCGGAAGACCAGCTCCTCGCCGGGGGGCATATCTACCGTGTTGACGGCAAGGTAGTCCTCCTTGTCAAGTTCGCCGGAGTGGCAGGCGTCGATGAAGCAGGCGCGGTTGAGCGCGGGCACACCGTCGAAGACGCCCATGAAATCGTCGTAGGGAATGCCGCCCTTGCGCGGGTCGGCAAAATCCATGTCGTATGCGGCGAGGTAGTAGTCGAGCTCGCTGTCGAGCACGCCGTGCCCGGCAAAGAACACCAGGGCGACATCATCGGGACGCGAGGCGGACAGGAACGTGCGGATTTTATCGATGCTTGCCGCCATCACCTGTTTGTCGGTGAGCGTGAGAGTGCGGATGTTGGCGAAATTCTGCCCGGCACGTTTTTTCAGCGCTTCTGCAAAGTCACCGGCATCCTTGGCGGCGAAGCCGAGGCTGTAGCGGCTGTCGGCATAGTCGGATACTCCCGCGGCGACGATGTACAGGTCAGGTCGGACGGGCTTTTGCGGCGTGTAGGTTACGTTGAAGGTCTCGCGCAGCGAGCTTGCTCCCCTGACGTTGGAGCACCAGACCGAAATCTCGTTGTTGCCTGACGCCAATGCCAGGTTCTCGCTGAGGTTGCAGGTGCGGCCTTTTGCGCGACGCTTGTCGGGACTGAGCACGGGCACGCCGTTGACGGTTACAGTGACCTCGCTGAGGTCGTACTGCGTGTCGGCAAAGGTGACGTCGAGCGGCAGCGTGCACTCGGAGGTGATGAGCGGGATGTTCCTGCGGTTGAGAGTGGCCGTGGGCACGTGGTAGTCGTCGGAGAGGCTTTCCTCACTGACACCGGCGCGGCGAAGACGCTTTTTCCATGCCTTGTGCAGCAGCTCCACCTCGGCGGGGTCGCCGCCGAGACGGCTGAGGATTATGTCGGGGCGGTTGTTGCGCAGGTCGAACTGCTCGAAAGCGTACGGTTGGCCGTCCTTGACGAAGTTGATGTGGCGGCTGATGCCCGGCGTGGCCTTATAGTAATGGTCAGGGGTCAGGAAAATGTAGTCGGTCCCCGTCTCGTCGGCCACCTGGTAGATGTAGACAATCGGCTTCTGCGTCTTTGTGTCCCAGACGGTTATCTGGCCGTTCCAGTCCGCCGTGAACATCTTTGTGGAGTCGGAGGACAGCGTGATTGACCGTATCTCGGCATGGTGGTCGCTTGTCCGGCGGTGGCTTTTGGTCTGCCCCTTCTTCCAGAATATCACCTTGCCCAGTGACGTACCGGCTACGACGGTGCCGTCGGGCAGAATTTCGCAGGCCGAGAGGGCCTCCAAGTCGTCATAGTCGGCCGTGAGCGCCGAGGTATATTTCAGGGTCTTCAGGTCAAGCAGGGCGACATCGGTGAAAAATGAAGTGACAACGGCGTAGTCGTCACCGGGGGCTATCTTTATGCCGGTGATTTTGTTGTATTTGTTTTCGACAGCACGCAGAGGCTTGTCCGAGTCAAACGAGCCTTCGAACACTGATGTTCCCCCGAATTTGATGCGCATGCCGGCCTCGCTGCCGCCGATAAGGAATTTACCGTTGCAGTAGGGGCGCGACAGGACGGTGAACAGCCGTCCGTTACCCGTTTTTCGGAACTCCGGCATCTTGTAGAACGGCTTTCCGTCCACCGACTTGAAAAGATGCTCATAGCCTAAAGCAACTATGTCGTTGCCGTAAAAAGACAGTTTGTGGATTTTATCGCTGTCGACGGGCATTGTCTTGCCATAGCCGGTCTCCACGCGGTTTACACCCGTGGTTATCAGCTCATCGGTCCGGGGATGGAAGTAGGCTTCGGTGACCGGACCCGATGACGGAACCGGACCGATAAGACCGGCGTGACGGAGGTCCCACAGGCAGGGGCGCAACCCCGTTGTCACCAGCAGCGAGTCGTTGCCGTTGCTGCGGGCGCTGCGTACGCCGGGGCTTTTGCCGCCGATGGCGCCGACGGGCCTGGCGTTCTTGTCCGGTGCGGTGAACAACAGCAGTCTGTCATCGTTTAAGGCAAAGGTGTATTCCGACCCGGCATAAATCGGGGGCATCTTGTCGGATGGCACCTTGCCTACGCTCTTGCCGGTTGTCCAGTCGATGACCTCACAGACATTGAGCGTGGGGTCTTTGATCATGTCGGCAGTGGACATGCGTGTGTCGGCATAGAAGAGCTTCGGGTCGGTGGGATGGGCATATATCGCTACCGTATGAATGGGCAATGCGGCAAGCAGCATGCGGCTGTTCAGGTCCCACACGCACACCTCACCTTCGGAGCGTGTAAGGAGGTATTTCTCGTCGTAGCTGATGACGAAATCGCTGACGGTATGCCCGCGGTGGAGCATGGTCTTGATGCCGTCGCCTTCCGCACGTGACGTAAACGCCATCCCAAGAAGGACAGTCGCCAAAAATATTTTAATCTTTTTCATTCGGAAAGGTATTATTCGTCTGCTCTCGGGCAGCGCATGTCTTCGGCCCATGTGGCCCATCGTTCAATTTCGGTTTCAATATCCTTCTGCTCGTTGTCCGGCAGACCGGGATTACTGTCGAGGAAATCGGCGAGCATGGCGGCAATGGCCTGCGCCGCGCGCCAGTCGCCGTTAACATATGCCTCTTCGTAAAGGTCGATGGCCTTGTCCGTATCTTTCTCGCAGCCGACGCCGCAGGTGTAGAGTGTGGCAAGACGGTAAGTATATTCGTCTGGCTCGCTTCCGACGGCAGCCCGGGTCCACCGGAACAGCCTCGCCGCCAGCCGAGGGTCGTCCGTCGGCTTCTCCGGGTCAATCAGCACCCAGTAATAGTCACACAGATGGCACGCGGCTTTGCGGATGGATTCGGGGAGAGGTTTATGCGTTTTTTCGGAGTATGTCATTGGCTATTCGTCCGATGCAGATTTTAGCGGGGTGGACAGGAATTTGATTTCGTGCATGATGCCATGGCGGTCGTAGTAATAGCCCCTCATGGCTTTGTCGGACTTGCTGTATTCGGCGTTTATCTCCTGTTTCGATGGCGGGTAGTTATCGACGGGGTGGAAAATCAGAGATTCGGGAATGGTGTCGTCTTTGCTGCATATCATGCCCTTGGCCCGGACAGGAGCCTTGCCGGCTATCTCCATGGTGCCGTAGATGTTCTTTCCGTTGACAACGGAGTCAACGTTGCAGACGATGCGGGTGCGCCCCGAGGCATACTGTGCCTCCCAGCGGCCTATAGCCCATTGGCCGGCCACGACCTTGGTGGCACCGGCTGCCTCGCCGGCGTCAGTCCACGTATGTGCGCCGCTGATGCCCGGTGTGACGAAAAACCATATTACGGCGACCATCCAGGCCAATGGCGCCCACAGGCAGGTGATGTCGCGGATGTCCATGACCGCCCGGCGGTTGTAGTCCTTTTGTCTGTCGGCAAAACGGATAGCGGCACAGTCTATGTCCTGCTTGCTTTCGCGGTAAGTAAAGTATAGGGCTTCGTCCATGTGTGTGTCCGTGTCGTAAGGGTCGACGTGGTTTTCTCCGGTGTTCACGCGGGTCAGCCTGATGCTTTTCAGCATGGCCATGATTGCTGAAACAAGGCCGATTACAAGCGCCGCTCCGACAATGAAATAGAATATAAACGGGAACCACTTGAATCCCGCCCAGGCAATGCCCGCGCAGACTGTGCCGGTTATAATTCCGGGAACGACCATCTTGCCGCCGCCGAAAGAACCGAAACACAGGCTGATGACACAGGCGACGGAGCATATCGCCGCCGTCGTGGCGAAATGACCGTTGATGGGATTACCCTCGGGGAAGCCGAAGAACCACGACAGCAGAAGCACGATGACTGTGGGGATGCCGCCGACGAGCAGACCTGTGAACATGGCAGCCTTTACCGATGCCGTGCTCCTGCGCAGTCCGCCCGCCGCTTTCTCCATCTTCTCCATGGCACGGCGGTAGCGGTTCCAGTAGTAGTCCTTTGGCGAGAGCGAGCCCACAAGTTCGAGGTACCTGGCTGTCTCGCATTCGTATGTGCCCAAAACCGCCACATCGAGCTTCGGGTTTTCCTGATAGGACACACTCAGCCAGGCGTAAAGCCATGGCATGGGCTTGCCGGCGCCTGTGGGGAGGTTGCTCCAGTCTGTCTCTTTGGGCCGGGCGTTTCGGTTGGCAAGGCTCTCGAGAATGCGCGATGCCGAGGAGTTGCCTGACGCGGGATTCATCAGCGCCCGGACCTGTTCCTGAGGCAGTTGCCTGAGCTGGTCGGGAGATGTCAGCAGTTTGTCGCCGACGGGGTAAGATGGAGTGTGGCCGAGGAAAAGGGCCACGCTCTTGTAGGCGCCGACGACGTAATCGTATGTAAAGACCTTGGGTGAGTTGTATTCCGACTCGGCGTCCATGCAGACCATGGCCTTGAGCAGGCAGTCCATGTACTCGCCGCCGCGGGCGCGGCAGTAGTCCGCCACCGGGGTGTCCTCAATCTCGCAGAACTCGTCCAGGAAAGCGTCGCGTCCAATCTTGTCCAGGGCCATCAGGTTGAGGCGGCGGTTCAGGAACTCGCCGATCTGAGTGACGGTGAAGCATCGCTCGGGCGAATTTTTGTCCGTGCCGAAGAACAGGTCGGCGTCCGGACTAAGCTCGTATGCGATGCGGTAGGCCGAAGTGGAATTGTAGTAAGCCGAGTCCAGCTCGTCCGACCGGCTGACATGCAGGTTCCTGATTTTTTCGGCAAGCTCCATGTTGACGTTGGACAGCCATACTGTCAGTGCCGGGCTCGTGAGCACAATCTGATTGACGATGCCCAGCGGCTCGGGATTGTCGTACTTGCCGGTACTCAGGCGGTCAAGGATCTCGTCCACGGTCTCGACAAAGTCCCAGCCTTCCTCGGTGAAGACGGGAAATTTCAGGCCGGGGTCGAGCATGACGGCAAGGTAATATGCCGCCATGAAGGCGCGGACGCGGTCTATCGCACCTGAGCCGTCATCCTCGAACAGGCATCCGTTGGCGATGTACGCGTCTATCAGGTCCACAGCCTCGTCAAGACCCTTGGCGCGAAGGAAGTCCTTCAGTTCCGAGTCGGGACTGAGTATTTCGTCCTCCATCTCCGCGTAGTTTGACAAGACCGCGGCGCTGAGCTCGACGGGGTCGGTATAGCTCTGCCCCAGCGCGTGGACATATGTGTCCGGGTCTTTTCTGCTTCTCTTTCTGCGTTCAGCCATAGCTTATTTATTTGTTTCAATTTCTTCAACCTGTTTCAGGTAGCGGGTGGCGACGTAACCGGTGCGACCCTTGTATTCGATGCTCGAGAAGTCGCCCTGAGTTCCGGTAACCTTGATCTGGTCGCCTTTGCGCAGAGTGCCTATGATGTTGCCATTGGTGCTGGCCTCGCTGCGGACATTAAGGACCCGGGCCGTGCAGACGTAGGTCTGATGGCTGTCCTGTGAGGCGACTACTTCAGTCGTTTCCCGTGCCGGAGCGGGTCGGAACGAGGTGTATATCCATCCGCCGATGACGACGCTCAGGAAAATAAGCAGCGTTATGGCGTTCCAGAAGATGAAGCGCCCTGTAAACATGATTATGCCGGTCGCTATTGGCAGGATTATCGCGCCAATCCAGAAAAGAAGGCCGACTACAATCAGGCAGACTATACCGACACCGACGGCGCTCCAGAAACCGGAATTGATCCATGTGCCGATGACGGCGATGGCCGCGCCGATGATAATGATGAAATACAGTCCTGCGCTCAATTTCTCGACAACATCGTCGAAATTCTCGGCAAACCAGTTGCCGATATTGGAGATGAAGTTGTCGAAACGCTCCCACCAGTTGAGTTCGCGGCGCACATACCGGTATGACGTGTCTGACGCCGGCGTATAGGTCGGGCTTGGGCTCGTATAGCGGTTGTTGACTCTCGGAGGCGGGAGCCTGACATTTGAGAAGGTTCCGCTGTCTGGGTCAAATCCGAAGGGTAGCTGTGGCATTTGAGAATACTATTTTATCCAGGTCGACGGACACGAGGACAGGCATCTGCCTGTTCACCTTACCGTCAATCAGAGCGTTGGTTAATGGATTGATTATATAGTCGATGATGGCGCGTCTGACAGGGCGCCCGCCGAATTCGGGCTGGTAGCCGCGCATGGCGATGAAGTCGGTGACGTATGGTCCGATTTCCACCTTCACGCCCTTGTCGGCCATCTTTCCGACTTCCTTCCTGAGGTTGATTTCGGCAATCTTGCGCACTGAGTCGAGGTCAAGAGGCATGAACATGATGATGTTGTCGATGCGGTTGACGAATTCGGGCGCCATGCGCATCTTCATCTGGCGCATGACCTCGTCGGTGCAGCGGGCGATGTCTTCGTCAGTGATGTCGGTGCGTCCGCAGAGGCTCTGCAGGATGAACTGCTGACCCATATTGGAAGTCATGACGATGAGGGTGTTCTTGAAATTAATCACCTTGCCCTGTCCGTCGGTCATGCGGCCGGCATCGAGGACCTGCAGCAGAGTCTCGTAGACCTTCGGATGCGCCTTTTCGATTTCGTCGAAAAGTACCACCGAGAAAGGTTTGCGCCGCACGGCCTCGGTGAGCTGGCCGCCCTGCTCGTAGCCTACATAGCCGGGAGGGGCGCCGAAGAGGCGGTGTACCGAGTGCTCCTGCTGGTACTCGCTCATGTCGATGCGCACCATCATGTCCGGGTCGTGGAAGAGGAATTTCGCCACGGCCTTGCACAGCTCGGTCTTGCCGGTGCCTGTGGTGCCGAGGAAGAGGAAAGTGCCGATGGGGCGGTTGGGGTCGGAGAAGCCCATGCGCGAGCGGCGGATGGCGTCGGCGACGGCCTTGACGGCCTTGTCCTGGCCTACCACCGAGGCATGCAGCTCCTCCTCGATGTGTTTCATCCGCTCGGTCTCGTCATCGTCCATCTCGGTTACGGGTATGCCGGTCCATGTAGTGATGACCCCGCGGATGTCGGCGGTGGTCATGGGACGTCGCTCGCCGTCGATACGGATGTCGGCGGCGGCCTCGTCAAGCAGGTCGAAGGCCTTGTCCGGCAGCTTGCGGTTGGTGATGTACCGTGCCGAAAGCTCGACGGCGGCCTTGCACACCTCGTCGGAGATTACCACGCCGTGGTACCGCTCGTAGCGGCCTTTGGCTCCCTTGAGGATTTCTATTGCCGAAGCCACATCCGGCTCGTCGACGGTGATGCGCTGGAAGCGGCGCTCGAAGGCGGGGTCGGCCTCGATGCGCTTGTACTCGTCGATGGTGGTGGCGCCGACAATTTTTATCTGCCCGCGGGCCATGGCCGGTTTCAGCAGGTTGGCGATGTCGTTGTCCGAGCAGCTGCAGTTGGTGATGAGCATGTGGATTTCGTCGATGAACAGCACCAGGTGCGGGTCCGCTCCGGCCTCGTCCAGTATCTTCTTCATGATGTCCACGGCGTCGGGCAGCGACTTTATGGAGGTGAAATCGAGGCTGTAGAGCTTGAGCTGAGCCAGCACCTCGGGGACCTTCCCCTCGTAGAGGCGCATGGCCAGTTCCTCGGCGATGGCGGTCTTGCCGGTTCCCGCTTCACCCACCAGCACCGGGTTGTTCTTGGTCTGGCGTGCCAGAATGAGGAGCATGCGCTCCACCTCTTCGTCACGGCCGATGGCGTGATGGATTTTGCCCTGCGCGGCCATCTCGAGCATGTTGGTGCAGTATTGTCTGACGGTGGCGCCGGTGTTGCGGTCATCCTGCGCGTTGTCGCGTGCGGATGGTCGGGCGGCTGTGGGCGCGGGCTGCCGGTTGGGGTCGGCGACCAGCAGCGAGGCGAACTGCGGCGAGTGCGCGATCATGGCGTTGAGCAGCGTGTCGATGCCGACGGAGGGTGCGCCGGCGACGCGGCTGAAGACCTGCTCGACGTCCGGGGCGAAGTAGACGCGTCCGTCGCGAGAGGTGCCGTCGTTCGCGGTCATGGCCCGGGCCACGTTCTGCATCGAGGCGTTGAGGTCGTAGCCGTTGCTTTCGAGGACGCCGCGCACCAGCCGGTTGTCTACCTGACACATGCCGGCGAGGATACCCGGCAGGTCGACGTGCGAGGCCGCGCGCTGCTTGCAGAAGGCCGCCGCGGCCTGGATGGCCTGCTGAGTGGGTTGGGTGAAGTTCGAGAAATCCATTGGTTCAGGGAATTATTTCAGTGCTGAGTTGATGTTGATGTCGGGGAGGTTGAGATTGGCGAGGTCGCCCATGCGCTCGTTGAGCAGGTCGGTTTCGGTGGTGTCGGTGGTGAGGACGTTCTGTCCGCAGAGTCCGCATCCGGGGTTGCGGGGTACATCCACACCATACCATTTCATGATGGTAGGCATACGCTGGGGGTTGGCGAAGGCTCCCCAGCGCACATACTGCCGCTCGCGACGGTTGGCCCACATGAAATAGTTCTGGCGCAGCTCCTCCTCCAGCGAGGCGATGCCGGCGTCGGTGCCGCGCGACAGTTCGGTCAGCGCCAGCTTGACCATCATGTTGGTGATGGGCTCGATGTCCGAACTGAGGCCGACCTGTACGAAGGCTTCGGCGTCGGCCTCGGAGACGTAGGCGGGAATCTGGCCCGAGCGTTTTGCCGACTCAAAATTGGTAATCTCCTCCTGCTGAGGGTCGAACCAGTCGGTGCCGAGCAGACAGAAGTAGCAGGCCTGGCCGGGACGGTAAATGAAGACATCGCCGCCCTCGGCACGCGTCACCGTGCGGCCGAAGATGCCGACGGTACTGTTTTTTACCAGCAGCTGCGAGATGTTGTAGCGCGATGTGTTGTTGTCGGTGCATACCATCACTATGTCGGCATCGGCAATCTCTTTGTCGAGGATGTCGAGGTGCTCGTTGACGTCAATGGGCATACGCCTGACGTCGCAGTATGGGTTCTTGCCGAGGATGGCCTCGGCGACGGCGTCGGTCTTGAGGCGCCCGAGGTCGTTGACGGTGCAGATATGGCGCGAGAGGTTATGCATCTCCACGCGGTCAAAGTCGACGAGGACAAAGTGGCCCACGCCGCCTTTGGCGAGTTCGACGGCTATGGGCGCGCCGCCGCTGCCGAGACCGATGATGAGCACGCGCCTGTCGGCCAGGACACCTACTTCCAGGAGCCCTTTCGTGCGCTTGTACAGCTGCTCCTTAGGCGGTATGACCTCGGCTTTGACGTCGCCGACGGTAACGGTGCCGTCGGCGGCTATGTCGGCCCTGATGTCCGCTTTGCCGTCATGGTCGGCTCCGGAGAGGGCGAAACTGACGGTGCGGCACAGTCCGAAGGCGTGTCTGAGCGGGGCAAAGCGCAGATGGGTGACGCCTTCGCCTTCCCACTCGTAGGCTATGCCGTCGGCCTGCTGGCGGCCGGAGGCGAGAAAATTTTTCAGCTCCTCGCCGTCGATATAACAGATGCTCATGCGAAATAGGGCTCTTTTGCGAGGATATTCAGCGGGGCCTGGTTGGCTTTGGGCTTTTCGCCGGCATTGATATGGACAAACATGCCCTGGTCGGGGTCCCAGACGGTCTGACCGGCGGCGGCCGATTTGTCTGCAGTGGGGTTGGACTGTCTTTCACGCATTTCGTTTGACAGCTGGTCGAGGCTAAGTGGCTGTGACATGGTATATTCGGGTATATTATGTGTTAATGATTGAGATATTCTTCACGCGAGTAGTTTTCGGACATGTGGCGGAGGTACGAGTCGATGGTGCGTCCGGTCTTGAGGCTCTGCTCGTAGATGTTGAGCCACAGCACGCAGCGCACATACACCATCCACAGCGACATGTTGGGCTTCCAGGCGCTGGGGTGGTAGTGGCAGATCTGCGTCCAGCCGTAACGGTGGGGCGACAGGGTGTGGTTGGAGGCGCTGGCTCCGTTCATCAGGTTGCCGTTGTGGTCGCGCAGCATGCACTCCACGTATGCGTTGGGCTTGGTGTAGGGATAGCCTTCCGTCTCGATGCGCATGACGTACATCTGGCGGTTGTTGGTCTGCGCGACGATGCGGAGATAGGTGACGCCGTTGTCGGTGCCGAACTCGTACGCGTTGGAGTTGGGCATGTAATGGCTGATAACGTTTTTTTCGAGGTTAAGTCTTTCTAAGTCCATATTATATTACGTTTGGTTTTCGGGGTTTGTGAGGCGTATCCATTTTTTGAACCGTTCGGGCAGAGGATAGCCTGCCAGAATATGCCAGGCGTTCATGGCGTCGATGTTTGACATGTCGTCGTCGCGCAGTTCCTTGCCATCCATCACGGTATAGAGCGGCGACTTTTCGGGGAAGCCGAACGGCAGCATGATTTCGAGACTCTCGCCGTGCATGGAAATAGTAGGCTCGCCGGCATCGGTGATTTCGGTCACCGGGCTGGGGTCGCCGAAGAATTCGCGGCAGTCGGCGACGAAGCCTTTCATCTGCTCGACATGTTCGATGCTTTCGACGAGCCAGTGCTGGCGCGGCTGTCCGGCGCTCAGGGGCTGGCCGTCGACGGTAAGCATGACGCCGTGCGAGGCCTTTGGTGTGCGCGGCTCATAGAAGCGTCCGCCGTACATGCGGTCGATGACCGGACGGAAGGGACTCTCCATGTCGACTATGTCCCAGGCGGCGTGGACGTAGTGCTCGGGGCGCACTTCGCAGAAATTGAATGCGTTGACGGTGGTTTCGGCGGGCGTGCAGTTGCCTATGCAGAGCAGCATGCGGGGAAAGCCCGGTCTGCCGACTCCACGCAGCATCGAGGCCACGTCGCCGCCGCTGGGGCGGGCGAGGTCGAGCTGATGGTGCGAGTGCCACTGGCCGATGTGCTGGAGCCGCGTGGCCAGGCACATCTCGACCTCGTAGCGGTCTACATAGTCCGGGTCCTGCAGAAAAGAAGTGGCATGGTGCCGCGCCGCCGGACCGGGTCCCACGGCATACAGCACCACCGGAACTCCCTCGGGAGTCCAGAAGCCGAACAGCTCGCCTCCGGTCTCGATATCGGGAAAGTCAAGGATGCAGCGCGACATAAAGTCAATCTCGCTGCGGTAGATTATCGCTTTTGACGCCGGCCGCATTGCAGCCGCCGTATCGTTGCGCTGTCGTGTGAAAAATGCCATAATGATTGTCGTTAACCGTTATTTTTTATTCCTGCGCCTGTCAGCCGTTCAAGAGCTTCGGCGGCTCTTTCGTGGCCGAGGTCGGCGGCGCGGGCGAACCACCGGGCGGCCTCGGCGGGGTCCTGCGGGATTCCCCTGAACTCGGATTTGCTCTCTTTCTCGCCGGTTTCGTAGATGCAGCCGACGTAAAACATTGCATCGGCATTGCCTGCCTCGGCCGGTTTGAGGAAGAATTTCAGGGCAAGGCGGTTGTTTTCCTGTCGGCCTTCGCCGAAATAAAAGCACCGCCCCATCTGGTACATGGCATCCAGGTCGCCGCTGTTGGCGCGGGCAAGGATGCGGTCGGCACGGTATATGTCCTGGAAATAGTCGTCCTCTATGTCGCGGGGCCCGTAGTCGGGCATGTCGTCATCTTTCATGGTCGAAGGGATAATCAGGTGGATAAAATTATGGCGCGTACGCTGTCGAACCGTCCGGCCCTGAGGTCGGCGGCCGAGATGAGGAAGTCGAGGACGCCGCAGTCCATAAAGTTGAGGCTGAAGTCCATGCCTTCGAATGAGTCGACCTGCAGCAGTATCTCCCAGCCCTGACACGGCGCGTCCCAGTCTTCCCACTCGCGGTGTGTGGGACGGGCAAAGAGGGCGTGGTCGTCGCCGTACCGTTCGATATGGTCGGCGAACCCCACAGCCATCTCCTGGGGCGCGGTCTGCTCGTCGTTGCCGTCGACAAGCACCACCTCGCGCATATTTTCGGTGTCGGGAAAATACAGCACCCTGACGTCCTCCGGCTCGCTGAGGTGGCTGCGGATGCCGTCGGTGGCGGCCATGATGCCGAGGTTATGGTCGATTTTGGCGAAGAACGACAGCAGGCCGCTCTTGGGCAGCGGACTGTCGGGCGCAAAGGCGGCGAGCTCGGCGAGATTTATCTGACAGACAAAGACGTACGGGTATTCGTCGCTTTCATCGTCGATGTACATCGGGTAGCCGGTGCCCTCGGGCAGGTCGGGGTTGCCCCAGAACCGTGACGCTCCATCCGGAAGTTTTTCGAAGGGTTTCGACAGGATGAGATATATCGGTTTCTGTGTCATAATCAGTCAAAAATTACACCTGGGTTCATAAGATGTGGATTGCGCCACAGTATGTTGTACTTCCGCGCCAGCAGGTCGGCCATGACGTGCCAGTATTCGAAGCAGAAGCCCATATGCCGCGGTGTGTCGGCAAAGTATTCGTCAAGCTCGTCCTTGACATCGTAATAGACGTCTTCCCAGCGGCGGGTGTATTCGATGCGGTCTTTTTTCAGAGTGCCTTCCTGAGGTTCCTCCCTGATTTTAAGCATCTCGTCCTCGGAGATGAATTTGAGTATCGCGTCATC
The DNA here is from genome assembly GCA_051871645.1 of Muribaculaceae bacterium. Taxonomy (GTDB): domain Bacteria; phylum Bacteroidota; class Bacteroidia; order Bacteroidales; family Muribaculaceae; genus CAG-873. The sequence goes on along the minus strand of JBJEDC010000074.1, from coordinate 8,262 downwards.
GTCGGCGCCGTGGATGGAGAGGAGGTTGTCGAGCCGGTACAGCGCCTTTGCCAGTCCGGCCACAGCCTTTCGGTCAACCTCGCCCCCGGCGTCAGCGACTTTTGCCGCCTGGCGGATGAATGAGTCGAGAATGCTGTAGCGGTCGTGGTTGAAAACTGTCTGGCGAAGCGCCTCGGTGATGCGGCTGACGGCCTCGGTCAGCGTTGCGAAAGGTATTCTGTCGCTCTTTATCAGCGGATTGACGGCCTTGCGGTAGTCCTTGAGCGAGCGTTCAATCTGCCCCTCCAGCATCGCCTCGGCGTTGAGGGTAAGCAGCTGTATCATCTCCAGGTCGTAGTCGTGGCCGCCGTTCTCCTTGTCAAGCATGGCGGTGAGGACGCCGTAAGTCAGGGCACTGAAGCGCGCGGCCTCGGCCTCATCTTCCGGCTTCACGCTCTCCTTGAGCGCAAAAGCCTCGTCTATGCGCTGCTCCGCAGTCTTTGTCGTGTCCGAGGCGATGGCCTGTAACTGAGTGTATAGTCCGTTTATATCCATAGCGGGTATTTTTGTGATTGATTTTTGAGGGGAAAGTATTGGGCTTGACGAGAGTCTAATCTTCCTCCCGGCAGTTTTCGGGCTCCCAGAGCATATCCATGATGTCGAAGGCTCCTGAAATTCCGTGCTCTCCGGCATCGGCCAGCAGGTCATAGAACCGCAGCATGTCATCCATGAATTCCGCCGGGTCGTTGTTGCGCACCGCAACATCCATCCAGTCCCAGCCCACAACGCAGTCAGGCGCCAGGGCCCCATGCTCCACCGCCTCCAGGAGCAGCTTTCTGAACCGCTCGGGATATGTAATCACGCAGGTAGACCAGTCGCGGCACGACTCCAGCAATGCCTTGCACACCCGCATCCCCGTGCTCCCGTTTCTGATATCCTCGTCCACCATCCGCAACAGTTCCTCCTGGCGCGCGCGGTATTCCGGCGTGCCGACAGCCATGCCGCCCGACGAGTCGCCTGCCGCGTTGCCAAACTCGATTATCGCATTGACAATCTCTCGATGTCCGTCAACCTTTTCCATCCTGATGTTATTGCTTTAGAAATGAATGATATTAAAAATGAATGGTATCAGAAAAACCGCAGAAAAAACTGCAAGGCTTTTTCCCCCTGAAAGTCATACAACTCCCATTGAATTCCCAAAGATAACCATTTCCCCCCAATTCTCCAAATCCCCCTCAAATATACAATTGCCACAATAGGGCAAACCGCGGTATATGACGCCGCAAAATAAAATTTGTCAAGAAACACAAGATGTCAGGCCATAAAAATACTTAATCAAAAATCGAAGCGTTTTTTTATGAAAAAAGGTTGTTTGGGTGACAATGCGCCTCTTCAGCTCATTGCTGGGCCTGTTCAAGGAGGAATTGGCGGAAATCGTTGACAATGCGCGATTTGTCGGCATCGGGGTAATAGTAATGAGAGGAATGGGAAAGGATGGTGATGGCGATGTCTGCGCTGTCGGGAAACCGACGGGCGGACTTGGACGACACCATTTCGTCGCGGGCTGACAGGTAGACGCGGGTTGGGACGGTCAGCCGGGGGACGATGGCACGGGAACGGCGTATCTCGGCAAATAGTTCGAGATAGCGCGGAATCCACCGGATGTAGTGGAGGGGATTGTGGTCGTCGGAGATGCTGTAGGCAGCCTGTGCGGCGGCGGTGCGCGGGCTGTCAATTTTTCCGGTCAGAACCTTGATTGAGGTAAGGGGCATTTGCCATGTCAGCCGTATCGAGAGTGGTGGATTTAGCAGAAACAGGGCATCGGCCTTACCCTTTACACCATTGTCAATGGAGAAGAGCGTTCCCATCGAGTGGGCGACCATCACGATGCGTGCTCCGGTGGCACGCAACCTGTCGACCGCCTCGGCCACCTGCCACCGCCACCTTTTCATCGACGCCCGGCCGAAAGCCTGCGGTGTATCGCAATGTCCCTCCAGCAGAATATCCGTGCAGTGAAAGCCCTCCGTCGGAACACATCCCCGCAGGAAGTCGAAATAATCCGGCTTCCCGAGAATACCATGTATGAATAATACTTCGGTCATTCACTTTATTTCCACAGCAAAATTAAACAATTCAGTTTATCATTCTTACCCGTTTGTGTTCCTTACGGAGTCATATTTTACCATGAATTTAAGAACTCCCTGTGTCACGTTGAAATAGTCGACCATTTCATCGGGTATGGGGATGAAAATTTTATTCTTGGTTATAATCGTTGTCGTCGGAATAGTTTTTGCACCCTTTACATTGTTGCCGAGAGGTTTATCCAAATCCAGCTGGTAATAAAGGGTCAGATTGTTTGACGCATGCGTGAAGAAGAATATTACGCGATGCATGCTCCAGATCACATTAGTCGTATGCGGCTGGTAAAAGAATTCGGCATAATCTCTATATAACTTATCGGACAAGGACAAGAACAGCTTAATGTTATTCAGATTGTGATTGACGGCATCTGTCCTTAAAACCTTGAAGTCGATTTTTTTATCGAGTCGCATGATAGGTGGCATGGGCATACAGGGATCGGTATCGTTACCCGGAGCACCTGCTTTTGAATCTGGAGTAACACCGCCAAGGACGTCAGATACACTGCCTACATTTCTTGCATTGACCTCTTGCTTTTGCTTTTGCTTATTGGCCCGAGCGACATTGATGATATCCTGCATGCTTTTTTTGCCGGCAAGGTAGTCGTTCATCATATCTCCAAGGTCTCCGAGATCGCCATTTTCAATGGTGAAAAGTTCGCGCTTTTTCTGCAGATATGCAAACAAAGCATCAGCTCCTTCCTTTGTAGCTGACGGTAGGTAATTTGAAAATTTAGGATATAATCTGGTCCTTACCATATCCTTTATAAACTGTTCGAATAGCGCATAATTATCCTTGTAGACAGTCTTTAAATAATCCAGCTCGTTTGAAGAACGTGAAAAGAAAATATGAACAGATCCGGCTTCTTCCTGTACATATATGGATAAATTATGACTTATATCTGCATACGATAATTTAAAGTTGCTCAGTGAATAATCGTCCTCTATAACCATACGTGTTCTCATCAGTATGGAAATTTCCTCTGATGTCAGATCAATATCGTCATATACTTTGATAATTCGTATGTCGTCTTTGATTTCCGGGATTGATTTTTGCCTTAAAACCTGCTGTTGAATATTTGCACGATTATAGTCGTTACTGAATGTCAATATTATATTAGAGTTATCTTTCAAGGATTCTATTGTCTCTTTATTATTTCCTTTGAAATAATAGGCCTTTTTGCCATTTATTATATCTTTAACATCCTTAAGTCTGATACTGACATCTGTCTTTTCCACAGGAATCTCAATAAATCCCGCTAAATCATATCTCTTTGTATTTCTAATATAAGCATGGAGCTCGCGAGAATTATTTGCTATCGGATATTTCGCAATCTCCTGGGCGACTATGCCGTCAACAATACCAATCAGTCCGGCGACAAAAGAAGCGCTTTCACGGCTGACAGCCTCTCTGCCTGCCGTCGGTACTAAAGTGAGGAGGTTTACGATGCCGTTTAAATGGAATGCCGAGTTAACTGCAATCGGAGCTAATCCAAATGAATTTCTCAAACCGAATAAGACAGAATCAGATGCCTTCAAACAGATATCGCCTTTTATGCAGACATTATTATAGGTTATAGCCGTTATCCTGCATTGCGGCAATACAGGGACACCGTTATTGAGAATAACTCTATAATCAAATTCGTAAAGAGAGTCTTTATAATGTCGCACACCACTGTCTATACAGTTTGTGCCTGACGTTATATCGTATGATTCCCGGCTGATCAGGACCTCATTTAGGTATACGGGCACTGACAGATAGCGCACATAAGGCTTAAGGTAAGCCAATGCATTAGTCTTATTTAAAACAAATTCGGGTGATATGGTTACTTTTATGGTTGTGCCGTAATCAGGGCGGTTATATTGGCTTTCCTTTATATAGATACAGTTATCGCTAAGTGATAATTCACTTTTTTTGACGCCGGACAGCCAGGTTGTGTCTGTTCCGTATAACTTTGATTCAACATTCAGTTCGGTACATACTCCGAAGTTGGCCATGGCTCCGACTCCAAATGTGCCAACTACACCTGCAGCACGTGCTTCCGGATTATTTTTGCCGCTTGACCCGGCGGTCCAATAATGGGTCTTAAGCCCGTCGGCATCCATTCCAATACCATTGTCATATATTGACAGTGTGTGGTTGTCTATGGTGATACGGATTTCGGGATTAGTGAAGCCGGCATCTATGTGACTCCTTTGGAGAATCGCATCATAAGCATTCTGGACATTCTCCCGGAGAAGGGAGAGTGGAGAATCATATATTTGTGAGCACAACAGGTCCAACACCCGATCGATTTGTACGTTAAAAGGTATGTCGTTCATAATGGTATGTCATCTTATTTTATTAGCGTCTTCAATCAGTACTTTCGTTTGTCGGTTATGCAGTCCATGTTCGTCCGCGGACTTTAATGCTTTATCAAATGTATGCCAGTCCTGTGTCTCTATGGAAGCGCCCATAACCGCTATAACCTGTGCAATCGTCATAGGCTCAAATTCTAAAGCGCAAATATCGTGATTACTTAGCTTCGGGATAAATTCATCAATGAATTTGTTTGCTGTAGCTTCATGATTGCGGATGGATATAAGAGTTTCTACAGCTCCCTTGTAATTGTTTTCGCCCTTAGCCTGATTTAAACAATCCGACAGTACCCTCCTATAATCAATTGAAGGCAGATTAAATGCCATTGAATATGAATCTTTTCCTTCGATCTGCTTCATTCTCCATGAAGGTATATCCCATGCAGTTTCATCTTCTCTGACATGCAATGTCACATTCACCTTTTCGTGGCTTTGTTCTATCTCCAAAATATTGTATTGGCAGTGAGTGCCTTCCGGCATGGTTTTGCCGCGACCATATAAACAGCCGGAGCTGATTAAAGTCATTCGTCCTTGTTTGAAAATATCATGATACTCGTATAATGCTTCGGTATGATGCTGATGCCCGTACAGACCTAACTGTATATGGAAATCCATAAGACTATGAAGAACTCTTGAATCAAGATAATTCGTCTGAGTCGGTATTCCTGAGATATTATGGTGCCATACACCGACAATAAACCTGCCATGTTTGAATACTTTCGACAATTCAGACTGGGACTCTGCAATTGACTTACTGTTAATTGCTCCAATCTGGTTTAAATGATCAATTCTATAGCAACTGTTAAATGTGGCGAATGCAATGTTGTACTCCGGAAAGTCGATGACTTTATTCAGCATATCACAGTCATCTATAGTGCGGATGCCTTCATAAAACCTATTGTAGAATTCAATGAAAAACTTGAATCTGGATGCGTATTCGTTTTCATTGTCAATCAGATAAAAACAAAAATCTTTCCAACTCCATCGATACATAGGGTCACCTTTTAAATACCTCTCTTTAGCAATCTCCCGCGCATCGTCAGGTATGGCAGCCATGCTTCTGATTGTCGCTCCCCTATATAAATCATGATTTCCGGGAACAATTATTATTCTGGATTTATCTCCATTGAGAAAATGGCTAACCAGTTTATTCAGGAAAGATTCGACTTCTTTATACTGATTCACTATCTTTTTTTCGGCATCTTCCCCATTCGCGCCCTCAGCCAAATCACCGCAAACTACAATGAATTCAGGCTTGGGTAGGTATTGATCATATGAGTCTGCGTCATTGCACAAAGAAGCAAACAAATGATTAAAGTCGTTGTCTTCTCCTTTATGTAAATCGGATATTTGTAGAATCGAATAGTGTTTATTCATGCAAAACCTGTTTTAGTCACCATATTACATGTTATTTGTACAACAGTTCGGACTATGTAATCAGTTTATTCATATCATTTTCAATTAATCTGGCCTCGAAAAGCCCGGCCAACTGCAAAAGTACAAATAGAGACTCAATTTATCAAATCCAAGTCGCTGTCCTTGCGCAATAAAATGGCGCTGAAGCGTGAAGATTTCACCACTGTTTTTGAAATGGACGTAAGCCTCTCCCTTTCGTGTTCAAAAAAACTCTATTTCATTATATACCCGGCGGCGTGTTTCAGCCCATGTGGGAAGACCATAAGGTTGCGGTTGTTGCTTGGCTGTGCTCCCGGATTTTTTATTCTCATTGGCATATAAATCGGCTGACACGTCATCAAGGGCTTCAAAATGTACTATCGTTTTGTTTTGTGGCTGAAATGTCGTAGATTTGCGGATAATACTTATCAAAACAACAGAATATGAATGAAAGACCCAAAATGATATTAGGCGGAAAGGCGCCCAAGGGTGTCATGAAAGCCGCGCCTGAGGACTTGGACCCTGAGGAAACCGAGGTTGAAGGCATGAAGATAATGATGATGGCTACGCTGGCCGATATGGGCGTGACACCGGAGGATTATGCTGAGTTTTTGTCCGACAAAGATGCTGTGTCAAAAATCAGAGAGGAACTTTTCTCGATGGCGGACGAGTTCGGGTTCGATACCGGCCGGCATCGCGAAGCTGAGCCTGTGCACGCACTCCCTCACGCCGACAGTAAATCGTTGCGGATAAAGGTGCAGATGAAGGGTGTCACCAAGCCGCCCATGTGGCGTGAGATTGTCATCCCCGCCGACTTCAGTTTCTCGCAGCTGCACCACGCCATCCAGGCAGTCACCGGTCTTGAAAACAGTCACCTGTGGATGTTCCAGCACAAGGCTTACGACAGGGTTATGAAAATAAGCATCCCCGATGACGAGGACTTGTGGAGTGGTGGCGAAGTCACATACGACGCCGACAAGACTCCTGTCACCGGCTTTCTCAAGGACAAAGGGGATAAACTTGAGTACGTTTACGACTTCGGCGATGACTGGATTTTTACCGTTTCCGTGCAGGAGGTGGCCGACCGGCAGGGCGACGTAGCCGAATGTACAAAGTGGAAATGCGACTTCAACGCCATAGAGGATTGCGGCGGTGTATGGGCTTACCTTACCCTGCGCGACCTCTATGCCAGCCCCGGAGACTTCACCGCCAGGGAAAAAGCAGAGCAGGCCGCTGGCTACGGCTTCGAATCCTTTGCCCGGATGAAGGCATGGCTCGAAGACGCTGTCTTCGACCCCGAACTTGTCAACGCACGCCTCGCCAGCCTACCGGACAGCGCCGGACGCCCCTTCTGACCCCGACACGTCTGTCGTTGGCGTCACATCGGATATTGCCACATAAAACTGCCCCGGACTACAGTAAGCCGGAGCAGTTTTGTGCGTTTTGGGGGCTTTTAAGACGGCTGAAGTCATAGTGGCCGGAGGGCGCCGGTGACGGAGTCCATGATGTAGCCGGCGACGCGTACGAAGGGGACGAGGAGGGGATGATTGCGGATAAGGTCGACGGTCTCGGTGACGGCCTGCTCGACTTCGTCGAAGCCGTGGAGCCAGCGGTCGAGGTCGATGCCGCAGTGGCGCATGAGGGAGATGTTGCTCTCGGGGACGCCGCGCTCCTTCATGATGTGCAGCATCTCGTCGGCGTTCATGCCCTGGACGCCGCAGCCGGTGTGACCGATGACCATAATCTCCTCCACCCCAAGCTCATAGACGGCAATGAGCAGCGAGCGCATGGTCGAGTCGAACGGGTTGGTAATCATTCCGCCCGCGTTCTTGATAATCTTGACATCTCCGTTGCGCATCCCTAATGCCGCCGGCAGCAACTCGACAAGCCGCGTGTCCATGCACGTCACAATGGCAATCTTCTTGTCCGGATATTTCGACGTGATAAACCGCTCATACCCCTTTTTCTTGACAAACTCTCTGTTAAACTTCAATATCTCGTCAATCATACTCTGATTTTTTTGCAAATTTACAACACTTTTCAAAATCTCCGGGTCTTTTTATGGTATATCTGGGCCACAACAGATATCAGTCAATTACATGAAGTTTCCTCGCTATAGTATCAATTTTGTCATGACAAGCTTCTTGCAAATCGACAGGGAGGATGAACTGCTTCACCAGTTCATGCCAATGAGAGACGGTTTTGGAAAATCCGGAGGATGGATTTGCTATTGCTTTTTCATCCAAGATATCGGGCCAGGCTCCATATTATAGCCTTAAAGTATTGAGTCAGTAAGTGGATTGGCGTTAAATTCCTTATATAGCCGAGAGTCGCAAAGCAAATTCGCGCATAGTCGCTTCATCCCATTCACGATAATTGATACCGCTTTGGC
>JBJEDC010000073.1:0-10182 GCA_051871645.1 Muribaculaceae bacterium | reverse complement strand
CGCAAACGGAAAATCATGCCGATTTTTGCAGCGAATCATAAACCCGAAATAAAATTTTGAAACTCACTTAATTTTTACGCACAAATGAAAACAGTACATCTCCTCATCACAATGGCCGTTGCCGCCACTCTGTTCTCCTGCAGCGGCAAAGAAGAAGAAAAGAACCGGCAGAACCTCGCTGACATCTCCAAACAGGAACTCGCCACCGCCCTCAGCGAGCGCGACCAGCTGCTCTCGCTGGTAAAGGAAGTCTCCACCGGCATGAACGAAATCAAGCAGCTCGAAGGCATCATGACCGTCGCCGAGAACCAGCCCGCCGACTCTCCCGCGCAGAAGGCGCAGATTCTAGCCGACATCTCAAACATCAAGGCAAAAATCGAGGAACGCAAGGCCCGTCTCAACGAACTGGAGAGCAAACTCAGCAAGTCCACCATCAACAACAAGGAGCTCAAGGAGACCATCGAGGCCCTGCGCACCCAGATTGACACGCAGATGGAGGAAATAGAGTCACTCCGTCAGCAGCTCACCGCCGCCAACGAACACATCGGCGTCCTCAACAGCACCGTCGACTCGCTCAACACCACCGTCACCACCGTCACAGGCGAGCGTGACGCCGCCCAGGAGAAATCGGTCCGCCTCACCGACGAGCTCAACACCTGCTATTACGTCGTCACCACCAAATCCGAGCTCAAAAAGCACAAAATCATCGAGTCGGGCTTCCTGCGCAAGACCAAACTCATGAAGGGTGACTTTGACCGAGGCCTCTTCACCGTCGCCGACAAGCGCACCCTCACCGAACTGCCCCTGAACGCCAAGAAGGCCAAAGTTCTCACCAACCACCCCGCTTCATCTTACCGGATTGTCGACCGCGACGGCAAAAAAGTCCTCCACATCACCAGCCCCGCCGATTTCTGGAGCCTCACCAACTACCTCGTCATCCAACAGGACTAAGAACAAGTTCTAACCATACAACCGCTCTAATGTCGTAAGACAGGAGGCGGGAACCGGAACCTAAAAGCTGCTTCAAAAACAAGGTCCGGTTCTCCCTCCTGTCTTTTTGTCTTTTAACTCCGTACCTCCGATCTATGATGGTACGGGGGACTTTTTTGACGGGCGGGGCGTTTTATTGGCATAATTGATGAAATTTTTATCTAATACTAACTTTCAACTAAATACTCGAAAATGGCAGACAAAACCAATGCCGGCAATATCTGGGATGAGGCCGGTGCAATCTTAGGCAATGCCCCTCAGTGGGCCAGATACCGCAAACAGCTCGATACCGAGTTCCCGACACCCTTCAAGGGCGGCACGGACACACTGGCCCTGGCCATGAAGAAGGCCGTGGAGATGGTGGACTCGCTCCGCCCCTAGCCGGGCGGACGTGCCTTTTTAGGCGACTCGTCGAAGCTTGACTATACCTTCCCCGCCGTCAAGGACGCCAAGATTCCGCAGAAGGCGGAGTCGCTGGACAAGGTGATGGAGGACTGCGTTTCGCTGTTCAACGGCATGCCCGACGTATCGAGTCCGCTGACGATGTCGAACGTGTGGCCGCAGCCCAACAACGCCAGCATCATCGCCTCGATGCTGCCGCTGATTTTCGCCCCCAACATCATCGAGGGCGAGTATGCCTGGAATGTGCACAAGGCCGAACTGGAGAGCGGCGGTATGCTGGCCGACCTCTTCGACTGGGAACCCACCAAGGCAGGTGCCATCTACACCTACGGCGGCTCGGTATGCTGGCTGTACGGACTGAAATACGGACTGTCGCGCGTGCTGCCCGGCTCGCGCGAGAAAGGCGTGCGCACCGACGGCAACGTCCTCGTTTCGTCGCAGGCACACTACTGCCGTCAGAACGCCACCGACTGGACCGGTTTGGGCATGGACAATGTCATCGTCATCCCCACCGACCCCGTCACCAACCGCATGGACCTCAACGTTCTGGAGACCACGCTGAAGGAGCTGACCGAGGCCGGCACGCCCGTCATCGCCGTCATCTGCACAATGGGCACTACCGATGCCAGCGCCTTCGACCCCATCGCCGACGTGCGCCGTCTGCTTGACAAATATCCCAATAATGCGCCCTACGGCAAGGCCGTCCTCTACGCCGACGCCGTCTGCGGCTGGTCGTGGCAGACTTTCAAGCACTACGACTTTGCGGTCAATCCGCTGGGCTTCAGCGCCAAGGCCCTGGACGTCATCAAAAAGAATTACGAGGAAATCAAGGGCATACACTATGCCGACGCCGTGGGCATCGACTTCCACAAGTTCGGTTTCTCGCCCTACATCAGCAGCTGTTTTGTCTACCGCGACGCCGCAGAGTTCGAGAACATCATGCGCCGCGGCTCGTACGCCTGCCTGCAGGAGGTCACGCCCTACAACCAGATGTACTACACCCTGGAGGTGTCGCGCTCGGCGGAAGGCTCGCTGGCAGGCTACGCCACATTGAAATACCTCGGCATCGAGGGGCTGCAGGCCGTCCTGGGCGGCATCCTGGAGGTGCGCCTGTACATGGACTCACTTATAGAGGGCCGTACCGACATGGTGCTCACCAACGCCGACGACAGCGGCTTCACCAGCCTCTTCCGCGTCTACCCCAAGGGCACTGACGCCAAGCTGCAGTACTCGCACGAGCTCAACGACCGCGAATACCGCGCCGACCTGCTTGCCAACAACCGCTTCCAGCAGGCTGTGGGCGAGAAGCTGTTCCAGTGGTACCTCGAAGGCCACAAGATTAACGGACGTCCCACCCCGCACCTGGCTTACAGCACGGGGTTCCGCACGGCAAGCTGGAACGGCGACGGCGCCGACCCGGAGGGCGTGGTCTACACCCTCAAGACTTTCCCCATGAACGTCTACAACAACCCCGTTGTCATGAACGACGTAATTACCGCCGTACTGGCCGCCCGCGACGAGGTGGAAGCAGAGATGCAGTAAACCCCGGCCATCCGGACACTAAAATAGTCTCAGCAATGTAGGGACATCGCTTTGCGATGTCGGCCCCGACGATGGCTTGCGGTTTGTTGTAGGGACGCTTTTTAAAGCGTCCACATCCGAATAGCATATCGGCACCTCTTCGCCGGACGCTTTAAAAAGCGTCCCTACATACGCCGCCGACACTCTACGAAAATTAAAAATCCAACGATATGAAAGTTCTTAAGACAATTGTTACCGCCCTGACCTGCGTGCTGTCGGTCAGCGCCTGTGCCTCTAAGGCGTCGAAACCCGTGTCGGAAGAAGCCGGGACGGGCTCCAAATCCGTAATAGTCTACTTCACCCATTCGGGCAACACCGAGCTCGCCGCCAAAGACCTTGCCGCCGTCACCGGCTCCCGCCTGGTACGTCTGATGCCCGAGCAGCCCTACACGGCAGAGGATGTCGACTGGGTCAACGAGCAGTCGCGCTGCACGCAGGAGCATCTCAATCAGTCGCTCCGCCCCGCCATCAAGCCCGTCGACGTCAATTTCGCCGAGGTGGAAACCGTCTTTGTCGGCTTCCCCATCTGGTGGCATGAGGAACCCGCCGTCATCCGCACCTTCCTTGATACCTATCGCGACCAGCTCAAAGGCAAAGTCCTCTACCCCTTCTGCACCTCTTACGAGAGCCCCATGTCCGAGGCCGACGCTACCCTGCGCCGCGGCTATCCCGACCTCCCCTGGAAAACCGGCCTCCGCCTCCCCGCCTCCCGCGCCCGAATTGAGGTCTGGCTCAGACAGTAACCGAATTCATCCCCTTTCCACGGAAAGAAACCCTGCGGCCGACATTTCACCGTCGTTCCGCAGGGTTTTCCGTGCCGTTACCGTTTGTCCGTCTATCTGTCAGCAGAGAGCGCGGGAGGCCCCGTCGACAGCAACCTGGACAGCCTGCTGCGCGCCGTGCGCAATCTACACTACACCAGCGGCCTTAACGGTCAGTGACCCTATCTGTAAAAGAGACTTACATTGTGTTTTTCATGTTTTTTTTAGATTAATGGTTTAATAAAAGTTGTTGTGTTTTGCATAGTAAAAGATTAGGTATAATTTAGACACAAGGTTAATCCCTTTTCCGGCGGGAGGGCCCGCGAGGGTGCGACGCCGGGGTCTTCTCCCAAATTCTATCGCCTGTCGAAGCGTCTGCCGTGAGGGTCGGCGCTTTTTGCTTCACAAATTTGTGAATTTAAAAAATTGCTGCTATCTTTGCGGTATAATATTTGGAATATGATTGTCACCTTTGATAAAGAATATTTAAAGGACTTGTACGAAAGCGGAAAGACCAAGGACAAGAGCCATCGCTTTCAGCCTGAGATTGTCAGACGTTATAAGCGTTGTATTGACTATCTTAAATGGGCATCGTCGAAGGAGGCGCTTTTCCCGATAAATTCGTTGCGGTTCGAGGCGCTTTCCGGAGATAAGAAGGGGCTTTTCTCCGTAAGGGTGAACGATAAATACCGTATTGAATTCGCATTGACCGAAAACTCAAAAACACCACTCCTGACAATCTGTAATATTGTGGAACTTTCCAACCACTATGACTGATATGATTAATCCCGATAATATAGACATTAATATGATTGCCAATAACCTTACTCCGTTTGAGCCTACGCATCCGGGCGAGCTTATCCGCGACGAGCTGGAGGCGCGTAGGCTTTCGCAGGCAAAGCTGGCTAAGCGGATAGGTGTCTCGCCGTCGCTTCTCAACGAGGTCATAAACGGTAAACGCGCGGTGAATACAGAGCTGGCATTATTGCTGGAGGCGGCCTTCGGCATTGAGGCGGAATTGTTTCTGAAATTGCAGAGTGCCTATAACATGCAGGTGGCGAAATCCGACTCCGGCTTTATGTCCCGCCTTGCCGATATTCGCAAAATAGCCGCCGTGCTCTGATTTAATGCACAATGTCCTACAGGTCGGTGATGCGCCACCATTTGTAGGAGATGCCATGGTCGAGGGTGGGGGAGGTGCGCTCGACCCGGCGCAGGTGGCGGACGATGCGCAGGGTGAGGGGTAGGACGATGATTTCGTAAAGTGTCTTGAGGAACACCTGATTGACCATCAGCGTCACTATCATCATCCAGGGGAGGTTGCCGCCGAAAGCAAGAGGAAAGAAGATGGCCGAGTCGACGCCCTCACCGAAGAGTGTGCTGACGACGGCGCGGAGGGAGAAGCCTTTGTTGCCGTCGCGGAGCTTCATGCGGCTCATGACGTAGGCGTTGACCATGGAGCCGCAGAGGAAGGCGGCGAAACTGGCACCGAGCATGCGGGGTACGGTACCGTAGATGGTCTCCATGGCGGCCTGGGCGGTCCACTCGGAGGTGCCGGGGAGGAGTATGCCGGCCTGGAGGAGCAGCACGACGAGCAGGTTGGCGGCGAAGCCGAGCCATATCACCAGACGGGCCTTGCGGAAGCCGTAGACCTCGACCATGCAGTCGTTGATGATGTAGGAGATGGGGAAGACGAGGAACCCTGCCGTCAGCTCGAGCGGGCCGAGCTGCACGGTCTTGATTTCCATAAGGTTGCTGACGATGAGGCAGACGCAGAAGAGCACCGTCAGCACTACGAACAGGGGAGACATTGCGACGGTGCGGGCACACGTCGCGTCAGGGCAAACTTGTTGTTGTGACATGTTTCTTGTTTTTTACGAGGTTGCAAGCACTCGGTGTGTGACAATAATTTCGACACAAAGGTACGCAATTTTTGCGCAAGGCGCAAAGAAATGCATAATGCAAAATGCCTAATGTGTAATTAGACCTCCGGGAACACCATTATGCATTATGCATTCTCAATTCTTAATTTATTTCAAAACTGGTTGTTCGAAGCCTTGATGTCGTAGAGCGAGACGTGCTCGTTGCGGTAGCGTGCCTTGGGGTTGACCTCGCCGTGCTGTAGGAAGGCGTTCTCCTCGCTTTCGATGAACTGGATGGCCTTCTGCGGGCAGTTCTGTATGCAGGCGAAGCAGAATTCGCAGTCGCCCTCGACCTTGGGCCACGGGTCGAGCTTCCAGTTTGCCTTGGGGCAGACGTTGACGCAGACGCCGCAGCCGATGCATGCTTCGGGATTGACCTTGAAATATTTCTCGCTCTTCATCAGGAAGCCCACCTCGGGGTTGAGGCCCGAGCGCTCGAGAAATCCCTGATGCTGCTCGCGGTCTTCGGCAGTGACGGGTGCGATGAACCTGCGGCGCTTGTCGATGTCGGCGCGCAGCTCGGCGATGTGCTCGGGCACCTTCTTTTCGGGCAGCGTTTTCACCTGCTCGTTCATGTCGAAGTTGGGAAGCCAGTTGTCGACCATTATTAATGTGTTGATGTAGTCGAATTTCTTGCCGGCGGCGGTGGCGATGCCGTTCCATATCTCCACGGCGTTTGCGTGGCGGTTGCCGTAGGTGAGGACGGCGAAGAGATACCGGGCTTTGAGATTGGCTTTTTCGATGAATTTACGCACCATGTTTGGCGGCATGTGGCCGTAGATGGGGTAGACGATGCCGATTTCGTCGGCCTCGATGTCGAATGTCTTGTCCTTCATCAGCTGCGGAATGCTTAGCATCTCGCCCTTGGGGCCTGCCAGCTCGCGGGCGACATAAAAACAGTTGCCGGTGCCGGTGAAGTATAGCACGACACGCTTCTTTCCGGTTTTTCCGGCCTGCTTTTCATCCTTTTTGCCGCACGACACCAGCGGGAGCACGCCTGTCGTCGCCGCCAGGGCTCCTGCCACGGCAAAGCCCATCTTCTTGAGCGCCTGACGACGGCTTTCGTTGACCTTATTGTCCATAATGTGAGAAATATTCAATACAGGTTTGGCTATGTGATAATTTTTCTGTGACGCAATCGTCTTGTCTCGCAAAATTAAAAGATTTTCGCAATTATGCCAATACTTTTTGCCGTCGCTTTTGTCATTTTTTACGAAAATCTTCTCAAGACTTGCTGATTGTGTTGGAATTTTTCCGACACAGGGGTTAAATGTGTTAAAAAACATCTTGAAAATTTGTTTGAAACCTTAAAAATATTCTTAAATTTGTGCGTCAATCATTAGAAATAGGGGCTCAACCCCTTCCAACCTGTAAGGTAAACCCCTTTCGCTGCTGTACCAATCCTATCGAATCCCCTAATAACTAAACCATAAATCCAACAGCATGAAGCGAATTATTACTTTTCTGACTCTCGTGTTAGCAGTCTGGAGTAGCGTTTTTGCATTGACCCCGGTGCTTGCCAAGCCCGTTGCGTCAGTCGACCGCATGTACCAGTATGTGATGTCCAAAAACCCCGGGTCTTCGTTTTCATACGAAATTGCCAAGGCCTATTATGACACCGGCAACCGCTGGGGCATCCGCGGCGACATCGCCCTGTGCCAGGCCGCTATCGAAACCGGATGGTTCCGCTACGAAGGCGGTACGGCAGTAACCCCGAGCGACCACAATTACTGCGGTCTCGGCGTAACGACTCTCGGTCAGAAAGGCTGCCAGTTCAGTTCGGTGCAGCAGGGTGTCGATGCCCATCTCCAGCACCTCTGGTCGTATGCCACAACAGCATCTCTTCCTTCGGGATGGACAAAAGTTGACCCTCGCTTCGGCTACAACTCGAAGCGCTCGGCCTATTTCGAGTATTTCGGCAACGGCGTATGGGCCATGGCCTCGGGCTATGGCTCAAAAATCATGCAGCTGTACAACGAGATGGCCGCCTATGTCGTAGAGCCTCCCTCCATCAGTGCCACCCCCTCCTCCGTGACCTTCGACGTTGTCAAGGGTTCCGAAAATCCCTCGCAGACTATCGCCGTCAAGGGCAAATGGCTCACCAGCGGCATCCGCATCGCTTCCAACTCAGGCAAATACACCCTCAGCACCAAGGAAATGGACGCCAAGGGCGGCAACCTTACCATCACCCTCAACGCCTCGTTCGGTATTGGCAGCTGGGATGATTATGTAGCCATCGAAAGCGGCTACGGCACCGACAAGGTCCGCATCAAAGTTCCTGTCAAGACTACAATTTCCGAAGGCGTGCATGTTCCTGTTCCCGAACTCACACTCTCCGCGACATCTTCGGACCTTACCGCTGTCGAAGGCGAGGCAAGCCCCTCGACTTCCCTGACAGTCACCGGCAAGGACCTCGAAGGCGAAATCACCTATTCGTCCAGCGACAGCCGCGTTTCGGTAACTCCCGCCTCGGGATGGAGCGCCACTGAAGGCGGTGTCCTCACCGTCAGCGCCGCCACATCCGCCGTCGGCAGCTACAACGCCGTCATCACCGTCAAGGCCGGTGCGCTCTCACGTCAGTTCAATGTATCGGTCAACATTACCGCCAAGCCCGTCGTACGCGGCTCTCTCGCCCTCAGCGGCACTACGGTATGGATGTCGGCAGGTCTGGGCTCATCCTACGACCAGGGCTTCCAGAAGACCGGCAAGGTAGTTCGCAACGTCACTGTCACCGGCACCAACATCAACGGCCAGATAAGCCTGAGCAGCGCAGACAGCCAGATTAGCTTCGAGCCCGCCTCGCTTCCCGCAGCAGGCGGCGAATTCGCTATAATCTTCACCCCCACCAAGGTTACCTCGGGTTATGTCACCATCCCCGTTACCGTCAGCGCATCCAACGCCGACGCCGTAACCGTCAACTGTAAGACAAAGTGGACGGGCGAAAATCCCGTGATAGAGCCGGAGCCCGCTCCCAAGAACCCCGAGCTCACTGTTTCGACAGCCAGTGTCAGCCTATCCGCCACCAAGGGCGATGCCGCTCCTTCGGCCAGCGTCACCGTCACTGCAGCAGACCTTGAGCAGGACATCACCGTCACCTCAAGCAACAGCAAGGTCACCGTCGCCAAGGCTTCGGGCTGGAACGCCACCACCGGCGGCACACTCGTCATCTCCGCCGACGCCGCATCGGCCGGCAGCTACAACGCCACCGTCACTGTCGCCTCTGGCTCGCTGAGCAAGCAGATTGCCGTCGCAGTCACCATCGCCAAGAAACCCGTCCTCAATGTTTCGGCAGCCAATGTCAGCCTCCGCGCCACCGAAGGCGAGGCCGCTCCCTCGGCCAGCGTTACCGTCAGCGCCGACGACCTCGACCAGGACATCACCGTCACCTCGAGCACCGGCAGCGTCACCGTCAGCAAGTCGGGCTGGAACGCCACCACCGGCGGCACACTCGTCATCGCGGCCACAACAGGCACCCCCGGCAGCTACAATGCCACCGTTACCGTCGCTTCGGGCTCGCTGAGCAAGCAGATTGCTGTCGCCGTCACCATCGAGAAGAAGCCCGAAGTCATTGTCCGCGGCTCGCTGTCGGCAAGCACCGGCACTTTCTGGATGACCGCCGATGCCGACGCAGGCTTCAAGGCCAACGGCAAGGTCGTTCGTGAACTTACCGTAACCGGCACCAATATCAACGGCAATATCAAGGCCGTCAGCTCGGACAGCCAGATTACAGTAAGCCCCGCCACTCTTCCCGCCGAGGGAGGCACATTCACCCTCATCTACACTCCCGCCAAAGCCAGCTCCGGCTATGTGACAATTCCCGTCACCATCAGCGCCGACAACGCAGATGCAGTCACCGTAAACTGCAAGACCAAATGGTCGGGCCAGTATCCCGCAGGCTCGCTGTCGGTAAGCGCCACAACCTTCTGGATGACCGCCGACGCTGACGCAGGCTTCAAGAGCAATGGCTACGTCACCCGCGAGTTCAACGTCACCGGTTCAGGCATCATTGGCGAAATCAGCATCAGCAGCGGCAACGGTCAGGTCAGCGTCAGCCCCGCCACACTTCCTGCCGAAGGCGGCAAGGTTACGCTCACCTACAATCCCACCAGCGCATCGTCGAGCTACGTCACCATCCCCGTCTACGTCAGCGCCCGCAATGCCTCCACCGTCACCGTCAACTGCAAGACTAAATGGAGCGGACGCCGCTATGCCAACGGAATGACCGGCATCGATGATGTCGAGGCCGACATCGCCGACAACGCCGAGTACTACACCCTCCAGGGCGTCCGTGTCGAAGCCGAGAACCTCACCCCCGGCCTCTACATCCGCCGCGAAGGCAACACCGTCACCAAGGTCCTGATTAAGTAACGTCACACCGCACATCCAAACCAAGAGCATCGCTTCGGCGGTGCTCTTTTTTCGTCGCTATCCGATACCATTCAGCCCCAGACCGCACTTTGCACTTTTACGGGGCTGTGTCGTAATTAAGGTTTTACGGCGCAGCCTCTTTTTTTAGGAAGTTGAGG
>JBJEDC010000072.1:0-10198 GCA_051871645.1 Muribaculaceae bacterium | reverse complement strand
ATAGCGCCCTTGGGATGGTCGGCGGCGGGCCGGTTGTACAGTTCACCGTAGAGGACGTGGCTGTCGGCGGCGTATGTGACCATACTCGACCCTTCTTTGGTAGCGCCCGGCGCCGCAATCAGCGATGTGCAGGCAAACGCGCTGCCTCCGGCCGAAACCGCAGCCAGCGCCACAATAGCTATAATCTTCTTAATCATATTCAGGATTGGCTTATTCAAAATATTAGCAATTCATGCAAAGTTACGGAAAAAGCGGGGATGGTGCAAGGGGAGGTTATTTCCCGCGGGAGGCGAGGTAGGCGGCGACGGTGACGGCGAGGCCGCGGGGGAGGGGCCAGGCGGGGGCGTAGCCGAAGTCGTGGCGGGCGTCGGTGATGTCGCAGTTCCAGTTGCGCTGGCGCATGATCTTGAACTTGTCGCGGTTGAGTGTCGAGGCTTTGCCGCGCATAGCCGAGGCTTTTTCGGCCACTACGCTGACGCCGTAGACGGCCCACATGGGCAGGCGCAGCGACAAAGCCCAGCTTTTCTGCAGATATTTGAGGGTGAGCTCCCTGAACTGCTTCTGCGTCCAGCTGCCGCCGTCGGTGAGAATGTATTTGTGCCCCAGCACTTTGTCGGCGGGGGCGGACAGGGCCTGGAAGACGGCCGTGACGAGGTCGGCGACGTAGAGGAAGCTCAGCTGCTGCTCGGTAAAGCCTACCGAGACGTCGAGATGCCGGTCGATGCTCTCGATCATCATCAGATAGTCCTTCTCGTGAGGACCGTAGATGCCTGTGGGACGGAAAATTATCCACGGCAGACCGGAATATTTTTCGAGGAAGACCTCGCTCTTGAACTTCGAGCGGCCGTAAGATGTGTTGGGGTTGGGGACGGACTCCGAGGTGAAAGGTCTGAACGTCTTTTCGTCGCCCAGGCCGAGCACACTCAGCGATGACATGTACAGGAACCGCCCGGGAACGAGGCCGGTCTTGTGCAGCACGTCGACAAAGCGGTGCAGATAGCCGTAGTTGATGCGGTCGAAGTCGGAGATGTCGGCGCATTTGGTGGCGCCGAGGTTCCATACTATGCAGTCCCAGCCGGCGGGGGAGGGAGCGGCTCCGGTGAGATGCGTGGCCTCGGCTTCGGCGTCGTCATAGTCGAGGACGACGAAGTGCAGGCGCGGGTCGTCGAGGTAGCGCCGCGAGGTGCTCTGCCGCACGCCCACATACGTCTCGTATCCGCAGTCGAGGGCCATGCGGGCCAGGAAGCCGCCTACAAAGCCGCCGGCGCCAACGATGAGCACGCTTTTGCCGTCGCCGGTCCCTTTCAGGGCGGCGGGCATCTCCATATCTTTTTCAATGTTAGTCATGTTGCAAATTTACGCTTTTTTCAGGATATGCGGGCCGGTTTGACGGCGGCGACGGTCTTAATGACTATTAAATTATCATAATTATGTTCCAAAAGGCGGGATTAAAGAACTATTTTCGTTAAATTTGTGGCACAACCAAAGAGCTTGGTATTGTGGCCTTGAACTGGCCCTTAATACAAACGACTGAAAACCAACATTATGATATACATTGCAGCAGTCAGCCTACTGGTTACGCTTACTGTCGTGGCAGTTTTCGAGCCCCGTCTGCCGGCCGTCTTGCCGGCTTATGCGGCAATGTGGCTTTGCCGCATCGACGGAATAGGTCTCTTCAGCAACGGCATGCTGGCGTTCTGGGGCCTGGCCTCGGCCATTGCGCTGGCTATATCATATCTGGTGCCCCGAAAGGTGATTTACAGTCGTGTCGGAGTGGGCTATATCAATGGCGGAGCACTGGTAGGCGCCATCGTGGGCATGCTCTCCAACACCATGGCGGGAGTAATTGTCGGGTCGGCGGCCGGCATGCTGTTCGGCGGCATAGCCTACACCCGTACGATGGCCGGAAGCGAGATAATGCGCTTCCCGTCGCATCACTTTTTCAACTACCTGTGCGCCAAAGGTCTGCCTGCAGTTGTCGCCTTGTCTATGGCGACGGCATGTACGGCCAACATCCTCGCTCTGCTTCAGACTCCTAAGGTCTGATAACTGAACGTTTAACACAAAGGGTCCGCGCCTTGCCGGCCAAATGGCGGCATTCTCTCCACCTGCGCAGGCCCCCCAACCTTTGCCAGTCATGAAAAATCCTCTTATCCTCACCACTGGCCCTTTCGGCCTTAAAAAACTTTTAAAGAAAACCATCCTGCCCGCCGTCATTCTGGCGGTAGCCACCGTTTCGGCATGGGCCGCTCCGACAACGGGACGTCCCGATTTTGACAAAATCAAGGCCGAGACCACCAATCCGGACTCGCGTTACTATTACCCCAAGCTGCTGAAGGAGTTCATGTCGAACGACACCATCATGACCGCCGACGACTATCACTATTTCTACTACGGCACGATGTTTCAGGAGGACTACAACCCCTACCGCGAGAATCCGTACAAAAAGGAAGTGGAGGCAATCCAGCCCCTGTATTTCAAGCAGGAAAGCCTCACCAAGGGCGAGTGCCGGCAGATTGAGGAGCTGGCGCAGAAAAGCCTCGACAACAACCCGCTTGACCTGACGCAGATGACCTACCGCGTCTATGTCTACGAGAAAAACCGCAAGTTCAATCACGCCAAAATCTGGAAGAAGAAGCTCGACTCCATACTGATGGTCATCGCACGCAGCGGCACGGGAGAAAGTCCCGAGAAAGCATGGTTTGTGGCCTATCCGCTGAACGAGTTCGAGTTCTTCAATCTCAGCGGCGGCTCGGTGAAGTCGCAGGAGTTTCAGGCTCCGTATTTCGACAGGATGGAGGTTGTCAACCGTAAGGGCGACAAGGTCACCACGCATTATTTCGACCTCCGGAAAGTCCTCGAGCAGTATTATCTCAAGCACCCCGAGGAGCATGCCACTGACGATGACGCGCCGGCCAACTGACAGCCCGGCAACACAAAACATCTGACGATATTTTCGATTTATGCGGGCGGAGGCGACTCCGCTCAGCTTTTTTGTGTACCTTTGCCAAAAATTATCATCTTTTGAAGTTATGGAACAGGAAAAGGAACTGGCTCCCGCAGCAGGCGAGGATGCAAAGTTTGAAGGCGCCACATTCGCTATGGTGGCCAAAACCATGAAGGGCCTCGAGGCCGTGCTCGCCGACGAGCTGCGCGCTCTGGGCGCCGCAGATGTGGAACCCGGTCACCGCATGGTGTCGTTCAGGGGTGACAAGGCAATGCTCTACAAGGCCAATCTCTGCTGCCGCACCGCCCTGCGCATCCTCAAACCGTTCTATACCTTCCGCGCCGATGACGCCGACACCCTCTACGACCGCGTGAAGCTGTTCGACTGGGGCTCGCTGCTGTCGCTCGACAAGACCTTCGCCATCGACGCCGTGGTCTACAGCGACACATTCACCCACTCGCGCTTTGTTACCTACCGCGTCAAGGACGCCATCGCCGACTGGTTCCGCGACCACTGCGACGGCAAGCGCCCGGGCGTGCGCCTCGACGGCGCCGACGTCCTCATCAACGTGCATATCTCGGGAGACGAGGTGACGCTGAGCCTTGACTCGTCGGGCGAGAGCCTCCACCGCCGTGGCTACCGCGTGGCGCAGACCGAGGCGCCCATCAACGAGGTCCTCGCCGCCGGAATAATCCTGATGAGCGGTTACCGCGGCCAGAAGGTCTTCCTCGACCCCATGTGCGGCTCGGGCACTTTTGTCATCGAAGCCGCCATGATTGCCGCCAACATCAATCCCGGCGTCTACCGCAAGGGCTTCGCTTTCGAGCAGTGGCCCGACTTTGACGCCGAGCTCTTCGAGAGCCTCTATAACGATGACAGTCAGGAGCGTGTGCCGGAGTTCCCCATCATCGGCGCCGACATCTCTCCCGTGGCCGTAGACATCGCCACCCGAAACGCCAAGGGCGCCGGCGTGATGAAATACATAACCCTTGAGACCAAGCCGCTGTCGCAGTGGACCGAGGCACCCGCCGACATGGGCGTCATCGTCACCAACCCACCCTACGGCGAGCGCATCTCGGTGCCCGACATGGAGGGCCTGTACACGATGATAGGCTCGACGCTCAAACACGTCTTCACGGGATGGGAAGCCTGGATTATCGGCTACCGCGAGGAATATTTCCAGAAGATTGGCCTGGCTCCCAGCGAGAAGGTAAGCCTGCTCAACGGCAGCCTTGACTGCGAGCTGCGCGAATACGTCATCTTCGAGGGCAACAAACGCGACTTCCGACGTGCCGGCGGCAAGCTCAAGGAGGATAAGCCCGCCCGCGACCGCAAGCCGTCGGACCGCAAACCTTTCGACCGTGACCGCAAGATGACCTTCAGGGACAAGGAGGAGCGCCGACGCTTCTTCACCGGCAAGGGCAAGGACGGCGACCACAAGCCCTTCCGCAAGGATGACCGCCGCAAACCGTTTGACAAGGATGCACGCAAGCCTTTCGACAAACCGGTTGAGGCACCCGTCGAGGAGCCCGAGAGCGAGAACCCGCTGGCGAAGCGCCGCAACCCCGACGCCCTGAAGATGCTCCAGAACAAAATGCCGTCGCTGGCCAAGTCCGAAGGCCCCATCATGCGTTCGAGAGGCTGGAAGCGCAAGGACAAATAACCCTCTCCTATAAAATGACGGCGGGGCGCTCCAGTCTGGAGCGTCCCGCCGCCGTTAATCATGCGTAGCCGCATTGTGCATTACGCCAGATAGTAAGGCATCGAGCCGGGGAAGATGAGCAGGCCGGAGGCAACTTCCTCGGCCTTGTCTTTGCCGGCGATGGCCTCGATGATGGCCAGTCCGAAGTAGAAGGCCGACGAGGGGCCGTTGCCGGTGATGATGTTGCCGTCCCTTACGACGCGGTCGGTGTGGTATTCGGCGCCGTTGTCGATGAGGGCGTTGTCGAAGCCGGGATAGCAGGTGGCCTTGCGGCCGCGCAGCAGGCCCAGCGGTGCCAGCACGACGGCGGGGGCGGCGCAGATGGCGGCGATGTGGCCGTGGTTCATGGCATGCACGCGCAGGAGGTCGTTGAGCGGTGCGAAGGCGGCCAGATTGGTGGAGCCGGGGAGTCCGCCGGGCAGGATAAGGAATTCAGCCTGGTCGAAATCGGCCTGCTTGAAGGTGAGGTCGGCCTCGACGGGGATGCCGTGCGAGCCTGCAACCTTATGTGAGTCGGTGATGGAGACGGTGCGCACCTCAAGGCCGGCGCGACGCAGAAGGTCTACCTGTGCCAGTGCCTCGACTTCCTCGAAGCCTTCGGCCAGAAAAACGTAAGATGTCTTTGCCATATTTTTGGGTGTTAGGTTATGTAAATTTAAGTCGTTTCTGAGCGTTTGCGGCTGTCAGTGACCGTGTTGCAAAAGTCATTTCGGTGACAGCGGTTAAAATGTAGTTACAAAATGTTGGAAATTCGGCAACCTCGTTGCTAAGGTACGGCTTTTAATTTTCAAAAGCCGTAAATTTGTACTGAAAATTTCTGTGTCCGGGTCAAAATTTCCACCTTTTATCTTTAAGTTTATGGGAATAAAACCCTTACGAGGCTAAAATTGTTGACACGGAAAAAGCCGAAGTCGGCGGCATGACTGGTGATTTCCGACATTTTTCTGTTATTTCTCAACTTAAGCGAAAAACGCGATGCGTAAGTTAACATATAAGAAAACGGTTCTTTTGACCATGATGGCCGTCGTTCTCATCCTGACCGGCTGCTCCAGACAGCAGTGGCGCAAGGCCCAGGGCTCGGCCTGGGGCACGACATACACCGTCACCTATTACAGCGACCGTGACCTCAGCGACTCCATCGTCGCCGAGATGGCACGCGTCGACAGCGAGTTGTCGATTTTTAACCCCGAGAGCAATGTCTCGCGCATCAACTCCGGAGCGACCGACATCATGTCGCCTATGACCCGCGAGATTTTCCAGGAGTCGCGCAATATCAACAATCTCACCGATGGCATGTTTGACCCCACCATCGGTCCTCTGTCCGAACTCTGGGGCTTCGGTACCGGAAAACCCGGCGAAGCTGTCGACTCGGCCGCCGTGGCCGAATGTCTGGGTGCCGTAGGTATCGCCGAATGCACCCTCAGTTCGGACACGCACCGTATAGTCAAGAAACGTCAGGACACGCGCTTCGACTTTGGCGCCATTGCCAAGGGCTACGGCGTTGACTGTGTGGCCAACATCCTCAAACGCAATAAAGTAAAACGATACCTTGTCGAGGTCGGCGGCGAAATAGCCGTAGCCGGCAAGAGTCCCAAAGGAGAAGACTGGTATGTGCAGATTGACAGCCCCGAAAGCGGTCCCTCGGGCCACGTCGCACTTACCAAGGTGTATCTCACCGACTGCTGCGTAGCCACAAGCGGCAACTACCGCAACACCCGCGACCTCCCCGACGGTCAGCGCGTAGGCCACATCATCTCGCCCAAAACCGGCTATCCCGTCACAACCGACGTGCTCTCCGCCACCGTCGTCGCCAAGCAGTGCGTCATCGCCGACGCCCTTGCCACGGCCTGCATGACCATGGACTCTCAGTCGGCCCTCCGCCTCCTCTCCGAAGCCCGCTGCATCGGCGCCCTCCTCCAGGTATCGCGACCAGGCGGCCGCATCGAGACCCTCACCTACGGTTCCACTTTCGCAGCCAAATAAGACTCCGGTTCTTTTCCTGGACATAATAAAACTTTTAACGGTGTGTTCAATCGAACACACCGTTTTGCTATTTTATGCGGCGTTCCACCTGATAGTGGACTAACGCCGCAAGGCCGAGGACAATGGCGATTGGGATGAGGATGGTGGCGGGATGGGTAAGGCCATGCACGCGCATCTGGCGGATGACGGTGAAGCCTACCATTTCGTGGATGAGGTAGAGGGGATAGGAAACGGCGGCTATCCACGAGAATGCACGGACCACGATGTTGTTGCCCGAGATATACCTGTCGAGCAATTCGGCGGTGTAGATGAGTATTGCCGAGGCCACGAAGAAGAACATGGATGCCCCCAAAGGCCCGTCAACAGTGGCGGCATTGACCAGGCAGAGAAGCAGAATAACGCCGGTGAGCCAATTGATGCGTTCGCGCTGAAGACGGTATATCACTATGCCGGCGATAAAGTCCTGGCTGTGATTGGTAATCAGTGCCAGCCGCAGAAACTTGGGAAATCCGCCCAGCTGTACGGCAAGCGAGATGAGTATCCATGCAAGGAGTATGCGGTAGATTTGCCGCGGTTCGGTGACAAGCGACAGGCTCGCGGCAATGACAACGAATATGAGTTCGCACTGCATTGTCCAGTACGCGCCGTCGACAAACGGCACTCCGAAAAGCCTCGACACCATGGTCAGGTTTGCCAGCCACTGCAGGAGGCTTACCCTCTCCTCGGTATACCATAGCGTCAGGACAACCGCCGTAAAAGTCATGCACACCCAGAACGTCGGGTAGAACCTTTTGAGCTTCTTCACGATGAACCGCTTAGGCGAGGCACCACCCCGGCGTCCCCCCGCAAAGATATATCGCGCCGCGAGATACCCGCTGAGCATAAAGAAAGTCACGACCGCAGCATACCCGAAAGGCACGCTCCACCCCCAGTCGGCATGGTAAACGCCGGCCGCATGCGCGGGATTCTCGTTATAAGCCCATGTAAAATGGAAAAACACAATAAGCAGGGCCGCGCCCCCTCTGATTATATCCAGACAGACACTTCGCTTCATCTCACCCGCAAAGTTACAGCTTTAAATTTCTAAAAACATTCAATCCGTATTGAAAAATAAAAAATCCTTATAGAGGAGGCTCTTTCCTGTTGGTGTTCTTATACTATAAGGCTTTAATTTCTTGTTGCAGCAGATTAAGGAATCGGGCTGCGTGGGCACCGTCCATCTGGGTGTGGTGGAACTGAAACGATACCGTCAAATACGTCTTGAACCAATTTCGGCGGTAGCGTCCCCATATCATAAAGGGATTATTGAAGACGCCGCTATACATCCCTATCGCGCCGTCAATATCGTATTGAGCCAATGCCGATGTGCCGATTACCATACTGTAGGTTATGTCGTGATTCTCGCAGGTTTCGGCGACTTGCCGCGTTAGCCGCAGATAATCGGCATTGAATTTTGACAGATCATCGGAGAAAGGTATGTCGCATGAACTGACCTCTCCCTCGCAGTTGGCTACGATGGTATTGACAGCGATAGTGTCGTATTGCATCAGTTTGTCGCCGACCGGCAGTATATAGAACTCCTTGACCTGCATGGCGGCTTTGCCTATACACCAGCACAAAAGCATATTGAATTTCAGTCCGCGTTTATGGCAGATACGTCTGAGGCGAGACACATCAAGAGTTTTTATCAGCGTCACCATTGGCATCGGAGCCTTCATCCACATCTCGAAAGCGTATGCCCGGGTTGTGTCCTTCGGATTTACTTCCTGCATCATTGTTTTTGGGTGCAAAATTACTTTCTCCGTTTCAATCCGGATAGAATAAAAGAGGCATTATACCGGGTTGGTGTATAAATCGGAGTATGGTAGTTGGTATTCGACAAGTCGTTTTGGCGTCATGCCGCTGAAATGCCGGAATTCACGGATGAAATGCGACTGGTCGGAGTATCCGTTGGCGTATGCGATGTCTGCATAATCGCTTGCTCCTAATTGCATCATTCTCAACGCTCGCTGAAACCGGGCTATGCGTCCATATTCCTTCGGGTTCATGCCGATACACTCGCGGAACAGTCGCTCGAATTGCTTCTTACATAGGCAGGCTGTCGCAGCAAGTTTATCGACCGAAGTTGACGGAAATCGGAGCATTGCGGAAATAGCAGAGCCAATTTTTTTGATATTCAGCGATGGCTTGATTCGTGCGGTCAGCCATACGGATAACGCACATATTTTTCCGTATGGTGCCGGGATTGTTGTCGTAATGCTTCCGGAGGTGCGCGGCGTAGACCTGAAGCCACTCCGGGGTGATGTCGCTTATCTGAAGGGCGGCGTTGTACTCCTCCAGTTTCTTTAACGCCGCTTTGTGGTGCCGGAGTGTCTGTGGCTGGAGTGCGGTCTGCAGCTCGTCCAGATGTCGCCGGGCATAATCGACGAAGTTCATAGTTTCGCCCGGACGACGGTAAAGGGCGAGAAACCCTTCCTTTGTCAGGGTCTCGCCCGTGAGCCTCGCACGGACGAGAATGTCCGAGATTTTCGCTTTCGCGTTGGAGATAATCAGGTTTTTATCTTTGACCTCCTGACCGCGCCCCCTGATTCTTTCCGTTACCGGGTCCCATTCCGCTGAAGTTACCGCGATGTCAAGGGGAAGGCGGATTTTTGTCCGCTCGATGTTCAGGACGGCGTAAAGGGCCGCCCGACCGTCGGCGCGTTCGCTTTCGTTGCGCCGCTTGATTGTTACTTTCGCCATTAGTGGTGTGCCAACTTTTGCGCCGACTTTTGCCGTAAGTGCCTGATAATGTGCCTACGGCTGTGCCGACGTCTGATTAAAAATTGACTACCGACGGGGCGTGTGTATTCCGCTGATAGTCGGATATTTACGAACAAACCCCGACGACTGTCGGGGTTGTCTGGTGGTGCCAACGGCAACACTTTTGTTTTATCGCCGTTTATCGTAAAATAAAATACGATAAAACAAATTACTCGTTATCAGTGAATAAGGTCGTTTTGTTTTATTTTACGATAAACCGCGATAAAAGATTGTTGTATCAATGTTGTATCAGTCGCAAGAATGTTGTAACTTTGTATCAGCAATTAAAACCAACTGAAAATGAGTAAATTCTTTATCCGTGGCAATAAGACCAGCGGCACGGCTAACCTGTATTTTAGGGTAGTCAAGCGGAAAACGCCTATCAATATCTTGCTCAATAGCTTTATTGAGGTCGATGTGGCTGCGTGGAATCGCGCCCAATCATCTGCCGATGCTACTGCAAGATATTATGCCAAAGAGCCGGGAAAATCTGTTTATCTTAAAAAGCAAGAGGTTGAAACCGCTGTAGAGAACCTTATCAATCAAGGCATCTATGATGCGGAAGCCATGCGCAATGCCATTGAAGAAATACGATTCAGGGATGAGCGCGAAAGGGAGCGTAAAAAAGCGGAAGAAGAAAGGCGTAAAAAAGCCGAAGCCGATGCGCTTAGAAGAAAAAACATCTGGCGTTATCTTGATGCGTTTGTAGATGGGATGAAAGACGGAACAAGATTGAATGGTAACGACCGATATTCATTGCAAAC
>JBJEDC010000071.1:0-45489 GCA_051871645.1 Muribaculaceae bacterium | reverse complement strand
CGGCACGCACGGCAAGACCACCACCTCGTCCATGGCCTCCCACATCATGCACACCGACCCTACGGGCTGCACGGCATTCTTAGGCGGCATCCTGCGCAACTACGACAGCAACCTGCTGCTCAGCGCCACGTCGCCCTACGCCGTGGTGGAGGCCGACGAATACGACCGCTCGTTCCACACCCTGCGTCCCTACATCGCCGTCATCACGGCCACCGACCCCGACCACCTCGACATCTACGGCACCGAAGAAGCCTACCTCGAGAGCTTCGCCCACTTCACCGAACTGATACAGCCTGACGGCAAGCTGCTGATACACACCGGACTCAAAGTCAGACCCCGTCCCGCAGCAAGCGTCAGAACCTACACCTACTCGCGCGACGAAGGCGACTGCCACGCCGCAAACATCCGCCGCGGCGACGGCTCGATAGTCTTCGACTTCGTCGGCCCCGACGGACAGCTCATCAAGGACATCGAGCTCGGCGTGCCCGTCGAAATCAACATCGAGAACGCCGTCGCCGCCATCGCCGCCGTCATGCTCACCGGCGAGGTCAGCCCCGAGAGCGTGCGCAAGGCCATGGCCTCCTTCAAGGGCGCCGAGCGCCGCTTCCAGTTCTGGCTCAAGGAGAAGCTCCCCGGCGGCCACGTCGTCATCGACGACTACGCCCACCATCCCGACGAGCTGCGCCAGAGCATAGCCTCCGTCAAGTCGCTATATCCCGGCCGGAAGCTTCTGGTGGCCTTCCAGCCCCACCTCTACTCGCGTACGCGCGACTTCGCCCCGCAGTTCGCCGAGGCCCTCAGCGCCGCCGACGAGGTTCTGCTCATCGACATCTACCCGGCCCGCGAGCTCCCTATCCCCGGCGTAACGTCAAAAATCATCTTCGATGACATAAAATGTGGCAGAAAGATGATGATCAGCAAAGAAAAGTTGCCCGAAACGGTAAAAAGTCTTAACTTTGACATCCTGCTGACGGTAGGAGCCGGAGACATCAACCTCCAGCTCCCCGCCATTGTCCGCGCCCTGCGCACCGTCGAGCCCAAAGGTATAAACTGATTGCCGCCAAAACAGCCAGTTCAGCCAAGAACCACCGTCCTGCGATGAAGATGACCAAACGAGACATACTGTATCTCTGCGGAACAGCATTTCTGCTGCTCTACACAGTCTTTGCCGTCGCGCTGACACGCGCCGAGAAGCGGACGTCGCTCTACGAGGGCGTCGACATCGAGGTCGCCGACAGTGCCCGCACGGGCTTTGTGACGGCAGCCGACGTAGACCGCACCCTGGGCGGCCTGCGCGCCATCTGCGCCCGCGAGCCCCGCGGCAGGATAAACACCCTCGCGCTGGAGCGCCGCCTGCAGGCGATGCCGTCGGTGGAGAGCGCTTCGGTGACCGAGCTCAACAACGGTCGCCTGTGCCTGCGCGTAAAGCCCCTCGTGCCCGTGCTGCGTGTCCTCGACGGCGACAACTCGTACTACATCAACGCCGCCGGCAAGACCATCTCGTCCGACCAGGGCAACTTTGTCGACGTCCCCGTCATCGTGGGCCATTTCAAGTCCGGCAAAGAGGTGGCGCGCCTTGTGCCGATGTTCTCGTACATCCACAGGCACCCCGAGTACGACGCCCTGGTATCGTCGGTGTCCGTGTCGCCCCGCGGCGACATCATCTTCGTCCCCGCCGTGACCGGACATGTCATCAACATGGGTGACACATCCCGAATCGAGGACAAGTTCAACCGCCTCAAACGCTTCTACAGCGAGGTAATGCCCGTCAAGGGCTGGGAGTACTTCGACACGCTGTCCGTCAAATACAGCGGACGCCTCATCGGCACCCGCGCCGTCAAGCGTCCGGCCCCCGTCGCCGTCAGCATGCTCGCCGACTCGGTGGCCGACAACGCCCCGGATGACGCCTTCCAGGGCGGTTCGGATGACATAGAAGGCAAAATCACCGTCGCCGCCGAGGAACAGCGCCGCAAAAGCCGGGGATGAAAAGAGTCTTATGCCCCACCGACCAAACAGAATAAAAATAAAGTCCAAATAAAGCAACTCTCACTCTGCAACCCAAATGAAACTGATTTCGCTTGAAATAGGCAGCTCGGCTGTCAAGGCCGGACTCACCGAATACGACGAGCACACCCCCGGCTCGCCGCTGTCGCTGCTTCAGGTAGCCACCGTTTCCATTGAAAACAGCGTGCGGTACGGACGCATCCTCAACGTCGAGGACGTGACCACGGCCACCGCCATGGTGCTCGCACGCCTGAGCGACAACCCGGCCCTTAAAAACGGAAAGATCACCGGTGTCTATGTCAGCGTGGGAGGCCGCTCGCTGGCATCGCTGCGCGACCAGGAGTCGCTGCGCATCCCCGAGGAACGCCTCATCACCGAAGACCTCATCGACCGTCTCCACAGCGAGGCGCTGGCCAAGGTTCCCAAAGACAAGGAACCGCTTGAAATAGTACCCCTCGGCTACCGCGTGAACGGCCTGCGCGCCGACCGCCCCGTGGGCTCGTACGGCACGGCCCTGTCGGCCGACTTCACCGTCGTCTACGCCGACAAGCTGAACGCCCGCAACATCGAGCGTGTAGTCACCGAACGGCTCAGCCGCGACATCTGGGGCTTCCTGGTGCGTCCCATCGCCATCGCCGACGCCGTCCTCACCGCCGATGACCGCAACGCCGGCTGCATGCTGGTGGACATGGGCGCCGAAACGACCACCTGCTCCATCTACGCATCCGGCGTGCTCCAGTACGTCGCCACAATTCCCATGGGCGGCCGCAACATCACCCACGACCTCGCCTTAGGTCTCGGCGTCACCGAACAGCGCGCCGAGCAGATAAAAATCAGCGTCGGCAAGGCCATCAACGAGAACGGCACCGCTCCCGCCGAGGAGGTTCAGGTCGACAACATCGTCCAGGCCCGCGCCTACGAAATACTGCAGAACGTCATAGCCCAGATCGGCTTTGCCGGCTACACCGAGGCCGACATGCGCGGCGGCATCATCGTCACCGGCGGCGGCTCGCGCCTCTACGGCCTCAACCACCTGCTCAATATCCTCAGCGGACTCAACGTGCGCGTGGCTACCCTGCCCCCGACGGTACACATCTGCGACCCCGCCGACAACACCTCGGCCAACATCGACATCATCGCCCTGTCGCTGGCGGCACGCCGCAGCGCCGAAAACGATGCCGAGGGCTGCATGTGCGTAAGCTATCCCGTCGAGGAAGAGAAACCCGTACACGAGGAAGAGCCTGCCGAAGTCGAAGAGCCCGTCGAGGAAAAAGTGGCTATCGAGTACGAGGACGAGGAGGAAGATACTCCCGACACATACTACGGTCCCCGCAAAAAGACAGTGGAGACTGCCGACGAAGACGAGGAAGAAGATGTCCCCGTCAACGAAAAGTCCTACAACGACGACGAGGTACTGCTCAGCGACGATGAGATAGAGGCCCGCCGAGCCGAAGAGCGCCGGAAAATGGCCGAGGAACGGCTCAGAGAGGCCCGCAAGAAGGACAAAGAGCAGAAGGCCGCCGAGAAGAGCCGCAAATGGAGCAAGATTATCACCAGAATCGGCTCCGCCCTGGCCGGAAACGGCAAAGATGACGGCGAAGGCAACGAACTGGAATGATTTATCCCCTGACTGAAAATACGCAGCACACATAACCTCTCCCACATTCATTAAAATGTCCGAAATGTCACCCAACGAAATACTCAACAACGACTTCACACGTCCTGTCAACGAACAGAAGACGCAGAACATAAAGGTAATCGGTGTCGGCGGCGGCGGCAACAACGCCGTCAACCACATGTACGAGTGCGGCATCCGCGATGTCGACTTCGTGCTCATCAACACCGACAGGCAGGTGCTTGACGAAAGCCCTGTGCCCACCAGACTCACCATCGGTCCCGGCCGCGGAGCCGGAGGCAAGCCCGAACGCGCACGCGACTACGCCGAAAAGGACGCCGAGAAAATCGCCGAGCTGTTCAACGACCACACCGACATGGTCTTCGTCACCGCCGGACTGGGCGGAGGCACGGGCACCGGCGCCGGTCCCGTCGTTGCCCGCATAGCCAAGCAGAAAGGCATCCTCACCGTCGGCATCGTCACCATCCCCTTCATATTCGAAGGCCGCAAGAAGGTGCTCAAGGCCCTCGAGGGCGCACGCGAGATGAGCGAGAACGTCGACGCCCTGCTCACCATCCGCAACGAGCGTCTGACGCAGATTTATCCCGAGCTGTCGATTTTCAACGCGTTCCAGAAAGCCGACGACACGCTGCTCAACGCCGCCCAGGGCATCACCGACATCATCACCATCCGCGGTGATATCAACCGAGACTTCAACGACGTGGACACCACCCTCCGCGAGGGCGGCACGGCCATCATCTCCACCGGCTACGGCAAAGGCGAGAACCGCGTGCGCGACGCCATCAACGAGGCGCTGAACTCGCCCCTGCTGTGCAATACCGACATCATGCGCTCCAAAAAGCTGCTGATTGTGCTGTACGTCAACAAGGATGACGAGAAATTCCCCTTCAAAATGTCCGAGACCGACCAGCTCACCGACTTCGTCAACGACATCGACGACGAGGTAGAGGTGATGTGGGGTCTGTACCGCGACGAGTCGCTTGAGGACAAGGTTAAGATTACCATCCTGGCTTCGGGCTTCGACTCGGAGGTCATGGATGACGACCCCTCGCGCATTCCCGACAACCACAACCGTCCCACCAGACCCACGCGCGAAAAACAGGCCGCGGACCTCGACAAGGTCTATGACAAGCCGCGTCATCCGGCCCTGCGTGTGCCCGTGATGAAGCCCGAGGACTACGACAACGAGGAGGCCATCGCAGCCTCCGAGGTTCCCACCGTCGACCGCATCCCCCGCCACGGCCAGGTCGGCACGCGGAGTGTCCGCCCTGCCGCACCCGTGACGCCCGCACCGGCTCCCGAAGTCAGGGAAGAGCCCAAACACGAAGCCAAAAAGCCATCGTCGGACAAGCCCGATGACAACGGAATTGTAGGCTCGATTTCTTTTGGTGATTTCTAACTTTTTAATTTCGCATATATTCATGGACGACTCGCCGCGCTGGACCGAGATTGAGTACCTCCCCGCCTGGGACGAGGATTTCTACGACGTATACACTGCCAAGAAACTTGGCAAGTGGGTGATGCTGAAAACTTTGAAAAAACAGTATCGCGATGACCCGCGTATGGTGGACATGCTCAACAAGGAATTTGACGCCCGCTACAACTTGTCACATCCCAACATTGTTATGATTAATGACTTTGAGGATGTTCCAGGTGTGGGCCTCAGCATCATCTGCGACGATGTCTACGGCACCTCGCTGCGTACGCTGCTGGACAAGAACGAGCTCACCGACCACCAGTACGAGCAGCTGGTCACCCGTCTGCCGATGGCACTCGAATATATCCAGCAGAACCACATCGCCCACCGCCCCCTGCGTCCGGAGGGGATAATCTTCACTCAGGACATAGGCAACCTCAAGCTCATCGACGTAGGCTTTGACCAGCGCGAGTCGCTGAGCCGCAGCGACACCGACAGCGACCTGCGGGCCTACGGCGAGATTATGACCGAGGTGCTGGAGCGCACCGGACGCAAGGACAGCCATATAGCCTCGATAGCCCGCCGGGCCGCCGCCGGAAAATTCCACGACGTCCCCGAGCTGGAGATGGCAATCGGTGGCAACAGCGGCCTGCGCCTCGCCATCGTGGCCGCGGCTGTGGTGCTGGCCATAGCCGTCCTGGCCGGCTACGTCATCTACCACCACGGGCTGAATTAGCTGAAAACAAACACTTAACTTGATACACGCTTTGGCAAAAAAATCCAATATAGAAATTCGTCCGGTGGCTCCCGTGAAGAGCGAGCTGAGGAAATATGTGCAGTTCGGCATCGACCTCTATGCCGGAAACGACTGTTTTGTGCCGCCGCTGGTGTTTGACGAAATCAACACTTTCATGCCCGACAAGAACCCGGCCTTCGAATACTGCCGCTCGCAGTCGTTCATGGCCTACCGCGACGGCGTGCCCGTGGGCCGCATCACCGCCATCGTCAACACCGCCGCCAACAAGAAATTCGGCAAGAAGGACGTGCGCTTCGGCTGGGTGGACTTCATCGACGACAAGGACGTCGTCAACGCCCTGTTCAAGGCCGTCGAGGTATGGGGACGCCGCCAGGGCATGACGCGCATCGTCGGCCCCATGGGTTTCAGCGACATGGACCCTGAGGGCATGCTCATCGAGGGCTTCAACGAGATGGGCACCATGGCCACAATCTACAACTACGCCTACTACAAGGACCACATGGAGCGCCTGGGCTTCAAAAAGGAGGCCGACTGGGTGGAGTACCGCATGACGGTGCCCGACAAGGTGCCCGACAAATATATGCGCGTAGCCGACATAGTGCGTCGCCGCTTCGAGCTGGAGACGCCGGTATATACCTCGCGCAAAAAGCTCAAGGAAGACTACGGCCACGCCATCTTCCATCTCATCAACGAGGCATACGCCAACCTCTACGGCTTCGTGGAGCTGACCCCGAAGCAGATTGACTACTATGTGAACATGTACCTGGACCTGCTGCGCCTCGAGGACGTCTGTGTCATCACCGACAAGAACAAGGAGCTCGTAGGCTTCGGTATCTCCATTCCCTCGCTGTCCAAGGCCCTGCGCGCCTGCGACGGCAAGCTCTTCCCCACGGGCTGGTACCACCTGCTCAAGGCCATCCGCGGCCACAGCGACGTGGTGGACCTGATGCTGGTGGCCATAAAGCCCGAATACCAGGGCAAGGGCGTCAACGCCCTGCTGTTCTCGAAACTCCTGCCCAACTACATCGCCAACGGCTACAAGTTTGCCGAGAGCAACGTCGAGCTCGAGGGCAACGAGAACGTGCAGAAGCAGTGGGAATACTTTGAGCGGCGCCAGCACCGCCGCCGCCGCGCCTGGGGCAAGAACATCCGCTGACCGGAGGACCGCACAACGGCGCGGCCACTCCAAATACAATCCACTACCCCGCAA
Source organism: Muribaculaceae bacterium (assembly GCA_051871645.1). Lineage (GTDB taxonomy): Bacteria > Bacteroidota > Bacteroidia > Bacteroidales > Muribaculaceae > CAG-873. Next base: position 38,465 of record JBJEDC010000071.1, on the reverse strand, counting down.
CATAAGACCTGAAGACAATTTCAACCTCTCTACCTCATACATAAAACGCAAAATTCACACTATGAAGTTCTTTACCGCCAATACCTTAGGCAAGTGGACACGCCGTCTGGCAGCCGTGGCGCTGCTGGCCGCCCTTTCGCCCCTTGCGTCTAATGCCGAAATTCCGGCCGGTTATTACCGCAGCCTCAACGGTCTCAAGGACGCCAACCTCAAGACCGCAGTCCACAACCTCGTGCGCAACTTTACCCTGATTTCCTCTTATCAGGCACTGCCGCAGTATTTCATGTACACCGACACCTACCCCGAGAGCAACCGCTGGTGGGACATGTACTCGAACATCCCTTTCTACGCACCCTCCTTCTCGGGCCTCAACCGCGAGCACTCGTTCCCCAAGAGCTGGTGGGGCGGACTGACCACAGTAAGCGCCTACGTCGACCTCAATCACCTTTACCCCAGCGAGATGCGCGCCAACACCGCCAAATCGAACTATCCCCTCGGCGAGGTGTCCGACTCGCAGTCGCCCAAATTTGACAACGGCTGCTGCAAGGTGGGCTATCCCGTGAGCGGCCAGGGCGGCGGCGCCCAGTTTGTCTTCGAGCCCGCCGACGAGTACAAGGGCGACTTTGCCCGCACATACTTCTACATGGCCACCTGCTACCAGGACCTGCAATGGAGCCGCCTGTACATGGTGTCGCAGAACACTTATCCCACCCTCAACCGCTGGTCGGTGGAGATGCTGCTGCGCTGGCACCGCCAGGACCCCGTGTCCGAAAAGGAGACCCTGCGCAACGAGCAGGTCTATAAATTCCAGAACAACCGCAACCCGTTCATCGACTACCCCTCGCTGGCCGAATACATCTGGGGCAACCGCATGGGCGAGGCCTTTAACGAGAGCTCGGCCGAGCTGCCCGTCGGCGACCCCGAGCTGATTACTCCCGTACAGGACATGGCCCTCGACTTCGGCGAGATAGCCGAAGGCCAGACCGCCACGGCACGCCTGTGGTTCAACGGCCAGTACCTGACCAATCCCCTCAGCGTGCGCGTTTACCGCAACGACGCAGCCATGTTCAGCATCCCAACTTCCAGCATCGCCCAGAACCTTGTCAACAGCAAGGACGGCTACTGGCTCACCGTGACCTATAAGCCCACGGCCCTGGGCGAGCACACATCGCGCCTGCTCATCACCGGCGGAGGCATCGAGGGCTCGCGAGGCGTGCAGCTGCGCGGCTCATGCCTGCCCAAGCCCACCCTGACGGCATGCACCGCCACCGAGCCCACCGACATCACCGAGAACAGCTACGTCGCCAACTGGACCTATCCCCAGAGCGAGGATGTCGACTACTGGATCATCACCCGCACAATCTATTCGGGCGGCAGCTCGCGCACCGAGGAGGTGCTGGCCGAGGAGCCCGGATTTACCGTCACCGACTTCAATCTGTCCGACTATGAGACCTATTCGGTTCAGTCGGTACGTCTGGGCTACCGCAGCCCCATGAGCAACGTCATCACCGTCGGCCACGCCGGTGTCAACGATGTCACCGTTGACGAGCGTCCTCTCGCAATATCCGTCTTCGAGGGTGCCATCCGCTTCGACACAACCGTCGGCCACACCAACGTCTGCATCTTCGACACCCAGGGACGTCTGCATCAGCAGCTCGACACCGTCACCGACGGCACCGTCATCAGTCTGCCCCTCGGCGTATACCTCATAGCAAGCGACCAGCAGAAGCGACCCATAAAGGTTGTCGTACGCTAAACCAATGAAATATCACGATATCATGACTGAGACCAAGAACAGCGAAAACACACAGTCGACTGTAGCCGAACGTCTGCGCCTGCTGATAGTAACCATGCGCAAGTCGCAGGTCGAGTTTGCAAAGCTCATCGGCGTCGACCCGGGCAACCTGTCAAAAATGCTGGCAGGACGCACGCGCCTGTCGTCAAAAATGCTTGACCGCATCGCCTCGAACACGGGATGCTCCCTCCAGTGGCTGATGTACGGCACCGATGTGCCGTTCCCGCGCGAGACGGAGAACGTCACGGTGCTCGAGCACGGCGGCGAAAAGACCTGCATGCCCGAAGGACGCTCAGGCGCTCCCGTCTACGACATCGACGTCACGGCGGGAGCCGAACCGCTGGCACGCGAGTTTACCAACGACCGCATCATCGGCTGGCTCAACATGCCCAACCTGTCGGCGGCGACGCCCATCGTGCGCGTCTCCGGCGACTCCATGGTCCCGCGCATTCAGAACGGCAGCTTTATCCAGATCAGGCCCGTATCCCTCGACAGCCCGCTCTACTGGGGCGCTACATACGTCATCGTCCTTGACGATTACCGCATGGTGAAGGTGGTACGCCGCAACCCCGACCCGTCGATGGTGACGCTCCACAGCATCAACACCGAGTACGATGACATGGAAATCGACCGCTCGCTCATCCGCGGCCTCTTCATCGTCCAGTCGGTATTCAACTTCGACGTGCTGTCATAAAATCAATAACCCTCTCATCCTCCTGTAACTATGAACAAGCCCAAACTTGTAATATCCACCGGCGCCGGCATCTCGGCCGAGTCGGGCATCTCCACCTTCCGCGACGCCGGAGGGCTGTGGGACAACTATCCCGTGATGCAGGTGGCCTCGCACGACGGATATGTGGCCAATCCCGGCCTCATCCACCGTTTCTACAACGAACGGCGCCACCAGCTTGTGGACGCAAAGCCCAACGCCGCACATCTGGCGCTGGCCGAACTCGAAAAGGACTATGACGTCTACGTCATCACGCAGAATGTCGACAACCTGCACGAGCGCGCCGGCTCCACCAAAGTGCTGCATCTGCACGGCGAGCTGATGAAAGTGGAAGCCACCGACAATCCTAACCTTGTCTTCACCCTCCCCGATGACAACGGCGGCAGCATCGACACCTCGGTCGACACAGTAATCAAGGGACACCATGTGCGCCCGCATATCGTCTTCTTTCAGGAGGCCGTGCCCAACTTCGAGCCCGCCACCGAGCTGGCGCGCGAGGCCGACATCTTTGTGGTGATAGGCACAAGTCTGGTGGTATACCCCGCGGCGGCGCTCATACAGTATGTGCGCCCCGGCGTCCCAATCTACTACATCGACCCCAACCCGGCCCAGGTGCCCGCATCCGTGCACGTCATCAAGGAGCCGGCCACCAAGGGCGTGGTGGAACTCGCCAAAGAACTCGAAAAACTTAACAATAAATAATGTCTCCCGACCCTTTACCATCTGTTATTCTTGATTTTATTCCGGCTGCGGTGACAGGCGGCTTCAGCGTGTCGCAAACTGTCGCGCTGGTTGTCGCCTGCGCCTGCCTGCTCATCTCGGGCTTTGTCTCGGGCAGCGAAATTGCTTTTTTCTCGCTCGACAAGAGCCAGATTGACGATATGGAGGACTCGTCCACGGGCGAGAAGGCCCTGAAACTGCTGCAGAAGCCCGAGCGACTGTTAGCCACCATCCTCATAGCCAACAATCTGGTGAACGTGACCATCGTCGTGCTCACCAACTTTGCTCTCGGACCCATTTTCGAGGGTATGTCGCCCATCCTGAGCTTTATACTGCAGACGATAATTCTGACGTTCCTGATTCTGCTCTTCGGCGAAATCCTGCCCAAGCTCTACGCCAGCAACTACCCCGAAAAATGGGTACGCTTCGCCACTCCCGGCGTTGTTTTTATCAGCACGCTGCTGTCGCCGCTGTCACGTCTGCTGGTGAGCTCGACGTCGATAGTGAAGCGCGTCGTCACCGAAAAATCACGCGCCGTCACCACCGACGACCTGACCACGGCCCTCGAGATTACCGACGTCGCCCAGGGCGACGACAAGCAGATTCTGCAGGGCATCCTCGAGTTCGGCGACACGTCGGCGTCGGAAATCATGACGCCGCGCATCGACATGACGGACATAGCCGACACACTCACTTTCGACGAGGTGATGACGATTGTCAACGAGAGCGGATATGCCCGCATCCCCGTCTACAAGGACACCGAGGACACGATTGTAGGCATCCTTTATTCGCGTGACCTGCTTCCGTACGTCAGTCACCGCAGCGACGACTTCGACTGGCGCACACTGCTTCGCGAGCCTTATTTCGTGCCCGAGAGCCGACGCATCGACGACCTGCTCGAGGATTTCCGCCGCCGCCACCAGCACCTGGCCATCGTTGTCGACGAATACGGCGGCACACAGGGTCTTGTGACTATGGAGGACGTGCTTGAGGAGATTGTCGGCGACATCAACGACGAATACGATGATGAGCCGGAGACATGGAAACGTCTGCCTGACAACACTTTCATCTTCGAGGGCAAGACGCTGCTCACCGACTTCTTCCGCGTCACCGGCCTCAACGAGGAGGAATACGCTCCCGTCACCGCCGACGCCGAAACCCTTGCCGGCATGCTGCTGGCCATCAAGGGAGACTTCCCAAAGGACAAGGAGCCGCTGGTCTACGGACGCTGCCGCTTCCTCGTTCTCGACATCGCCGACCACCGCATCACCTCCGTCCGCGTCAAGGTCATGCCCGACATACAGAAAATGTAATTGTCGGCCATCGTAAAATTTTCACCTCGTTTACACGTTATAAATATCCGGGGGAATGCCGCTATTGCATAATCAAATACCTCCGCGATACGGATTTGAAAGTTCTGATTAAAATATTGATATCGGCGGCGCTGCTGTTTTGCGGCGTCCCGCCGGCATTTGCACAGAGCAAAAACGACTATATTCCGCCCGAAACTGAAAACAGGCCCTACCGACTGGCATACTATACCGACGCCCAGTGGGTGGAGTTCGAGGGTGACTCGCTGCCCATGTATACACTGCGCCGCATCACGGTCTTCGCTCCTCTGAAGTTCAAAAACAAGAAGGAGGAGGAATTCTACTGGCGCACGGTGCGCAATGTGCGCATCATGCTCCCGTACGCCAAGATGATAAAGGAGACGCTGGTGGAGACATACGAATATATCGAGACTTTCCCCACGCAGAAAGAACGCGAGGACTACCTAAAACAGATGGAGAAGGAACTTTTCAACCAGTACAAGCCCGTGTTGCGCAAATTCTCGCGCAACCAGGCCAAACTGCTCATCAAGCTCATCCAGCGCGAGACCGACCAGACCAGCTACGACATCGTCAGGGCATTCCTCGGCAGCACCCGAGCCCTGTTCTGGCAGGGGTTCGGCCGCTTTTTCGGCGTAAACCTCAAAGGCCGCTTCGAGCCCGGCAAGAACCGCGAGGACGAGATAATAAACCGCATTGCCACACGCCTGGAGGAAGGGACGCTTTGACAAGTATGAGCTGGCTGAAGAAATATGAAGGATGGCTGCAGCTTGAACGCGGTATGTCGGTGAATACGCGGCTGGCGTATGTGGCCGACGTGACGCGGCTGCTTACGGCGTTGGGCTGCATGGACGATGACGAAACCGTCTGCCGCATCTCCTCCGCCGACATCCAGGTTTTCATGGCCGACCTGCATGACCTGGGTATCGGGCCTACGTCGCAGGCCCGAATTCTGTCGGGCATAAAGTCATTTTTCAGATTTCTCATGCTCGAACGCGCCATCTCTGCCGACCCGGCGGCGCTGCTCGAGAGTCCTCGGACAGGTCTGCACCTGCCCGAGGTGCTTACCGTTGACGAGGTGGACAGGATGACGGCCTCGACGGGCTACGACCCCGACGACAGCACCACCTTCACCGACGGCCGCAGCGGCGACCTGGCCCAGCGCAACCGTGCCATACTGGAGGTGCTTTACGGCTGCGGCCTGCGCGTTAGCGAACTGTGCGGGCTGCAGCTGTCGCAGGTAAACTTCGACAACCGTTTCATGATAATCACCGGCAAGGGGTCGAAACAGCGCATGGTGCCTATGAGCGACTTCACTGCCAAGGCTCTCTCGCAGTACATCGGCGGCGCACGCACACGCATCATCCCGGCACACGGAGCCGAAGGAACGGTTTTCCTCAGCCACCGTGGCAAACCCATGAGCCGCGTGATGGTATTCTACATCGTCCGCGACGCCGCCGAGGCCTGCGGTATACGCAAGCGCGTGTCGCCGCATACCCTGCGCCACTCGTTTGCCACCCATCTTCTCGAAGGCGGCGCCAACCTGCGCGCGATACAGATGATGCTCGGGCATGAGTCAATAGCCACGACCGAGATATATCTGCATGTCGACTCTACGCGCCTCCGCGACGAAATACTGCGATGTCATCCACGCAACAACCTTTAGAGCCTGTTACATAATAATAAGAGACTTTTCGCGTTATAGTATAGATAAACCATGCATTGTCACAATACGGTCATGAATAAAATAGTCTTTGCCACCAACAACGCGCATAAGCTGGCAGAGCTGCGTGCCATTGCCGGCGGCAAGCTTGAGGTGGTAAGCCTCGCCGACATAGGATGTCATGATGACATACCCGAGGATGCGCCGACGCTCGAAGGCAACGCCCTTGCCAAGGCCGAGTGGGTGTGCGGACGTTACGGCGTGCCCTGCTTTGCCGATGACACGGGCCTCGAAGTCGATGCCCTGGACGGTGCTCCGGGTGTACATTCGGCACGCTATGCCGGCGGTGCCGGCCATGACTCGGCGGCAAACACAGCACTGTTGCTCAAAAATTTGCATGATGTGGACATGCCCCGGCGTACAGCTCGTTTCCGCACCGTCATCGCCCTGGTATATCCCGGAGGCGAAAAGCATATTTTCGAGGGCAAGGTTGAGGGATTTATCCTCACCGCTCCGGAGGGTGACGGCGGTTTCGGCTACGACCCTGTATTCGCTCCTGTCGAATGGGGCGGAAAACGCAGTTTCGCCGATGCCGGCGCTGACGAGAAAAACTCCATCAGTCACCGCGGCCGGGCAACCCGGGCACTCATCGATTTTCTCCTTGACCCGTCCCGTACAAATACTGTAAAACCGGAAAATTCTATCGAATAAAAACTTCGCCATACATATATGAAAACCAAATCAATAGTATTAAGCGCACTGGCCGCCCTCGCTATCATGGGCGGCACGGCAGACAACACGGCTCAGGCGCAGTCGTCAGTGGGCTACTGGACCCTTTACCCCCAGTACACCAGCTCCAGCGTCAGCAACATCATCGACACCGGTGACAAGATGTTCTACCTGGCCATGAACCGTCTGCACTCGTACGATAAAGCCAACAACGAGTCTTACAGCTACAACACCAGCAACAAGCTCAACGACAGCAAGGTGATAAATCTGTTCTATTTCCCCGAAATAGAAAGCCTGCTGATTGTCTACGAGACCGGCAACCTCGACCTGCTCGACATCAAGAAAGACAAGGTGGTCAACCTGAGTGACATCGCCGACGCCAATATCAACTACAACAAGGAGATTACCAACGCATACTATCATAACGGCCGCATATTCGTGACTACCGTCTATGGTCTCGTTGTTTTTGACGCCAAGCGCCACCACGTTGTAGACAGCGGAATATACGGAACCAAAGTAACATATGTAGCCGCCGCCGGCGACTATCTCTACCTCCTCGTCGATGAAAAGCAGAACTGGATGTCTTCACCCATAACCGACCGCCACAACTCGCTGACAAAATTTAAGGAAACCCTGTGGTCATTGCCCAAACAGGCTGTATCGTTCGGCGACAAGAGTTTCTTACAGCACGCTTTTGACAACAAGGTGCATGTGATGAAGCAGAAGGAAAACTCCTGCGAGCTGGACGAGATTATTGTGGACGTCACTCCCGCGCAGCCTATGGTGGCCAATGCCGACGGCACCGTCACCGTCGTCACCTCAAGCGAGATTGTCACCCTCAGCCCCGAGGCTGCCGACAACAACTACATTCTTTCGCGCAAAAACATACCTGCCGACTTCAAAGGTAAGAAAGTCACCTCCTGCGACGGAGGCAAGACAATGTGGGTATTCGCCAGCGACGGCATCAGCAACTACACCGTGGCCGACGACGGCTCCCTGACCGTCAACATCGACAAAATGACCCCCAACGCCCTGGTTGTCGACGAGATTGCCCGTATGGCCGGCAACGCCAATGGTGATTTGTTCATGATAAGCTATGGCATCGGTCTCGTAACCGACTATGCCCAGGGCAACAATGCCAACAAACCCGCATATGTGGGCATGCTGTCTAACGGCAATTTCTACGACATCACTCCATATAAAGAAGACGGCACACCGCTGCTGACATCGCCACAAGCCATCATCGTCGACCCTGTGAAACCCAACCGTATATATGTCGGCACATTCCGAGACGGTGTGGCCGTGATTGAGGACGGTAAACTCGTAACCATCTTTAATAAATCCAATATGCCCTCCTACGGTTGGTACGGAGGCGGTGTCCTCGACCTCAACTTCGACAGACAGAACAACCTTTGGGTAGGAAGCCACAATACGGATGATGGCCTCAGCTTAGGTGCATACGCAATAATTACACGCGACAAACTCAATAGCGACCTTACTCAAATCAAAAAAGAGGACTGGAAGCACTCAGCCGATGCAAACAATTTCAGCGGCAGCTGGGATTTAAGCTCTGTCATATGCACAAAACACGATGTAATGGTTATAAGGAAAGCATATGGCGGCGAACTGCATGTAATTGACATGAAAGGCAACCCAAGTGCGACCTCCACACACGAATACCGCTATCTCAGCTCATATATCGATCAGGACGGCAAGCAGTTCACACCCCCCGGTTTAGGCTGGCTATGCGGTATCAAAGACAAGGATGACAATATATGGCTCGGCACTGAAAGCACAGGTGTAGTACGCATCACTGATCCCCGTAAGCTCGGTACCGCCGAATCGCGTGTAGAACGAGTGAAAGTACCCCGTAACGACGGCACCAACTACGCCGACTATCTGCTCGAATCCGAAAGAATTCTATGTATGGCCGTTGACCATAGTAACCGCAAATGGATTGGTACCAAGAACTCGGGTGTATATCTCGTCAGCCCTAACGGCGACAAAATTCTCGAGCATTTCACTACATCCAATTCGATTCTGCCTTCAAACTGTGTAATCTCCATTTTTTGCGATCCCTCCTCCAACAACGTCTATTTCGGCACACGCGTCGGCCTGGCCTCGTACAGCTCCTCATCGGCTCCTGCCGCCGAAGACTACAGCGATGTCTACGCATATCCCAATCCCGTCCGTCCCGAATATACGGGCTGGATTACCATAAAAGGTCTAAAGGATAACTCGCTTGTCAAAATCGCCGATGCTTCCGGCAACGTCTTCTATGAAGGCCGTTCACAGGGTGGAATGGCAGTCTGGGACGGTTGCAACGCCAGCGGCCAGCGTGTACCCTCCGGCGTATACTTTGTTTTCGCATCCACAAGCGGCGAAAACGAAAACAACGACGGTGCCGTCACCAAAATCATGGTTATACGCTGACGTAAACCAGCATTGATAATGTGCTGATGAAAGTCAGTAAAGACAATATATTCCAACTCTCGGGCGGAGCCTTTGGCGTGGTGCTTGTCACCACCATAGGCTTCGCCTTTATGTTTATAGTTTTTCCATTGTACTCGGATGACTTCATGTATATGGAGCCGATGCTCGGATATATTGACCGGGGCGAGTCATTCTGGCCGGGACTGTGGGAAAACTGGTTGATACATTATTATATCGACAATCTGCGCCTGTCAAACATTGTATTCACCCTATTTCTATTGTTGCCCAAATGGGTAGGTTGCACGTTGTCCGGCGCCGGCATTTTTATTACGCTGCGTCTGATGCTGCGCACAGCCTGCGGAAACAAAAAGCCTGTATCGGTATGGGCCGCCATCTGGATGTGCATGCTTTTTACTTTCGGTCTGCCATGGAACGACCAGATGGTGATAATGTGCTTCCAGTTCAACTATGTCTGGCCGGGAGTACTGGCTCTGCTATGTCTGCGCATATTCTTAGGTGAAACTCGCTGCCGACCTTGGCTTGCCTTCTTATTAGGTTTTGTCACCGGATGGTGGCACGAAGGCTTTTCGCTGCCCGAAATAACAGGGTTTATCATTCTGACGGCTATATGGCACAAGCGGTTTGTATCACGCAAAAACCTGCTGCTGATTGCCGGACTAATCTGCGGAATGCTGGTAATAATTATTGCTCCAAGCTTCTATGGGCGTCTCAGCGATACCAATCCTCCCGGCACACTTCTGTACAACCTTATTTCCACTCTGCGCTACTTTATTCCCGGATTGCTATTTATAGCCGTAGCGGCACTGATGCTGACGTCGCGGCGCACGAGGAAGACAGTATTGTCGCCGCTGTGCTTATTTATTATGGTCTGTCTGATTGTAAACTATGTCATACATGTGCGCACTCACTTCGCCGCCCGCATAGGATGGTGGGCAAATCTGTGCGCAATCATGGGCACAGTGTACCTGGTATACAATTTCATCAAGATTTATCCATTATCTAAAATTACAGTCTATATATTCAAGGCAGTGTCGGTGGCAGGTGCCGTCTTTCTGTCTGCTCATCTTGTCTGTGCCGATGTAATGACGGTGAAAATAAAGAAAGAAACAGAAGATATACTGACCCGGTATGCCGCCAGTGACGACAGATCCGACATAGTAATCTTCACCGATTTTACCGATCAGCTCTCGGCTCCCCTTCTTGCTTTTCAAAAACCTTATTATAATCTTTTCACATATTCCTGGCAACACACCCTTTCCAGAAGAAGATATGGAAAAAAACATTTATTGTCGGTAATTCCCAAACAACTCGAGTATGTAGACGGCACACAGGGAACTCTATTGCCGGGAGGTGTAAGACGTATAAACAACAGTGTATACTATGTCCGCTGCGACAGTAATGAGAAATATTCCGGCGGCAATGGTAAAATAAAGGTACACGGCCGCTATATCCCCTCCACTTTCTATTGTGACACATTCATATCAAAGGCAGATGGGAAACGCTATATTTACATTTTTCCAACCAACATGGCTTTCCGCACCTGGGGTGCTCCGATTGAGGACATTGTGATAGAAAGTATGACCATTAGACAGTATTAATGGCATCCACCTTACAGGGGAAAATTTCCCGGCTGTTTCATCTTTATCTCCAAAATTTGTAATTTTGCAAAAAATAAGTCGCGCAACAAAAACGGATGCAGTGACGTTTAACTCTGAGGGTGACTTAATAAATATAAAGATGCAGAATTCAGTACTGAAATATAAGAATGAGGACGACCGGTCGATGGGACTGGCCGGGTCGGCTATTGCTCTGGTGATATGGGACGGTGAGGACAAGCTTTCCGCCGTCAATCTCGACAGTCTTCCCGGCGAGGGCATGGAGATGACTCCAGATTTCGGCTTTGCGGGCAATCCGCGACTGTCAGCCCGTCTGGCCTGGCAGATGATGCTTAAACAGTTCGAGCTTACGTCGGCAATGGTGATGGGCAACATAATGTGCCGCAGCTACGTCGGCCAGGGTCGTCAGCCATCTTCGTCGGCTCGCGCCGCCCTACGGGCCATTCTCCGCGACGAGGCCATCTCCACCTGCTCGCTCGAAGATGACGAGTTCGACCACATGTACGGACGTCTGCTTGACCTCCAGAGTCAGATATTCTCTCATGACGAAGTAGCCTCCATAGCCCGCGCTTTCGCCGGTGACCTCATTACGCGCCGCCGTCTCTCCGCCGCCGAAGTCCTTGACCGCCTCGAACGGTTGGGAAAACTGTAAAGGTTGGAAACAGCAAGACATTTTCACAGTGAATAATTATAAAGTGCCGGACTTAAGTCTCGGCGCTTTTCTTTTTATTCTTTCCTTTCACTCAAAAACACCGTGTTGAAAAGGTGTTGATAATGTATAAACAAGTTATTTAAAAGTTGAGGGTGTTTTATTTGCTTTTGCGGATTAATTTTTTCACACGGCATGGGTCGGGACTTCTCCAAATTCGCGACTGCTTTTTTATAATAAAGTTTTAAAGACATAATCCACAAAACAAGGCATGTTTTCAATAGTTTAAAAGGGTAAAATACAACAAAAGTTACTAACTTTGCATGTTGTCAACATATGTGGATAAAGTTTGTAAATATCTGTAAATTATATCCGGCTATTGTTGATAGCCTATTGATAATGGGTCTATACTCTGCAATAACTCATTTTTGCAAGAAAACAGGCAAAAAGTTATCATCACTTTCAACAGCCACTATATAAACTCTTGGGTGGTTTTGGAATTTAAATTTTTAAAATTAATCTTCAACATAAAATAAAAAAATAAAAATGAATGTTGAAAAAGGGTATGTCGAGGCCGAAATCCCGGCCGGGACAGATCTCAAAAAGGAAATAGAGCGTCTCAAAAAAGAACAGGACGCCGTTGTGCTGGCCCACTACTATCAAAAGGGCGAAATCCAGGATGTGGCTGACTATATCGGCGACTCGCTGGCTCTGGCACGCATTGCGGCCGGTCTGCCCAACAAGGTGATTGTGCTGTGCGGCGTCCACTTCATGGGCGAGACGGCAAAGATACTTTGTCCCGACAAGGTAGTGATTGTCCCCGACGTCAATGCAGGCTGCTCGCTGGCCGACAGCTGTCCCGCCGAAGATTTTGAAAAGTTTGTAAAAGAGCATCCCGACCATACTGTCATCAGCTATGTCAACACCTCGGCTGCCGTGAAGGCTCTCACCGATATCGTTGTTACCTCCGGCAACGCCCGCAAGATAGTGGAGTCGCTGCCAAAGGACGAGAAGATAATCTTCGGTCCCGACCGCAACCTCGGCAACTACATCAACGCCGAAACCGGCCGCAACATGGTGCTGTGGAACGGCGCCTGCCATGTGCATGAGCTGTTTTCGCCCGTCAAGATTGCCGAGCTGAAAAAACAGCATCCCAGGGCCAAAGTGCTTGTTCATCCCGAGTGCCCCGCTCCCGTCCGCATCCTCGCCGACAAGATAGGGTCGACGGCTGTGCTGCTCAAATATGCAAACGAGAGCGACGCTAAGGAGTTCATCGTCGCCACCGAGAGCGGCATTCTGCACCAGATGCAGAAGAACTGTCCCGAGAAGACATTCATCCCCGCTCCTCCCGACGACAGCACCTGTGCCTGCAACGACTGCGCCTTCATGAAGCTGAACACCATGGAGAAACTCTACAACTCGTTGCGCTTCCTTGAACCGCAGATTCACGTTGACCCCGAAATAGCCGAGCGAGCACGCCGCCCCATCGAACGCATGCTGCAACTCAGCTGATATTCAAATAAATAATAATACAACACAATATGGAATACAATCATAAAGCAATAGAAGCGAAATGGCAGAAAGAGTGGGCCGACAAGGGTGTGTACCATGTCGAGGCCGATCCTTCGCGTCCCAAATACTACGTTCTTGACATGTTCCCCTATCCTTCGGGAGCAGGTCTGCATGTAGGTCATCCCCTGGGATACATCGCCAGCGACATCTTCACGCGCTACAAGCGTCTTCAGGGCTTCAATGTACTTCATCCCATGGGCTATGACGCCTACGGCCTGCCTGCCGAGCAGTATGCCATCCAGACCGGCCAGCACCCCGAAAAGACAACGACTGTCAACATCGCCCGCTATCGCAGCCAGCTCGACAAGATTGGCATGAGCTACGACTGGGACCGCCAGATACGCACCTGCGACCCCGAATACTATAAGTGGACGCAGTGGGCCTTCAAGCGCATGTTCCTGTCGTACTACGACACCGAGAAGGACAAGGCCATGCCTATCGCCGACCTTGAAAAGCATTTCGAGGAAAAAGGTACAGAGGGCATCCATGCCGACGGGACGAAGAAACTCCACTTCACCGCCGACGAGTGGAAGGCCATGTCGCATAAGGAAAAGAGCGACGTGCTGATGAACTACCGTATCGCCTACCTCGGCAACACCCTTGTCAACTGGTGCCCCAAACTCGGCACTGTACTTGCCAATGACGAGGTCAGCGAGGGTGTGAGCGTACGCGGCGGCTATCCCGTCGAGCAAAAAGTTATGTACCAGTGGTGTCTGCGCGTGTCGGCATACGCCGAGCGCCTTCTCAAAGGTCTTGAGAAGATTGACTGGACCGACAGCCTCAAGGAAACCCAGCGCAACTGGATTGGCCGCAGCGAGGGCGCCGAGATGCTCTTCCATGTAGCCGACACCGATGTCGACCTGCAGATTTTCACCACCCGCGCCGACACTGTCTTCGGCGTCACATTCATGGTTCTCGCACCCGAGAGCAAATATGTGGACATGGTAACCACTCCTGAACAGAAGGAGGCCGTTGCCGAGTATATCAAGGCCACAAAGAGCAAGACCGAGCGCGAGCGCATGATGGACAAGAAAGTCACCGGCGTTTTTACCGGAGCCTATGCCGTCAATCCTCTTACCGGTAAAAACATCCCCATCTGGGTCAGTGACTATGTCCTTGCCGGTTACGGAACCGGCGCCATCATGGCTGTTCCGGCCCACGACAGCCGCGACTACGCCTTTGCCCGCAAGTTCGACCTTCCCGTAATTCCTCTTATCGAGGGCGCCGACGTCAGCGAGTCGAGCTTCGACGCCAAAGAGGGTATAATGATGAACTCGTGCGGTCCCGACCTCGACCTCAACGGCCTCACCGTAAAGGAGGCTATCGCCAAGACCAAGAAATTCATAAAGGAAAAAGGCATCGGCGACGTCAAGGTCAACTACCGTCTGCGCGATGCCATCTTCAGCCGCCAGCGCTACTGGGGCGAGCCGTTCCCTGTATTTTACGATAAGGACGGTGTTCCCGATGTACTTGCCGATGACAAGCTGCCGCTGCTGCTGCCCGAAATCGACAAATATCTGCCTACCGAGACAGGCGAGCCCCCTCTGGGACGAGCCAAGAACTGGCAGACCGAGGACGGATGCCGTCTCGAGCTGAACACCATGCCCGGTTTCGCCGGTTCCAGCGCCTACTTCCTGCGCTACATGGACCCGCGCAACAACGAGGCCCTCGTGTCTAAGGAGGCCAATGAATACTGGCGCAACGTAGACCTCTATCTCGGAGGTTCGGAGCATGCCACCGGTCATCTTATCTACAGCCGTTTCTGGAACAAGTTCCTCTATGACCTCGGCCTCATCGTCGAGGACGAGCCTTTCAAGAAGCTCATCAACCAGGGCATGATTCAGGGCCGTTCCAATTTTGTTTACCGCATCAAAGACACCAATACTTTTGTGTCGGCGGACCTCAAGGACAGCTATGACACTACGCAGATTCACGTCGACGTCAACATCGTCCATAACGACATACTCGACACTGAGGCTTTCCGCAATTGGCGTCCCGAATATGCCGATGCACAGTTCATCCTCAACGATGCCGGCGAGTACAAGTGCGGCTGGGCCGTCGAAAAGATGTCCAAGACATATTATAATGTGGTCAACCCCGATGACATTGTAGAACGCTACGGCGCCGATACACTGCGCCTGTACGAGATGTTCCTCGGCCCGCTCGACCAGTCCAAGCCCTGGGATACCAACGGCATCGACGGCGTACACCGCTTCATCAAGAAGCTCTGGAGTCTCTTCTACAAGGGTGACCAGTGCCTTGTGGATGATTCGGAACCAACAGCCGGCAACATGCGCAGTCTGCACAAACTCATCAAGAAAGTCACCGGCGACATCGAGGGATTCTCCTTCAATACCTCTGTAGCCGCGTTCATGATTTGTGTAAATGAGCTGTCGCAGCAGAAGTGCCACAGCCGCCTCGTCCTTGAGCAACTGCTGATAATACTCGTGCCCTTCGCTCCGCACGTCACCGAAGAACTGTGGCACACCGCCCTTGGTCACGACACAACCATCCTCGACAGCCAGTGGCCCGCTTACGATGACAAATACATCAAGGAAGACACCGTCAACTACGCTGTCTCCTTCAACGGCAAGGCCCGCTTCACCATCACCGTAGCCGCCGGCACCGACCGCGCAGACGTTGAGCGTATTGCCCTCGGCGACCCCCAGGCTGCCAAATGGATTGAAGGCAAAACCATCGTCAAGGTTATCGTCGTTCCAAACAAGATTGTCAATGTAGTTGTCAAGTAAGAAAGCACTGCATGTTTAAAAACCGCAAGCGGTTTTCACAGTAACAAAATTAATTTGGATTGTGAAAATCGCTTGCGATTTTTGTAATCAACTGCAGCTTATTTGCGCTCGGCGGTGGCTTTGATTGGGGCGGACATCGGGGAGGCGTAGCTGCGGGCATAGTAGTCACGCAGGGCTTTTTCCAGGCGTTTTACGACGCCGGCGTAGGCCGGGTCGTTGGCTACGTTGCGGGTCTCGCCGGGGTCTTTTTCGTAGTCGAAGAGCTCGACGGTGATGACTTTGGAGGGGTCGAATTTGTCGTAGGTCTTGAAGCCTTTGGTCCATTGTACGAGACGGTATCGCTTGTCGCGGACGGCATAGCCCATGATGTCATCGGCGAGGTATTCGGCCTTGCCCTCCAGGTCGGTATCGGTGTTGATTGTGTAGTCCTCGGTGGTGGTGCGGCTGTACTGGCTGAAGGTATAGTCCTTGACCTTCTTGCCGGAATTTTTCAGCACGGGCACGAGACTTGTGCCGTCGAGCTGCTGGGGATGGGGCGTGTCGGTGAGCTCGGCGACGGTGGGGAAGATGTCGAGGAACTCAACCATGGCGTCGGACTTGACGCCTTTCTTCATACCGGGAGCAGCGATGATAAGGGGGACGTGCGTTGCCTGTTCGAAATTGGTCATCTTGTTCCACAGGCCATGGTCGCCGAGGTGGTATCCGTGGTCGCCGAAGAAAACTATCACCGTATTGTCGGCGAGGCCGCTGGCGTCAAGGGCATCGAGCACCTTGCCCACCTGGGCGTCGGTGTACGATATGCAGGCATAGTAGGCGTGCAGCAGTCGGCGCTGTGTGTCCTCGTCGAGATGTTTGGTGTCGACGTAGCTCTCAAAAGGCGGAATATCGGCATATCCTTTTACCTCAAGTGAGTTGTGGTAGGCGTATTCGCAACCGTCGGCGGCCATGTCCTGGAACTCGGCCACGGGCATCTTGTCGCGGTCGTACATGTCCCAGTATTTTTTGGGGGCGCAGAAGGGCAAATGGGGCTTCTTGAAGCCTACGGCAAGGAAGAAAGGCTTGTTGCTGTCCTTGAGCTTTTCCAGCGTCTTTACGGCCTCCTGAGCTATCACACCGTCCTGATAGGCGATGTCGGGGACGTCGGCGCACTCCGTTGCCACACGGCCGTTGGCGAGGGCGTAGGTTGCACCGGGAGTCTTGACATACGGCATACTCCACGACTCCGGGTCGTTCTTGACGTCCTTGCCGCGCAGTGGGTGGTAGACTTTGCCTACGCCGACGGTCTCGTAGCCGTTGTTCTTTAGGGCTTGCGGCATGGTGACGATGTCGGGATTGTTGTGGCGGAACGACCCCATCAGCCACCATACGCCCGTATGGTCGGGGTTGAGGCCGGTGAGGAGGCTCGAGCGCGTGGGGCCGCTGAGTGCAATCTGGCAGTAGGCGTTGTTGAACACCGTGCCGCGGTCGGCGAGACGGCTGATGTTGGGCGTGCGCGCCAGCGTGTCGCCGTACGACGACAGCCACGGTTTCAGGTCATCCACGGCGATGAAGAGCACGTTGGGACGGTTGTCCTCGCGGAGTTTGTCGGCGGCGTAGGAGTTTAACGACGATACCAGGGCGAGTGCGTTGACGCCCCAGAGCAGATTATGGAGATTTTTTTCAGTTTCCATAGAGATTTTAAGGATTATTCCTAACTTTGTCCAAAGTTAAGAAATTTTGAATAATAAATCGCTACCAATGAAAAAAATAATTTACGTTGCCGCTTTTATTTTGGTCTCGCTTCTCACCCGGGTTTCGGCCCAGACCCTCGACGTGGATGCCCTGGAGGGGTTCAGCCCGTCCACCGTTGTGCGTGTATACGAGGTCAGCCGCTATGTAAAGCTTGACGCCGCACAGCAGAAAGCCCTGGCTGCCGCCATAGAGAAGGCTGATGCCAAAGAGGTGGCGATGATAAAGGCCGCGGACGGAGTGCTCACTACCGCTGACAGCCGCAAAGTGGCGAAGCAGCGCCATAAGATGCTTGCCGGCATACTTAGCACCGGGCAGATGGAGCAGTATTACCGAGGAGTCTTTGACAGAGAGGCCGACGCCGAGGGCATCGCCGTCGCCGACCGCCTGCAGAAGAAATACAAACTCACCGACCAGAACTGGAAATTCATCCGCATCGCCTTCTACAAGATAGCTCTCGACTCGCGCGTTATCAACGCCATGATGGCCGACCAGCCCGCCAAGGCAAAGAAAAAGATTGAGAAACTGCGCGAGGAGCAGCTTGCCACCATCGAGGCCAAGGGCGGTATCCGCGTCAATCCGGCCGGTACCACCGTCACCGTCATCAAGCCCTTCGACCCGAACACCCTGCACAAAGACTGATGGCTCCCGAACCCTATTCGCAGCCACTCTATGTCATGACCAAGGCTGCGGGGAGCGCCTGCAACCTCCGGTGCCGTTACTGCTATTATCTGGAAAAATCCAAGCTTTATCCCGGCAGCAATATGATGTCGGAGGACATGCTCGACCGCTTCATAAAGCAATACATCGAGGCGCAGCCTGTCCCGCAGGTGCTCTTTACCTGGCACGGCGGCGAGCCGCTGTTGCGCGGTCTCGACTTTTATAAAAAGGCGCTGCAGCTGCAGCGCTACCATGGCCTCGGGATGCGCGTCGACAACTGCATACAGACCAACGGAACGCTGCTCACCGACGAGTGGTGCCGTTTTTTCCGCGACAACGGCTGGCTCGTGGGTCTCTCGATAGACGGTCCGCGCGAGCTGCACGACGCCTACCGCCATAAGGGCGACGGAAAGGTCTCGTTTGACGACGTCATGCGCGGCATAGAACTGCTAAACCGCCACGAGGTGGAGTGGAATGCCATGGCAGTCGTAAACGACGTCGTGGCGGCTCATCCGGACGAATTTTATAACTTTTTCAAGGCGATAGACTGCCGATACATCCAGTTTACGCCCATAGTGGAACGTCTGACCGATGGCGGCCTTGCCACTGTCGGCGACGAGGCTCCGCTTGCGCCGTTTTCGGTCACGCCGGAGGCCTGGGGCGAGTTTCTGTGCCGCATATTCGACCGCTGGGTTGTCGCCGATGTAGGCAAAGTATTCGTGCAGCTTTTCGACGCCACGCTGGCCAATTACCTGGGTGTTCCGCCGGGGCTGTGCTCGATGGCGCCCATGTGCGGACATGCCGCGGTGCTCGAGCATAACGGCGACTTGTATTCGTGTGACCATTTCGTTTTTCCGCAATACCGCCTCGGCAATATCCGCAGCAAAACCATCTTCGAGATGCTCAACAGCGACCGCCAGCTGCGTTTCGGCCAGGACAAGCACGACCGCCTGCCCCACCAGTGCCTTGGTTGTCAATATCTGCGGCTATGCAACGGCGAATGTCCCAAAAACCGCTTTGCCTACACCTCCGACGGCGAATCCGGACTCAATTACCTGTGTGCCGGCTACCGCCGCTTCTTCGCTCATTCACATTCCGCCATGGCCTTCATGGCCGCCGAGCTCCGGGCCGGCCGCGCTCCCGCAAACGTGATGGGCCTCAGCCGCCGATAACTTTCTTCAGTTCGTCTTTTATTGAGCCGGTTTTGGTGCTCTGAATAAGTTTGCCCTCACCCGGGGTAAAGACATGGCCGAGAACACCGATGGAGATGAGATGCTTGTCGCCGTCGGCCGACTCCAGGCGTCCTACCGAGAACACTCCGTAGCTCTGCACATCCAGCTTCTCGTTGGTGATGATGCTGACAACCTTGTTGCGCACAGCCTCCTTGAGGCGTCCGAACCCTTCCTCTTTCGGGCTGTCCGTGGCCTGCTCGATGACAGAGGTAATGGCAGTCTTATGCTGCTGCTCGTCAGGGTTCGACACCCAGAATACCAGTATGACGGCGCCCAGAATAACCAGTTTTATAATCAGCTTAATCATAATTTCAACTCAAAAATTAAACATACCGGAAGCCGGCCATACCCCGCTTCCGACCCGCAAAATTACCAAAAATTTCCCAACCGCCCAACGGTGAGGGCAAATGGAATTGCAAGCAATTACCGCAGTGTCAAATACGGGGGCAAATATACGGGTAGTTTTAAATTTTATGGTGGAATTTTGATTGATGTGCCGGGGAATATGTGTAATTTTGCAGATGAAAACCGGATGACAGGATGTCGGCGGTTTGCAATGGTAAAAATTTGGCCACAAGGGCCGGGGCCGGTTCCTGCGGGAGACGGCGCGGAAGGCGTGGCTTGGTCTAACCCTGTTTTATGGATTACTCTATTCTTGATCTTTTAGGATTATTAGGTGCCGTAGGTCTTTTCCTGTTCGGCATGAAGGTGATGAGCGAGGGCCTGCAGAAAGTTGCGGGTGACCGCCTGCGCAATGTACTGTCGGCAATGACGCGCAACCGTTTTACGGGCGTCATTACCGGCATTTTTATTACGGCGTTCATCCAGAGCTCGTCGGCCTCAATCGTTCTCGTCGTCAGCTTCGTCAACGCCGGCATGATGACCCTCGGCCAGTCGCTGGCGGTAATCTTCGGCGCCAACTTAGGCACGACGTTTACCACGTGGATTATCTCGCTGTTAGGCTTCAAGGTTGAAATCTCGGCCTTTGCCGTTCCGCTGATGGCGCTGGCTACGCCGCTGCTGTTCAGCAAGAAAGGCCGGCGCAAGAGCTTCGGCGAGTTCATCTTCGGTTTCGCCATCCTCTTCCTGGGCCTGAGCATGATCAGCCAGTATGTGCCCGACCTGCAGAAGAACCCCGAGATGTTCGCCTCGCTGCAGCAGTACGCTTCGATGGGCTTCGGCTCCATCCTCGTCTTCTGGCTGGTGGGCCTTATCGTCACCTGCGTCATCCAGAGCTCCGACGCCACCTTCGCCATCTGCCTGGTGATGTTCGCCAAGGGCTGGATTGACTTCGACCTGGCCTGCGCCATCGTTCTGGGCGCCTCGCTCGGCACCACCATCACCCCTCTGCTTGCATCGCTCTCCGGTAATGTCGCCGCCAAGCGCGCCGCCATGGGCCACTTGCTCTTCAACGTCATGGGCTGTATCTGGTGCCTGGTGCTCTTCTATCCCTTCATGAGCCTCATCTCAAAGCTCTGTGTGCTCTTCGGCGAGGGCGACCCCAATACCCTCTACAATTTCGTCACTCATCTCCAGCATACCGACCCGCTAATCTACAACAACCTCTTCGACAACACGCTGCCTATTGACCATCCCATGTACGAGAAGGTCAGCACGACAGCCGCCAGCATGGCCTCGATGCAGGCTGCCGCTTCAATTTGCCTGGCTATCTTCTACAGCTCGTACAAGTTCCTCAACCTCCTCATCATGGTATGGTTTACCCCGCTGTATGTCAAGGCAGTCGAATGGGTTATTCCCACCCGCAAGAAGAGCGATGACGATTTCGGCATCAAATACATCCAGGGCGGTCTCTTAAGCTCGGCCGAGCTCAACATCGCCCAGGCCGAGAAAGAGGTTGCCGTTTACGCCGAGCGTGTAGGCCGCATGATAGGCATGGCGCATACGCTGATAAGCACAGCTCCCGGTACCGAAGACTTCAACAAACTGCTCTCGCGTATCGAGAAATACGAGGACATCAGCGACCGCATGGAAATCGAAATAGCCGATTACCTCAACAAAACCGCCCAGGGACGCCTCTCCAACGAAGGTAAGCTAAAAATCGTGGGCATGCTCAATATCATCTCCGAAATCGAGAGCATAGCCGACTGCTGCTACGGCATAGGCAAAATTATGTTGCGCAAAAACGACAGCCACGCCGAGTTCACCGACGACATTAACCACAACATAGATACCATCTACGGCTACCTCGACGAGGCCATGCGCTATATGGTGGAAAACCTCAACAACATCGACAACGTCAACGAAGGCCAGCTGATGCGCTGCTATAACAAGGAACGCGAAATCAACAACATGCGCAACCAGCTGCGCTCGGTCAACGTCTCCAACATCAACGAGGGCAAGTACACCTACCAGGCCGGCATCTACTACATGGACGTCATCTCCGACCTCGAGCGCACCGGCGACTACATCATCAACGTCGCCGACGCCATCAAAGACATGTTCCGCCGCCAGTAGTAATTTTATAAGGTCGTTAGGGTCTTTAAGGTCTCTAAGGACTTTAAAGTCCCTAATGACCCTAAAATCCTTAGTGACCTTAGAGTCCTTAAGGTCATTAAAGACCCTAAAGACCCCCCAAACGACCTAAATCACCCACCCTTAAATTCTCAATTACCATGTCGGAGCTTATCCCTCACCGCGGTAACTATAAAAAGTTGCTCAGCTACCAAAAGTCGGCTGTGATTTTTCAAATCACATACTACTTTTGTGAGCACTACATCGCGTTCGGGGACAGGACCAAGGACCAGATGGTTCAGGCAGCCCGAAGCGGTAAACAGAATATTATCGAGGGATGTGCGGCATCAGCCACCTCATCCAAAACAGAGATAAAGCTTGTCAGTGTGGCCAAAGCAAGTCTTCAGGAACTTCTCGAAGACTACGAAGATTATCTTAAAACCCGCAACCATCCTCAGTGGCAGAAAGGGAGCGAACAGTACGAGGCCATGCGAAAACTCGGTCGTGAACACTGTGACGCCGAATTCTTCATGAACCTTATTGTGACACGCCCTCCCGAAACAATAGCCAACATGGCAATTATCTTAATCAATCAGGCCGATTATCTGCTTTACCGCCAGCTGGAAAAACTATCGGCAAATTTCGTCGACAACGGCGGTTTCTCAGAGCGTATGACCCAACTCCGCCTTAAAAAACGCAAAGAGGACACGGAGAACAAGCATTAACCGGACTTCTATTGCTGAGAGGGAGACAATTTTATTGGCTATGAATTATAGCCAAATGTAGACTATTTTACTCTTGTTTTTTTATAAAACCACGACAGCCATTGGCGGTCTCTGGAGGCGTCTCTTTAGGCACTCCCAGCATTATAGCTAACTCACAATGAGCACATCCATCATTGTTACTCATAGAATCATTGTTTCTTATACACATAAAACAAGAGAGTAGTTCAAATTTATTATTAGGAGACTCATTCTCTTTAGACTGATATTCGTCTATATACGATTGCTTTTCTTCCTTTATACGTTTAGCCTTCAAGCTTTCCGATTCTGCTCTATGCTGCTGTCTCCTTTCGCGCATTTCCGGCAGGTATTTTTTTCTTTCTTTTAGTGAATTTATTTGCTCTGTCGCCTGTTGCGGTACTGCTTCTTTGTGTTCAACCTTTTGGGATTGTTTTAGTCTCTCATTTTGTTGTTTAAATTCCTCAAATTGCCGTAATAGTTCTTCAAATTGTTCTGTTTTGCAAATATGATATGTCTGACCGCTGTTATAAATCTTCAAAGGAAAGTATTGACCTTTTAGCCGAACACCGCAACATTTTTCTTTAATTGCGCAAGTGGCACAAACGTTCATGTTTTTTACCTCGACCTTTATGCCTTTTCGGAGTATCTTGATTCTATGCTGTCAAAAAAAGACTGATTATTAATCCACTTTCTATCCTCATTAGAATTAAGAAGAAAGTCATATAAGGATTCAAGAGTTTGATTGGATAAATTAATCTCTATGCAATTGAGATTTTTATAATCTATTTTTTCTTTGTGTTGTACTTTATATTCAAAAGTAAACTCAATTATAAGTTGTTCTCCGTCGGTTGTTGTTGCAATAACATCCGGTTGTTTGTCTATTCGGTCATATCTTCCATCTATAATAACTTCCTTAAACTCAATATCATGTTCTTTAATTATTCCATAATAAGACGGAACATGGATTTTCTTTTCTTTCTGGATAATCTGCTCTGCCAATTTGTACATTATGACCATATAGCAGATTCTTAGATGCGCCCTCCGTTTTTTACTGCGATGAGCGAAACCATGTGCACGGATGCATCCATGTCTGGCCTTAAGTTCCTCGTGGCAACAAGGGCAAACGCAACCACATTTAATTCCTCGGGGTACGCTGTCAACGTGTACCATTTTACCATCAGCGTTTTCAGCCCATGAAAAAGATGCTTCATTCATTGTCGGTTTGATTAAATGCTTTGTAAAGTTGAATTTATCTTGTTGTCTTTCTAATAAAGTAAAATGTATACTTTGTATCAATTACAACCGGTTTAAGGTTGGGATATAGTGAGGAGGGCGGTGTCGGGGAGGATGGTGTGGGCCAGGGTAAAGGATGTGTCGGCGACGGTGGCGTGGAGGGGGAGATTGTCGGGGCCGGGGGTAAGGGTGACGGCGGTGATGACGGTGACGGGGCAGGTGGGGCCCTGGAGGCTGTGGATGGCTTTGTAGGCGGCTTCTTTGGAGGTCCAGGCGGCGAGGAGTTGGGCGGGGGTGGTGTAGATGGCTTTTTCGGAGGGGGTGAGGACGCGGGGGACGATATCAGCTAAACGTGGACGGGGGTATTCGAGGTCGATGCCGATGGGGCGGTCGCTGACGGCGATGACGGCGGTGGTGCGGCTGTGGGCGATGGAGATGTAGGCGCCTTGGAGCCAGGGGAGGCCGCTCGGATGGCGTCCGTATGGTATGCCGGGGTATTCACGGGCGAGGATGCGCGCCACGGCCTCTTTTTCGGCCTGTCGGTGCGGGATGCCGGTCGCTATTTCTTCGTAGAATATGCCCGTTTTCATGATTGATTTATTTTTCGGTTACGGGCATTGCCAGCGTTTCGGCCAAATGGCGCAGGTCCGTGGCCAGGGACTCTATGGCGGGGGTGATGGAGTCGAGGCCGGTGGGGCTGACTTTGGTGTGGAGGAAGGCGGTGGCGCTGACGATGACGCCGTGGCGGCGTGAGGCGGCGAGGAGCTGGACGGGTGTCTGCGTAGCCGATTTAGCCACGACGAGGGCGGAGATGAAAGTGGTGTCGGCCAGGGAGGGTATCTCCAGAGCGGTGGTGGGGATGTCGCCGAGGTTGTTGTCGATGCGTGCGCGGCGGGCATTCCAGACCTGGTCGAAGTCAGCGAAGGCGTCGGGTATGACAGTGAGGTAAACGGTGGCGTTATAGCGCGGGTACGGAATATCGAGTCCGGGAGTGCGTCCTGGCTTCAGGACAGGCGTGACAGCGCTGTTAAGGCTCAGCTTTACCGGCAGAGAGTCGTAGGCGGTGTATTCGGCCGGGTAGAGATTGATGCGGGGATAGGCCTCGGGTAATGGCACGGCAGTGCCGGCACCGGCCTGCTCATGGTTCGAGCAGGCGCCGAGCAGCATTGCCGCCGCAAAAACAGTTATTGGAATGACCCGCTTCATAACACCTGAGCCGTATCGGCGGCGTGCGTTTATTTTTCCTCGGCGGAGGGCTCGTGGGAGATGCCTTTCTTGGGCGGGTAATCGATGGTGTAGTGCAGTCCGCGGCTCTCGTGACGCTCCTTGGCCTGGCGCATGATGAGGTAGCCGACGTTGATGATGTTGCGCAACTCGCAAATCTTGCGGCTGGCCTTGGAGCACTTGAACAGCTTCTCGGTCTCCTGGTACAGGATGTCGAGGCGGTTCCAGGCACGGTCGAGGCGCAGGTTGCTGCGTACGATGCCGACGTAGGTGCCCATAATCTGGTTGACCTCTTTGGCGCTCTGGGTAATCAGCACCATCTCCTCGGGGTGCGTGGTGCCCTCGTCGTTCCATTCGGGCACGTCGGTGCGGAAGTCATAGCCGCCGACACGCTCGAGAGCGTCCTTAGCTGCGGCGTTGGCGTATACGACGGCCTCGATGAGCGAGTTGGATGCCAGGCGGTTGCCGCCGTGCAGACCTGTGCACGAACATTCGCCCAAGGCGTAGAGGCGCTGTATCGACGACTCGCCCTTGGTGTTGACCCTGATGCCGCCGCAGAGGTAGTGGGCTGCGGGAGCAACGGGGATGTAGTCTTTGGTGATGTCAATGCCCAGGCTCAGGCATTTGGCGTAGATGTTGGGGAAGTGCTTTTTTGTCTCTTCGGGGTCCTTGTGGGTGACGTCGAGGTAGACGTGGTCGGTGCCGTGCAGCTTCATCTCCGAGTCGATGGCGCGGGCTACGATGTCGCGGGGAGCGAGGCTGAGGCGCGGGTCGTATTTCTGCATGAACTCCTCGCCGTCGACGTTGCGCAGCACGGCTCCGTAGCCGCGCATGGCCTCTGTGATGAGGAACGAGGGACGGTCGCCGGGGTGGAAGAGGGCTGTGGGGTGGAACTGGATGAATTCCATGTCCTTGACGTCGCCTTTGGCGCGGTATACCATCGCTATGCCGTCGCCGGTGGCGATAAGCGGGTTGGTGGTGGTCTGGTAGACGGCTCCGCAGCCGCCGGTGGCCATGACGGTTATTTTGGCCAGGAATGTGTCGACGCTGCCGCTCTTCTCGTCAAGGACGTAGGCGCCGTAGCAGGTGATGTCCGGAGTGCGGCGGGTGACAATCTTGCCCAGGTGGTGCTGGGTGATGATTTCGATGGCGAAGTGGTTTTCGAAGATGTCGATGTTTGGGTCGGCTTTGACGGCTTCGCGCAGGCCGCGCTGAATTTCCCAGCCGGTGTTGTCGGCGTGGTGGAGGATACGGAAATCGCTGTGGCCGCCTTCGCGGTGCAGGTCATATTTGCCGTTCTCCTTCTTGTCGAACTGCACGCCCCATTGCACGAGGTCGGCGATG
Organism: Muribaculaceae bacterium; assembly: GCA_051871645.1. Taxonomy (GTDB): domain Bacteria; phylum Bacteroidota; class Bacteroidia; order Bacteroidales; family Muribaculaceae; genus CAG-873. Next base: position 11,823 of record JBJEDC010000071.1, on the reverse strand, counting down.
CCCTGCGGAGCTCCCTTCACCACCGTCTCGACGGCGGCAGGGTCGCTGAGCCAGTCGCCGGCGACCATGGTGTCGTGGATGTGTTTCTCGAATGTGTCGACTTCGAGGTTTGTGACGGATGCCACGCCACCCTGGGCAAGGGCGGTGTTGGCTTCCTCAAGGGTAGTCTTGCATATCAGGGCCACGCGGCCGTGGCAGGCGGTTTTCAGAGCGAAACTCATGCCGGCGATGCCTCCGCCGATCACGAGAAAGTCATATTTATGTGTCATAATATGATATAGTCTGTTTTCGACCGCAAAATTAGAAAATTCTGCTGAAAATCAGTTGGACTTGCCGCTCTTTTTTACAGCCTCGTCATAGTCGAGGCCCATGGATATCATGCGCCGGGGCTTGCGGTAGGCCGGCGAGAGTACATCGCGGTCGGCGCGGTAATACCTGTTGTCGGTGGCTCCGGCAAGGCCAAGAATGGTATGGCCGATGTTATCGGTACTGCCCGGACGTCCGGCGGCGGAGTTTATGTGTCGGGGGCTTTCCGGAAACAGCTTGATATACTCGGGAGTATAGGCTATGAACAGAGGTATGTCGAACTCCGTGTGCACCCAGTCGGTCAGATAGTTGTCCGGCGGCAGGATGATACGCTCGTGTACGGGGCCGAAATCGAAGATTTCATCCCCGTGGTCCGAGAAATAGATGAAAACTGTGGGCGTACCCCTGTACCGGTCGATAATCGATGCCACGACGGAGTCGTTGTAACGGGTGGCGTTGTCGTATTCCGCGACAGTTTGTCGGCGCCACTTCTCTTTTAGCCATGGCTTGTCGGCGGGAACGGGGATGGAGTCTGCGTTCCATATATCGTGGCCCTTGCCTGCCGGATATCGCTCGACCGGCTCGAAATGCTGTCCGTACAGATGGAAGATGTCCATGTTGCCGGTGTTGCCGTCGAACGGGAACTCGCGGTTGATGCGGGCGATAAAGTCGCCGTCGTATGTGTCCAGGCTGTCGTTGGTCTGTTCGTAAACGTTCTCCTTCATTATCGGGTTGAGAAGGATGCCGGAAAGCTGTACATCCAGCAGCCCGCTTACCTTCACCACCTGATTTTCGTACAGATGCACGCGCCATCCGCTGCGCGCCGCCACAAGCGGGAAAGCCACGCTCTCATACCATTGTTCGCCTTCGCCCAGCGAGTTGAGGTTGATGATGTTGCGGATGGCGTCGTTGGTGTAGTTGCCGACGGAGATGAAATCGGTGAAGACTGTCAGCAGTCCGCTGTCGGCCAGTGCGGTAAGGTTAGGATTGGTGTTCAGCCTGTAACCGTACAGGTTGCTGTGCCGCCTGACGAATGACTCGCCGATGATGACAACCACGTTGACGCTGTCGGCTTTTTCGGCCATGCCATAGTTTTGTTTCAGCGCTTCGCGCTGGGATTTTTCCCAGTCATGCACGCCTGACGAAATTCGATGCAGACGGTACCCGGTTGCAACTGTGGCCGTGGCGATGTCGCCGTTAAAAACGCCCGCCAGGTTGATAAGATTGAAAAATTTTTCAGAGCATGTCAGCCATAGGTCCGAGCGGGTTTGCGAACTGTCCATTATTCCATTGTACATATATACAATCCGATATGTACCGATGGAGCAGGCCAGTCCGGCTATCACTGCAGTGATAATGGCTGTGCGGCGTTTCAGCATTATCGTCAGGCCGGAAAGATATATGCAGCCGCCGAGAAACAGCAGATATGCCAGGGTGCAGACTATGCGCCGTCCCGTTATGTATTTTTCGATGAAACTTGCCGCCTCGCGGCCGTCGGTCTCAAGAACCATTACCAACGTTCCGTCATTCATCGGCTCTCCCGACAGGAGCGGGAAGAGGGTGCAGCACACGCTCCAGAGGGCCACGAAGCCCGAAATGATGTAGACGGCGCAGCGACGTCGTATCAGTGACGCCGTCAGGACAAGCGGCCAGGTGTAGGCGGCGCTGCAGCAAAACGTCAGCAGAATCAGCTTTTTTAAGATAAAGCCGTTGTTTATCGGCCAGACAATTGCCAGAGACGACAGCATGAGCGTCAGTGCCAGCCATAGCGGCCAGTATACCCTCACTGTGTCCCGGACGGCTTCGGTGAAACGATGGAAACGGGGATGAGGCATTTCTATGGCTGATTTTCTATTGCGCGTAGGTCGGCGTTGAGTTGGATGCGGAGGGCGTCGAGGGTGGGGAATTTGCGCTCGTTGCGGATGTGGCGGGTGAGGTCTACGCTCAGGGGGCGGCCGTAGAGGTCGCCGCTGAAGCCGGGGATGTGTACCTCGATGGCGATATGGTCGCTGTCGGTGACGGTGGGGGCGGTGCCGATGTTTACCAGGCACGGACGGTCGAGACAGCGTCCGGCGTAGACGCCCTGGCGCGGCAGCATCAGCTCGGCGGGGACGTCGAGGTTGGCGGTGGGGAAGCCTATTGTGCGGCCGAGCTGTCGGCCGGTGACGACGTTGCCTTCGAGGCGGTGCGGCCGGCCCAGCATGGCGGCGGCACTCTTCACGTCGCCTTCGGCGAGGGCGCGGCGTATGCGCGATGACGATACGGGTTCGCCGTCAAGAATGTACGGCGTGGCGCGTGTCACCTTCACCCCGGCACGTTCTCCGGCGAGGGCATAGTGGTCGGGTGACGGGTCGCGGAAATCGCTGCCGAAGCTGTGGTCGTAGCCCATCACCAGGTCGGTGACGCTGTAGAGTCGGTGCAGACGCTCGAGGAAGTCGGCGGCGGTGAGGCGCCGAAGGTCATCATCGAAGTGCAGCACCACGACATCGTCCACCTCCGGCAGCTCCCCCAAAAGTTCGAGGCGCCGCTCGGGCAGCGTCAGCATCTTCGGGCAGCGGTCAGGGGCGATGGTGCGCAGCGGATGGCGGTCGAAGGTCACGGCCAGCGTGCGGCTTCCCTCCCCTGCTCTCTCAGCCTGTTCCCGTACAGCTCTGAACAGGTGACGGTGCCCGAGGTGTACGCCGTCAAAGACGCCTACGGCGGCTGCTATAGCTGTGTCGCCGGACTGTCTCATACAAGATTACACTCGTGAAGGACATCAATGAACTCGTGACCCGGAGCGACGAGGGCGGCGTTCCAGCCCAGGGCCTCGGCTGCGCGGCAGTTGACCTCGGCATCGTCGAGGAAAAGGGTCTCGGAGGGCTTTATCTTCAGCGTCTCGGCCGCATGGTCGAAAATCCGGGCCGCGGGCTTCATGCACTTTGACTCGAAGCTGGTGACGATGCCGTCGAAGTAGTCGTTTATTTCAAACCCTTCCTGGCGGAACTGCCCGGCAATGAATGAGTTCCACATGATGGGGTTGGTGTTCGACAGCATATACACGCCATAGTGCCTGCGTATCTCGCGCAGCGCCTGCAGACGCTGTACGGGTATGCCTAACAGAAAGCGGTTGAGGGCATTGTCTATTTCGGCGTCGCTGACGGGGCGGCCTATGCGCGAGCGTATGTCATCGCGGAACTCTTCGGGGCTGATTTCGCCCGCCTCGAGTTGTCCGAAGGAGCCTTTTTGCGCGGCTACGCCAAGCATATCGTCGGCCTCGGCAAGGCCGAGGGCTTTGAGGGCATCGACACAGCGGTCACGGTTGATGTTCATAATCACTCCGCCGAGGTCGAAAAGCAAATTCTTTATCATTGGTGTCGCAGTTTTTGTCGTTGTAACACAGCATGCGGTTTGGGTTTGCAAAGATAAAAAAAAATTGTAACTTTATGGCCTCAAACAAACCGGCGGAATAGTCCGCCGGCCGATACCTGATGAAAAACTCGTTATCCTATAATCCTCATTACCTTAGTATATGTCTACAACAAATAAAACTCAGCATCGCTGGTGCGTTATAATGTGCGGTGGCGTGGGAAGCCGTTTCTGGCCGTACAGCCGCGCCGACCGTCCCAAACAGTTCATTGATTTCTTAGGCACGGGCCGCTCGCTGCTGCAGATGACCTACGACCGCCTGACGCCGATGGTGGACCCGTCGCGCATAGTCGTGGTCACCAATGCCCGTTACGCCGACACCATCCGCGAGCAGCTGCCGGAGGTGCCTGCGGCAAACATCCTGCTTGAGCCGGCACGCCGCTCGACGGCGCCGTGCATAGCCTGGGCGGCCTGGCACATCGCTGCCGCCGACCCCGGGGCCTCGATTATCGTAACCCCGTCAGACCACCTTGTCACGCGCGAGCGGGAGTTCGAAAAGGCCGTGCTGGCCGGTTTCGACTTCGTCGAGGAGCACGACATGCTTCTCACTATGGGCATCAAACCCACGCGCCCCGAAACCGGCTACGGCTACATCCAGATTGGCAAGCCCTTCGGCAACGACTTCTACAAGGTCAAGACGTTCACCGAGAAACCCAAGAAGGAGATGGCCGAGATATTCCTCTCGACCGGCGAGTTTTTCTGGAATTCCGGAATTTTCCTTTGGAAGGCCTCGGCAATCATAGACGCCCTCGCCGCCTACGCCCCTGAGGTGAACACACCCTTCGCCGAAAACAGCGAGGTCTTCGGCACTCCCGCCGAGAAAGAGTGCATTGCCCGCATCTTCCCCGGATGCCCCGCCATCAGCATCGACTACGCCGTCATGGAAAAGGCGCCCAACGCGTGCGTCGAGACCGTCTCGTACGGCTGGAACGACCTGGGCACATGGAGCTCGCTCTACGACATCTCTCCCAAGAACCGCGACGGCAACGTCACCCAGAACTGCCAGGTTTTGGCCTACAACTCCACCGGCAACATCTTCTGCATTCGCGAGGACAAGCTTGTGGCTGTTGACGGGCTCAACGACTACATCATTGCCGACGCCGGCGACGTCCTGCTCGTCTGCCCCAAGAGCCGCGAGCAGGAGATCCGCCACATCGTCAACGACGCCAAGGTCGCCTACGGCGACAAATTCCAGTAAACGGCACTATAAAAACGGTTTGGGTCTGTGCCGAATAGCCTGAATGTAGGGACATGCCTTTGGCATGTTTAGCCTTCTGCGGGACCGACGGGCAGGACTGACATCTCAAAGCGATGTCCCTACATCATCAAAAAATCAACATTTTGACACCCCACACGTTTTTATGATAAAGTCTGTAATTCATCATTCATGTCCTCAAGTTCCCTGTCACGACTGACAAAAATACTGCTTGCAGCCTTCCTGCTGCTGCCCCTGACGGCGCGGGGGCAGTCGGCCGAATACGAGCGTAACGCCCGCAAGGCCGAGACGTCCTTCGCCGCCCGCGAGTGGCTCAATGCCTCGGCCATGTACACGCTCATGCTGCACGAGAACCCGCGCCAGCCCGACGTCTACGCCCACGCCATAGTGGCGCAGTGCATGGCCGCCGACACCGCGCGCGCCGTGACGATGATACAGGAGGCCATGAACTACGCCGTTCCCCTCGACACGCTGCTCAGCGATGTGCGCGAGGTGTCGCTGTCGACAGGCAGCCCCGACATGTACGAACAGTTGCTGCTCAGGGCAAAGGAGGCCTACCCTTATCTTGCCCGCGCCTTCAACATCCGCCTCGCCGAATACTATCAGTTCCGCACCAACGGCCCGATGATGGTCGAATACGCCCGGCGCCTGCTCACCACAACCCCCGGCAACGTCCGCTACCGCCGTCTGCTCGCCGAGGGCTACATGCTGCAGGGCGACGACACCGCCGCCGCCCGCGAGTGGTCCGGCATACTTGCCGACCGGCCCGACGACCTCCCCACCCTCCTCGACCTCGGCAGCCTCTACTGGACCACCGGCCGCCGCACCGAGGCGCTTCCCCTCCTCACCCGCGCCTACTCCATCTCCCCCACTCCCTACCTCGAGCATCTCATCACCCGTTACCACGAAAAATGAGAGGCCGGCCGCTTGTGGCGGCACAGCCTCTCGGGCAAAGGGGGTGAGCTTTTGAATTCCCCTCTATTCGGGCCGTCCTAACCGGGCGGCCTGTTTGCTTATACGGCCATGATTTCCTTTTCCTTGGCGGCGTAGGCGTCGTCAATTTTTTTCATGAACTTGTCGTGGATTTTCTGAGCATTGCCCTCGGCGTCCTTCTCGATGTCCTCGGGCATGCCGTTCTTGATGGCTTTCTTGAGGGTCTCGATGGCGTCGCGGCGGGCGTTGCGCACGCTCACGCGGGCAGTCTCGGCCTCGGCCTTGCACTGCTTGGCAAGCTGCTTGCGGCGCTCCTCGGTGAGGGGCGGGATGCACAGGCGGATGACCTCGCCGTTGTTCTCGGGGGTGATGCCGAGGTCGCTGTTGATGATGGCACGCTCGATTTCGCGGAACATGCTCTTCTCCCAGGGAGTGATGGCGATGGTGCGGGCGTCGGGGGTGCTGACGTTGGCGACGTTGCTGACGGGGACGGTGCTGCCGTAGTAGTCCACACGTATGCCGTCCAGCAGCTTGGTGCTGGCGCGTCCTGCGCGGATGTGCGAGAGGGTCTCGTCAAGATAGATGAGTGCCATCTCCATTTTTTCTTCAGCGGCGTCGAGGATGGGTTTGGGTTCGATGTTTGCCATGATATGTAAATTTTAGTTGTTGTCGTGGTTAGTGTCCTTTGGGACAGTTTACGGTCATGTCTTTTTTATAACCTGTGGCGGCCGTCCGGTGTTCACACTGTCACCAGGGTGCCGATGGGCTCGCCCTTGAGGACTTTGGCGAGGTTACCGGGGGTGTCCATGTCGAATACGATGACGGGCATGTCGTTTTCGCGGCACATGGCGGTGGCGGTGAGGTCCATCACCTTGAGGCCGCGGTTGTAGACCTCGTCAAAGGTTATCGTGTCGAATTTCTTGGCCGTGGGGTCCTTCTCCGGGTCGGCGGTGTAGATGCCGTCGACGCGGGTGCCTTTCAGCATCACGTCGGCGCCGATTTCGACAGCGCGGAGGCTGGCGCCCGTGTCGGTGGTGAAGAACGGATTGCCCGTTCCGCCGGCGAGGATGGCCACCTTGCCCTGCTGCAGAGCCTCGATGGCGCTGCGGCTGCTGTAATATTTGCCGATGGGGTACATGTTCAGGGCCGTGAAAGCCTCGACGGCGGCGCCGATGCTCTCCAGGGCGCTCCGCAGAGCCAGCGAATTGATTACCGTAGCCAGCATGCCCATCTGGTCGCCCGTCACGCGGTCAAATCCGCGTTTGGCACCGCTGAGCCCGCGGAAAATATTTCCGCCGCCGATAACGATAGCCACCTGTACGCCGCTGTCAGCCACCTCCTTGATCTGGGAAGCATAGCTCATCAGCCGTTCCGTGTCAATGCCATGTCCGGCCCCGCCGGCCAGGCTCTCGCCACTCAGTTTCAGCAGTATCCTGCCATATTTCTTCTGTGTCATCCTTGTTCTACTGTTAGTTTTTCGCAAAAATAGTGATTTTTCGCGTGTCTGTCAATATGCCGGTGTTGCAAAACAGTCTGAAATGTAGGGACGTGCCTTTGGCACGTTTGGATAATAACCTGATTGCCAGACAGACATCGCAAAGCGATGTCCCTACATAAACCGGATAACTCCGAGTCTGCAATACCTCGCGGTGCCAAAGGCAATTGGCATACCGCAAATATAAGAAATATTTCGGAAACCGACACAGCAACGCCTAAAAACACAGGTTTGAGTCCCAAACAAGAACTCAATATAAATCGATACATGGCGAACTCATTCCTGTCGAACCTGTAAGAAATACTTACATGTTGCCCCCACCTTAAATACTCCGTCGTTGAACATCTCTTATGTTTAATCTTGGTTCAAGAGGCAGTGTCAAAATAGCCTGAACGTAGGGACATGCCTTTGGTCTGTTGAGTCAATCCGTTGATTTTCAGGCTTAACATCGCAAAGCGATGTCCCTGCATCACGAATAAACTCATTTTGACACCCCCCTACGTATTGCGGTTTTTTCCCTTGCATGGTTTCTTTGCCTTATCTAAATTATTTTGGATGAAGTCTGAAAATCTTGTTAATAGTCTTTTGCCACGTAATCGACCTTGCAGTCGTCCAGGGACCAGACACTGGCTTTGGTTTCTGAGTTTGCTTTGACTGTGACATGGTGCTTTTCAGTATTTCCGCGTAAAAAAGTACGGTAGTAAACTGTAAGCGGAGTGTCGCTGTTGTTGCGGAGATACCAGTGTGTGCCATACAGGTCGGTTATTGTTTCAACGCTGATGCAGTCGTCATACATCCTGTCGGTGACAATCTGAAGGCTGATTGGCAGAACGGTTTCCAGTTTCCATCCGTTTTCCGGCGTATACCGGTACAGGAGTTTCAGTTTGCAGTCGCAGGAATAATTGCCTCGGGCATGAAGACTGACTTGTACAAGTGTCACATACGTGTCGGCATCGTCAACGAGAGTCTCGAGGATTTTCAGGTCTTTGATTTCACCGTCAGCGATTACCCATTTCCAATACCGTTCGTGATAACCGTTGGGGTCAGGATCGGATATTTCACGGCCTATCAGGTCAATGGCCATTATCCGGGGCGTCGGCTTGGCATTTGAGGATTTTGCTTCAGACGAAACGCCGGCATTGTCGCTCCCGGTTCTACCTGTGTTTTTGGCAGAGTCTGCGGCATTGCCGCTGACAGCGTGTTTCTCCGCTCCGTCAGCTGCTTTATGACTGCAGCCTGCCGATAAAATACCGAATAAGGTCATGAGGCTGACAACAGCAAGATTAGTGATTTTTTTCTCATGGTATATTTGGATTGACGATTATAGCTTGTTTAATGATAAATGTTAGCGGCAGGGCTGTCAGTCGTCGGGCATATTTTCGTTTGGGACGGGGGAGTTACGGGGTTCCATAACGACCGAAGAACAAAAGGAAAGATGCCGGCATATTGAAATCGACTGCGAATTTACTGATAAAAGTCGGATAATATCAAGAGTCATTGGCGGAAATGGTGTGCGCTGCAAGAATTGGAATTGTATTTGATGTCGTAAAGGATTTTTGGCTTCTGAGATGGCCGCCTCTTCATGACGGTTCAGAGCCTGGAGAGGAGGTCGCTGCCGGTGGTGGCGTCCATATGGGAGAAGGCGAAGAGTTTTTTGCCGAGGTCTTTGAGGGAGGCGCCGATGTGGTAGACGTCCTCGTCGATAATCAGGAAACGGTCGTGGGCCTTGGTGTAGGCGTGCAGGGTCACGCCGGGATACTGGACGTTGTGCCGCTCGACGTCCTGCCTGAGTTGCCGCGAAATCCGCCACAAACGCATACGCATCAAAAATCTGCCCGTCAAAGAATATCCCTTCCTTGGGCTCCTTGTATTCGTTTAGTCGGTCAAGAACCGCATCAACTTTTTCATCCGTCTTTAATTGTTTCATCTCAAGGCGGTCAAGGCGCTGGAAAATAGAGGCATTATTCATCAGAAAATTACGCATTGCCACGAAAGCGTCGATGATGCGGATGCTTGTGTTTACGGCGGTCTCGCTTTTCAGGACTGCGGAAAGCATGGCTACTCCCTGTTCGGTAAAAGCATAAGGGTTAGCTGACGAGTGTTTGAGACCGTTGGAGGTGTGTCAAAATGCAGAATTTTAATGATGTAGGGACATCGCTTTGCGATGTTAAACCTGAAAACTAACGGATTGTCCCGACATGCCAAAGGCATGTCCCTACATTCAGACTATTTTGACACAGCCTCCCCATATTTTGACCATTCTGTATTGTTGCGTTTCCTTGCGTAGTTTCCATACACAAAAGTACCTAATATTTCTGAAAAACAGGGAGCTAACTAAATAATATTGTGTTGTTTTAGTGAGCGCCATTTATAAATTGTCCTCGCTGATAATGATTGGACGGCAGTTGTCGCATATTTTGCGATAACTGGATTATAAAAAGCCGGTGCCGGATCCTGGGGGAGGAGCCGGCACCGGGGATGGGATTTCAGGGGTTAGGCGGTGTGGTCAGAGGGCGAGTTTGCGGGTGTGGCCCTGGGCGGTGGTGACGATGTAGAGGCCGCGGGGGAGGTTGGCGGTGGTGTCGGCGATGCGGATGCCCTGGAGGGTGTAGACGGCGGTGACGGGGTCGTCGGTGTCGGCGGTGATGTCGTCGACGCCGGTGCCGGTGCCTACGGTGACGGCGCAGACTGAGACTTTGCCGTTCATGGTGGCGGCGTAGACGTTGGCTTTGCCGTCTGTGAGGCCGGTGATTTTGCCGGTATTGTCGACCGAGACTACATCGGGACGCGAGGAGGTCCATGCTACGGTCTTGTCAAGGGCGTCGGCGGGGAGGACGGTGGCCGTGAGCTGTCTGGTGCCGCTGACATCGAGGGTTACGCTGTTCTCGTTCAGGGTTACGCTCTGTGCGTTGTTGCCGACGGTGATTTTGATGGGAGTGCTGATGGTCTCGTAGTCATTTGTGGCGTATACATAGCCGTTGCTGTAGGTGTATTTGCGGCGTTTGACAACGAGGTCGTAGATGCCGTTTCTGCTGAACTGGACGTCAAAGCTCAGTCTGTAGTTGGCATTGGTATCGGTCAGCGGGTTCCAGGCTCCGTTTGCAGGGCTGTTTACCGTCACGACGTTGGAGGCGTTGGAGCGGTCGGTGAAGGTGTAGATGAACTGCGAGTAGTAGGAATCGGAGGCGTTTGAATTGTGCATGAGCACCTCAACGGTGGTGTTTACACCGGCAGTGAAGTTTACAGGTGAAATAGCGGTGAGGCTGTAGTTGCCCGTCAGCGCCGAGCCGGCTGCCTGGACGGTGAAGGGGAAGCGGTTCGAGATGACGCGGTCGTTGCTGTCGGTAAACCAGCCTTCGTACTGTCCGGCGGAGATGCCGCTGAAGGTGTGTGCGAAGCTATAGGGAATTGACAGGCCGGCAGGGACATCGAAGTCGACCTTGACGCTGTTCAGCGCCGACGTGTTGCCCTTGGCGGCGTAGCAGAAGCTGATTGTGCCATAGTAGTCGGTCTCGTCCGAGTTGTTGGCGATGCTCGTCGAGAAGTTTGCTGCTGTGCCAAGGTTGATGTGGTCGGGAACGGCAAGGTAGAGGGCGGTAAGGTCAGGCATGGCATCGGACATGTCGGGAACGGAGGCCGAAGTTATCGCGCCGTTCTGAACTTTTATGACGACATGGTCGACATATCCGGCGGCGTGGTCCATCCTGTGGGCCGTGGTCTCGTTGCCGGTCCAGTAGGCCGGATATGCGTAGTATGTGCCGTCGGCGGGAGTCTGACCGGACAGAATGGGATATTGCTTGTAGCCATAGCGGGGCTGAAGATTTACCCGGTATATCTTGGTTTCCAACGCAGTCGCTCCGGTGACGGGGTCGGTAAGAATCGTGCCGAAATAGCCCTGGAAATTGTCACCTCCGCCGTTGCGGAACCAGCCTTCTTCGGTTTTGCCGTTCTGCACGCGTGATGCGATGTAATTGTAAGAACCATTGCTGACCGTATAACCTAAGTTAAAAGTGAATTCGGGTCTGCCGGGAGCTGCGGTGCCGGTGTCGTTGCCGTTGCGGACGGGCTGGATGCCGCAGACGATGTTCTGACCGGAGTTATAGCCGCCTTCCGAGCTGCCGATGCCCTGGTCGTCGGGATTGAGACGGCAGAGCAGGAAGTTGCCGTCGGACATGCCGCCCCAGCCCCAGTTGATGTGGTAGTAGCGGTCACCGGCATACCCGTCGCACACAAAGGCGTGGCCGCCCTCGTTGCTCTGGCCCGAGAGCAGGACGGGTCGCTTGGCCTGAAGCTCGGCGTAGATGGTGTTTTCCCATTCGGTGTAGCTCATGCCGTCACGCTCGATGACATGAGCCGACCTGCTGTACTTGAAATATTTTTGCAATGCTGTGGCCACATTGGCTGTTACGGCTCCGCTGCCGCCGTTGCGGGCTGCGTCGTAGTTCATGTTCACCGAGACGCCGCA
>JBJEDC010000070.1:0-10458 GCA_051871645.1 Muribaculaceae bacterium | reverse complement strand
CAAGACGCAAAAAAAGAGGCTGCGCCGTAAAACCTTAATTACGACACAGCCTCCTGCTTATTTTACTGGCTTGTAGGCGGTGTGTCAAAATAGCCTGAATGTAGGGACATGCCTTTGGCATGTTGAGCCAACCAATTGGTTTTCAGGCTTAACATCGCAAAGCGATGTCCCTACATTATTAAAATTTCACATTCTGACACACCGACGTACAACAGACTGATGAAATCATGCAGTAGGGGGACCTTAAAGTCGTTAATGTCCCTAACGACCCTAAACTCCTTAATCCCAGCCTTAATCATCGACGCCGAGGAAGCGGCCGTTTTTGTCGAAGCGGAGGTCAAGGCCGCCGGCGAGGCCGACTTCGTAGTGGTCGCGGTTGATGTCCAGCGATGTTATTTTAGCGTTTTTGTAGTTGGCCTTGACATAGGCGCGGATGGGGGCGGGGACGAGCTTGGCGGGCACGCCGTTGCGGCCGGCCTCGACCTCGGTGAGGCGTCCCTGGCGGTCAAACTCCAGTTCGGTGCCGTTGTTGAGGATGACGTCGTAGCTGGTGCCGTACATGTCCTCGTCAATCTTGATGTGGTTGATTTTGTTCTGGCCGAAGGTCTCGACGATAATCAGGCGCGCCTCGGCGGGAAGCTGTGTGGCGTCGGTGGTATACCTGTCGCGGGCGAGAGCCGGGACAATGACGAGCAGGGCGCAGGCCGCAGTAATAATAAACTTTTTCATTTTAATGTTTTATGAGAGTTACAAAAGTATCTGAAAGTAGGGATGCACCCTGGTGCATCCGATAGCCGTCGTTTTTGCGGATGCTCCGGGGAGCATCCCTACAACAAAGGTCGTGTATTTGTATGTAAACGTCCGGACCCTCCGCAATGTTTATGTTGCGGAGGGTCCGGCGTTTATTGCGTTCCTGGCTGTCAGTTCTTTGCGGGGACGAAGCGGCGCAGGAAAACCTCGGTGGGGAAGTGGTCCGAGTAGCCGTTGAGGTAGACGCCGGCGGAGAAGGTGCGCAGGGGGTAGCCCTGGCGGTTGCCCTGTTCGTCGCGCAGGAAGTCGTAGTTATGCACTTCGGCGCGCCAGAAGTTCCAGCGGGTCTTGGGGTCGTTGACGAGATTGCCCGAGAGGATAATCTGGTCGAAGAGGTTCCACGAGCTCTTGTAGGCCAGGGTGCCTATGCCGCGGTCGAGCATCTTCCACCAGGGGTTATAGAACCCGTGGGCCTTGACGCCTTCGGGGTCGGGCTTGGCGCCGAGCACTTTTGCGCACGACTTGTCCTGAGGGTCGTCGTTGAGGTCGCCGAGGATGACGACACCCATCTGCGGGTCGACGTTCCACAGCGAGTCGGCGATGTGCTTGCACAGGCGTGCGGCGGCTTCGCGGTTGGGCGACGACTTCTCCTGGCCGCCGAGGCGCGAGGGCCAGTGGTTGACGATGATGGCAATGCGCTCGCCCATCAGGCTGCCTACCACGCACATCTGGTCGCGGGTGGCGAACTTGACCTCGGTGAGGGTATGGTTGGTGACGTTCTCGAGCTTGAAGTAGCGGGGGTTGTAGAGCAGGCCCACGTCCACGCCGCGTTTGTCGGGCGAGTCGTGGTGGCAGATCTGGAGGTTCCAGGGAGCCAGCTGCGGGTCGGCCACGAGGTCCTCGAGGACGGTGCGGTTCTCAATCTCGGATACACCGATAATGGCGGGGCCGTAGGGCGTTGTCTTGGAGGTGAAGCTGGAAATGGCGCGGGCCAGGTGGTTGATTTTGTTCCAGTACTTGGTTGAATTCCACTGGTTCTTGCCGCCGGGCGTGTACTCCTCGTCGCGGCCGAGGGGGTTGTTGGGGATGGTGTCGAAGAGGTTCTCGAGGTTGTAGAAGGCGATGCCGGCAACCTGGTAGCCGCCTTTCTCCTTCTGCTGTGCCTGGGCGGACATGGCGTTGGTGAGAGCCATTGCCAGAACTGCCAGGGCGATGCTGAACAATTTTTTCATGGTTATATCGGGATGCTTTTGTTTTTATTCGTGTTTATGCTTATGCTGTTTAACAACGTAATCAACCCCAAAGTTAATATAAAACCTGCAAATGTGCAAATTATTGTCGGCTGAGGATGGCGTCGATGATATGGCGGTCGTTGCTGAGGCGGGGAATTTTGCGCTGGCCGCCGAGTTTGCCCGTCGATGCAAGCCACGCGTCGAAGACTCCCGGACGTGCGTCGATTACCTCGAGGGGGTCGAGGAAAATGCCCCCCGAACGCTTGGCGGCATAGTCGCTGTTCTCGTCCTGGAGGGCACGGTCGAGGTCGGCGGCGAAGGCTGTGGGGTCGGCGGGCGGAGTGGCCCATTCGACGAGCCACTGGTGGCGTCCGCGCCGGCCGCCGTCGGCAAAGACCGGAGCGACGGTATAGTTGAGCGCCTCGCAGCCGTGGGTGCGGCAGGTGCGCGTCAGGGCGGCGTCGGTGTTGTGTACCATCACCTCCTCGCCGAAGGCGTTGATGAAGGCCTTTGTGCGCCCGGCGATGGCTATGCGCAGCGGGTCGCGGCTGACGATGCGGACAGTGTCGCCGATGGGATAGCGCCACAGGCCGTTGGGGGCGGTGATGACCAGGGCGTAGGTGCGCCCTTTCTCCACCTCCCATGCCGGGACGGCGTGCGCGGGGTGCGGGTCGTCGGCCTCGTCGAGGGGGACGAACTCGTAAAAGACACCGGCGTCGAGCAACAGCAGCATCGAGCCGGGTTCGCGCAGGTCCTGGCAGGCGAAGAAGCCCTCCGAGGCGTTGTAGGTCTCGACATAGCGCATCCGGTCCGGGTCGGTGATGGCGGCGTACTGGCTGCGGTAGGGGTCCATGGCTATGCCGCCGTGGAAAAAAACCTCGAGGTTGGGCCACACGTCATGTACGGTATTGACGCCCGCTTCGGCAATCACCGCGCGCAGTACGGTGAGGAACCACGAGGGCACGCCCGAGATGTTGGTGACGTTGGCTTTCAGCGACGCCTTCACCAGCGCGGGCACCTTCTGCGTCCAGTCCTCCATCAGGGCGATGTCGCGCGGCGGCACGCGGTAGATGTCGACCAGGGGTCCGCAGGCCTCGATGAGGTGCGCCGACAGGTCACCGGCCTTGACGCCCTCGGGCACCTGCAGCTGCGTGGCGAAGCTGCCGCCGAGGATGAAGCCGCGGCCGCTGAACATGCGTGAGTCGGGGTAGTTGGCAAGGTAGTGCGCCACGGCGGCCGAAGCGCCGGGGTAGTGGTTGAGGCGCAGCGAGTCGGCGGTGACGGGGATGAACTTAGAGCGGCCGTCCGAGGTGCCGGATGACTGGGCGAAGCGGCGGCAGACACCGGGCCACAGTATGTCGGGGACGCCGTCCACCATAGCCATGACAAGATGGCGTATCTCGGGATAGCCCGCCATGGGCAGCGTGGCGGCGAAGGCCGCGTAGTCGTCGGTGTGCTTCAGCCTGTTTGCCTTGCCGTATCCCGTGCGCTCGCCCTTGCGGGTGAGCATGTCGAGCTGACGCAGCTGCACGCGCCGGATGTTGACGCCGCGCCAGCCGCGGGCGTTGCGGACCTGGCGGCTGAGAGCGAGACGGGCTATGGGGGTGAGGTTGAGCATATTCAGAATGCCTTGCGCACTATGCGGCGTATCGTCAGCAGGTTGAGTGAGGTGACGGCAAGCACGATGGTGGCGCCGACGAGGAGTGCGGGGAGCACAGGCCCGGCTTCCACGCCGATTTCGTCAAGGCGCTCCTCCCAGTATGCCGAAGCCACGAACATAATCACTGTCGACAGCACGAGGATGCCAGCATTGACGGCGGTGACCAGGCGGTAGTACGGCGCTGCGGCCTGGGCGGGCGTGTAGCCCAGGAGCATGAGGTTGTGCAGCTTGTCGCGCGACTTCTGCAGCAGCAGGAAGATGCTGAGCGTGAGGATGAAGAAAGCCAGCAGCGAGATGACGGCGCCGATGGTGATGACGATGGCGGTGATGACGCGCAGGAAGTAGGTGGCGCGCGAGTTGTCGGTGTTGTCGCCGGCTACCTCGTAGTTGTGGCGCTCCATGTACTTCATGATGGCCGGGTCGCCGGGCTTGCTGACCTCAAGGATGAGGCGCGAGGGGTTGGGCTGCGTGCCGGGGAGGGCGAACTGACCGTTTGCCCACGTCATGAATGTGCCGGGGACGGCGATGGTGTTGAGGCGCGACGAGAAACCGACGATGCGGCCCGTCACCACCTCCGAGCGGCCGTTGCCGGAGAGGCGGAAGGTGATGGGCACGCGGCCGATGATGCTCTCGGAGAGCTGGGGCAGGCCGCGCGTGCCGGCGAAGCCGAAGTTGTACAGCGCCAGGTACTCGCGCGAGATGATGATGGGCACCTCCTCGCCCGGCTTCCACTCCCATTCTTCGGGTCTGATGTCGAGGAAGTCGTCGGGTATGGACTCGAGGAACATGTACGTCGACATCCGGGAGTTGCCGAGGCCCATCGAGGCCATGACGCTGAAGTTGGCGCTGGTGAAGGCGCCGACCTTGCGCATCCAGGGCTGTTTCTCGAGGTTGCTGATGTCCTTGGCCGAGAAGCCGCCGTCCGATTTGAGGCCGAGGGTGGTGAACGTCGACACGGGCCGCGAGATTATCATGTAGTCTTTCGACACAAACGAGTCCTGGTCGCGGTAAGCCATCGAGACGTCGCTGTAGAAGCGTATCGCGCACATCACTATCGCCAGACCGGCCAGATTTGCCAGGGCGTAGCCGACAATCTGACCGGCGGAGATGTTCTTTCGCAGTAGTTTCCAGATTAAAGATTTCATAATCTGATGTGTTTGGCCTCGTCGAGGACGAGGGGATTGCCCACCGAGGTGGTGATGATGGCGCCGTCGTTGCGGCGGGCGGCCTCGGTGACCAGCTCGGCAACGCGGCCGTTGTTGCCGGCGTCGAGGTGGCTGACGGGCTCGTCGAGGATGATGAAGTCGAAAGGCTGGCACAGCGCGCGTATCACTGCCACGCGCTGCTGCTGGCCTACCGACAGGCGGCCCGCAGGCTGTCCGGCCTTTTCGGCTATGCCGAGGCGCTCGAGCATGTCCATAATCTGGGTGTCCGTGCAGGTGCCGGTGAGACGGTTTTTAATCTGAATGTTCTCCATCACCGTCAGCTCGGCAAAGAGTTTCATCTCCTGCGGAAGCATGGCCAGATGGCGCAGGCGCACCTGACACCACTGCTCGATGGAGAGCGTGCGCACGTCGGTGCCGTTGAAGAGGATGTGGCCGAGGTAGTCGCTGCGGTTGCCGTAGATGAACGAGCACAGGCTCGACTTGCCGGCACCGCTCTCGGCCTCAATCATGTAACGTCCCGGGCGGCTGAAGGTGAGGCTGTGCATCCACACCTCCGACAAAGCCACATGACCCTCCTTTTCCTGCCCGGCGAAAACGCCGGGCAGGGCCATGTCGAGGGTGATGCTGTCTATCCGCCCGAAGGGCAGGGTTGTTTTACTCACTTAAGCGTATTACTTGTTAACGTAGTTTGGACTGGATTTCGTCAGACTTGGTGACGATGTTGCTGAGCAGCGACAGGTAGCACTGCAGGAAGGTCTTGTCGGTGTCGGTGACGGTGGAGGTGCCGCTGAGGGTGTTGCCCTTGAGCGTGCCTACGCCGGATAAGCCGAATTTCACGCCGAAGACGTCGGCAAGCGCATCGCCCATGTAGTTGTCGGAGATGACGGCGAGGTTGGCGCCTTTGATTTCGGCGGCCTTGGCGTCGAGTTTGTTGGCGCCGGGAGTGCTGTTGAAGTATAACAGCAGCAGGTCGCCGTCCCTGTGGAAGTCGATTTCGAAATGCGCTGTGCCGGTCATCGTGCGCTCGTAGGTTTCGTAGTCCCACTCGTAGATGGGATAGTCCACAGCGGCTTTGATGGCCTCGCCGGGAGTGTAGTTCAGCGTGTTGCCGCCCTCGGTCATCCCGCCCTCGGGTACTCCTAATTGCGAGGCTACCATGTCTATGAGCTCGCCGGCACGCCCTTTGGTGCAGGTCACTGCCACGGCGAAGCTTGTCTTCTCGGCAATCTTGAATTCGTTTACCGACTGGATGTCGGCCAGGTTCATATTTACGGAGCCGGAGAGCATTGCGGGTCCGTCAATCATCGCGGCGATGGCGTTGAACTGGGCTTTTTCGCTGCCCTTCAGGAAGGAGGCGAAGAGGTCGAGATATTCCTTGGCGTCGCCGACGAGGATGGCTATCTGGTGGTCTTTGCCTGAGTATTTGAGCAGGCCGGGGTCAACGGTACCTTTGAACAGGCCCTTGGTGGGTTTGCCGTCATAGTCGGTGAGCTCGATGGATGAGCTCCAGGTCTTGCCTTCCATGTTGAAGAAGAAGAATGCGCCGATTTTGTCCTTGGGAGCAAGGGCGGCGAACTGCTCGGGAATGGTGATTTCGTCGCCGAATTCGTAGTGGGCGAAGGCGGTGAAGGTCTTGTCGCCGTCGGTGAGGCGTTTGGCCACTTCCTCGGACAGAGGTTTGTCCTTGGCGGCCTGCTCGATTTTCTCGAGCTTGCGGACGTACGAGCCGCCGTCTTCGAGAGCGAGGATAAGTGCGATGTCGTCCTTGGAGAGCAGGGCGACGTTGTCGTTAAACTCAATGGCCAGCCAGTCTTCTTTCTCTTTGGCTTTTTCGCCGAAGTCCTTGCCGACCTGTTCCATGAACTTGTCCGAGTTTTTTACGTTGAAGGCGAACAGCACCTGCATGCCGGAGTCGTCCATGTTGGCGGTCAGGATGGCGTTCTCGTAAACCAGATATTCGTTTTCGAGTACATAGTCGATGTATTCGCGTGTGCCGGAGGGGAATTCCTTGAGGATAGCGTTGAGCTCCTTGGAGAGTTCGAGCTTGCCGTCCTTGACCTCGCAGCCCGACTGGTCGACAATCTGCTGGAGATTGAAGGTGGCGACGAACACGTCTTTTGACGAGGCGTATTTTTTCAGCAGGTCGGCCGAGTCTTCTTTGCCTGAGCATGCGCCCAGCAGCATGATGAATGCCAGAGCCATAAACGGCAGGGCGATCTTGTTGATAAGTTTTCTCATAACGTGGGTATTTTAAAGAGTTTACAATCCAAAATTCAAGAGCCGGGCGGCGCGTATGCAGGGACATCGCTTTGCGATGTCAGTCCTGCCCGAATATTTACCGGACTCAACGTGCCAAAGGCACGTCCCTACATCAGACAGACATACCGCCGACCATGCAAAGATAATAAAAAAGCCTCACGCCCGAAAGGCTGAGGCCGGGAAAATGAGGTTAAGGCGTTAAAAAACAGTAAACCCGCGGGCGATGTGCCTGCGGGTTTCTGCGCTTCAAGATGGACTCGAACCAACGACCCTCTGATTAACAGTCAGATGCTCTAACCGACTGAGCTATTGAAGCAAGGTATATGACAAAATCAAAAAAATGCGCTTCAAGATGGACTCGAACCAACGACCCTCTGATTAACAGTCAGATGCTCTAACCGACTGAGCTATTGAAGCGTATCCGCAACCTTCCGGGCTCGGTTGAGCCGCGCTCTGCGGCCTCCCGGTGGTTTTGCGGTGCAAATTTACAACATATTTTTTTAATGTGCAATACCCCCACCCAAATAATTTGCCGGAATCTCGCAGGAGGTCGGTTTTTAATGTAGGGACATCGCTTCGCGATGTCGGGTCGGCAGTTGGGCCGGTTGTAGGGTCGCGGCATGCCGCGACCCTACAGGCTATTGCACATTATTGAAATGTTTTACGCCTTTTTGAACAGCTTTTTGCGGAGGGTGTCCGCCATGTCGAGCTCCTCCCAGGGGAAGAGTCTGACCTTGACGGCTTTGTCTTTGCCGTTGATGCGGAAGGTCTTGGTGACGGTGCGGGGCGTGCGGCCCACATGGCCGTAGCTGGCGGTCTCCTCGTAGATGGGCGTGCGCAGGTTGAAGCGCTTTTCTATGGCGAAGGGGCGCAGGTCGAATTCGGGCATTGCGGTCACCGCCTGCGACAGCTCGGCGTCGCTGAGGCCGGTCTTGCCGGTGCCGTAGGTGTTGATGTTGACGCTGACGGGCTCGGCCCTGCCGATGGCGTAGGCAACCTGGACGAGGGCACGCTCGGCCGCTCCGGCGGCGACGAGGTTCTTGGCGATGTGGCGGGCGGCGTAGGCTGCCGAGCGGTCTACCTTGGACGGGTCCTTGCCCGAGAAGGCGCCGCCGCCGTGGGCGCCGTGGCCGCCGTAGGTGTCGACGATAATCTTGCGGCCGGTGAGACCCGTGTCGCCGTGGGGGCCGCCGATGACGAACTTGCCCGTGGGGTTGACGTACAGCTTGTAGTTCTCGTCCAGGAGGTGGCGCAGGTTCTCCGGCAGACGCTCGCGCACGTTGGGGATGACGATGCGTCGCACATCGTTCTCGATGGTCTCCAGCATCTTGCGGTCGCACTCCTCCTGGCTCATGCCGGTCTTTTCGGGTGTCAGGAACTCGTCGTGCTGGGTGGAGACGACGATGGTGTCGACACGGACGGGACGGTTGGTCTCGCCGTCATATTCAATGGTCACCTGGCTCTTGGCGTCGGGGCGCAGGTACACCATGTCGGTGCCCTGACGGCGTATGCGTGCCAGCTCCTTGACCAGGGCATGGCTGATGGCCAGTGACAAGGGGATGTAGAGGTCGGTCTCGTCGGTGGCGTAGCCGAACATCATGCCCTGGTCGCCGGCGCCCTGCTCCTCGCGCTTGGCGCGCTCCACGCCGCGGTTGATGTCGTTGCTCTGCTCGTGCAGGGCCACGAGGACGCCGCAGCTCTTGGCGTCGAACTGCAGGCTGGAGTGGTTGTAGCCGATGCGCTCGATGACACGGCGGGCGGTGCCGGGGATGTCGATGTAGGCGTCTGAGTTGACCTCGCCGGCGACAACGACCTGGCCGGTGGTGACAAGAGTCTCGCAGGCGACCTTGCTGTCGGGGTCGCGGGCGAGGAATTCGTCAAGGATGGCGTCGCTGATCTGGTCGGCGACTTTGTCGGGATGACCCTCCGAGACGGATTCGGAAGTGAAGAGATAGTTCATTGTGTTATGTGGTTTTGGTTATTGTCATAAAAAAAAGCGGCAGCCGGGGTTGGCTGCCGCGTATGTGGTTTGCGGGGTTTCAAAATCGGTCGGGTGTCTGTCGCCGAGCGGTTTTAGCATTTTTTAGGGTGGTTGCAAGCAGCCAAATTTGTCCACCGTCTGATTTGTTGCCGCAAAGGTACGACTTTTATTTGAACCGTGCAACAGCAGACATTACTTTGCCGGACGCAGGGTGATGCGGGCGGGGGAGTTGGCCGAGGTGAGGTTGACGACGGTGTCGCCGACAAACTCGACATCGGTAATCTGCGGCAGGATGGTGACCATCATCTCTTCCATGGTGGTGTTGGGGCACATCATGCGCGTCATGCCGCCGTCCTTGAGGGTGACTTTGGTGCCGTTACCTTCGTAGTCTCCGAAGATGGTGTTGCAGTTTGTCCTGGCCGAGTAGGTGGTGTCGGTGAATACCATCTGTATGGGCTGGCCTTCCTCGGCCACGTCTGCGGCGTTGACAAAGGTCGAGTCGTTGAGGGCGACGGTGACGATGTCGTATGTTCCGGCCAGGGCGGCGGTGTCTTCGGTTGTTGTGCCGGCCTTCTTTGCCGTGCATGCGGGCAGCATGGCCAGAGCCAGTGCCGCGGGAATAATAGCTGTAAGTTTCATATTTTCGTTTTTTGGGATTTTATGGTCGTCCATAAGTAAACGTGAAAATCGTGCGATTTGTTTTGTATTGCATTTATGTTTCAATGTGTGAGGCGATTACAACACAACGTGAAGCGCGTATTTCACAGCGTCGAAAAAGTGTTGAATTTAGAACTCTTTAACTTTTTTTTACATTAATTTCTCTTGGCATGTCACGTTTTATGCCTTATCTTTGCCGTGTAAATAATGAGGTATAACATACTTGAGTTTTAGCCTGAATAAAAATTTATCTTAATATCAGCCTCATCCGACACGGCAGCCCGTACTGTGGTCACGCACTTGCCGGTCGAGGGGAACAGAGCTGAAGCATGCACCTCCCGAACCTGAATTTCTGAAAATCGTCCGCTCCGGTATGCTGTACCTGTCGGACAGACAGCCGCATTATTCAGAATCTTAAAAAATCCTTTTTCGGACCCGCCACGGGTCAAAACTGCAAAAAAAAACTTATAACCGACCTGCAAGAATCCTATAGAAAGCATACAATAACGTTTTGTTAGACATATATACTTGAATTTTGGTTATGAGGGAGGTGCGTTGCTGTGAAGTAGCGCACTTTCAATGTTTTTATACGGCAATGTATTATATGGCAAGGGCGCCCGGCCTCGGTGGAGGCGGGCGCCCTTGCGGGTTATCGCGGGTATGTATCAGTCGATGGCTTCGTCGGCGGGGTAACCGCCCATCTCACGGATGGCGTTCTTGAGCATGACGTACTGCTGGAAGAGGTGGTTTACG
>JBJEDC010000069.1:0-46345 GCA_051871645.1 Muribaculaceae bacterium | reverse complement strand
GTGTTGTTATATGCTAAGGATGCGAATAAATTCGATTTCCCAGACCTTGTTGATCCAAATGTCGGAGATGGGAGTAAACTAAATAACCAATTTATCCGTAATACGATCGTAAAGAACGGCCCCAAAAATCCGATTCAAACTTTAACACTTAGAGCAGGCTTCCCTGCGGAAGTGGAAAATATGGTGTTTAAAGCTCAATCTAACCATTGGCCACATCACGAAGCAGATATAGTTATAGAGAACTATAAGGTCAAAAATGATGTCGAGATCACAAGTGGTTGGGCTGCCCGTGCGCAACTTGACCAATTCATGAGTGAAGAAAATAATTGGGAGCCGGTTAAAGATACAAAAAATCAAAATACAAGATTCGTACTGACCCATGCGGGAGGAATTGATTGTATTAAAGATAGGGGAATCAAGAGTCATGTCATTTCTGTTCTTCAAAACTTAGGAGGGACTCAAACAGCCACATCTGAACTCGAGAGTCTAGGTATTTACGGATTTCGTTATCCTAAGCCTACACAACTCATAGAATATCTACTAAAACTTGACAACAATAAGGATAGTATAATACTCGATTTCTATGCTGGTACAGGAACGACGGGACATGCCGTAACCAATCTTAATCTTAGAGATGGTGGATCAAGAAAGTATATTCTTGTCCAATTCCCAGTAGCCTTAACTCCTGATAACAAAGAGGCTATTAATCGAGGATTCAAGAAAATCAGCGATATAACTATTGCACGCAATAAAGCTGTTGCAGAAAAGATTAAAGCAGATTTTAATGGTAGGATACTGACACCTGAAGACCGGCAACAGTTGAATCAACTTGGTTTTAAGGTGTTCACTCTTGCAAAATCCTCTTTCCCACGAACTGATTTTGCCCCCGACCCGGAGAAGTCAGAGGAAGAGAATCTTGAACTATTTTATAAATATGTTGCAACTAAAGAGCAACAGCTCTCTATGGGTTTTGATGACCAAGAGTTAATCACCGAGATACTCATTTCCCGTGGGTTCATGCTTACATATAAACTGGAATTGCAACCATCATTTACGGATAACACAGTCTATCTCGCTACTGACGGCGCAAAAGAGGCATACATCTGTGTTGATAACTCACTCCGTGATTCTACAGTTAACTACTTTATGCAGAACACTGATACAAAGCTCATCTGCATAGAGCGAGCCCTCGACTCCACCAAAAAGTTCAACCTCAAAAACCGAATGCAAGACAAATTCTTCGCTTTCTAAATTAGTATAATTATGGCAAATCCCAGAGTGTTCATCAGTTCCACGTATTACGATTTGCGACACATTCGCAACGATCTTCAGATATTCATAAAAAGTTTGGGTTATGAACCAGTTATGCATGATAAAGGGAATGTGACATACGTTCAGTCAGAATCCCTTGAAGATTCTTGTTACAATGAACTAAATTCATGTGATATTGTCATATGCATAATTGGCAATAAGTTTGGAACGCAAGCATCTAAAGGAGATTACTCTATCACTATGACCGAACTTAGTCGTGCCCTTTCCCAAAGAAAAAAGGTATTCATCTATATAGTGCATGATGTATATACTGAAAACGAGACATATTTGCGAAATAAAGACAAAGGATTTGAACCAGCTCACGCAGATGATATAAGGATTCATAAGTTTATTGAAGAACTCAGGAGCACTGTAAGAAATCGGCCTATATTGCCGTTTCGTGATGTTTCAGAAATTATAGAAAATCTACGGTTGCAATTCGCAGGCCTTTTTCAACATTTGCTATCCCAAGAGGCTTCTATTACTGAAAGTAAAACCTTTTTGGATTTACAGGCTACAGCAGATACTATAAAATCACTCATTGGTGAATTTGCATCAGAAAAGAATGAATTCTTTTCTAAATTTGAAGGAACTATATACTCCCCGAATCCAATAATTACTCATATTCAGAATTTATTGGGAGGAAAACTATACAATGTGATTGTTTCCTCAAAACAAGAGCTATGTTATTATCTTATGGATATGGGATTCAGCGTTACTGATTATGGATTTCCTGAAGAAGATACTATTTTGGCTAAGCGAAATAAGGATAACTATACACAAGAGCTAACTATAAGTTTAGATTTATTTACGCCAGAAGGAAAAATTAAAGAAATAAGAGATCGAAAAGTATTGGAAAAATCTATTTCCTTTACTAATAAAATTATTCCAGTGGACGATAATGACTTGCCATTCTAAATAGTAAAATTAAACAATTCTCGGCATGATTAACAGGAGGAACTTTTCCAAATATATTGTATGGTTAGCAATCATTTCTTTAGCCCTCTGTCAGTTTATTAGAGTTGAGCCATCAATAGTATGGAGCAGTGAGACATTCATTGGCGTTTTTATTGCACTTATGGGCATCGCTGTTGCAGTTATAATAGGTTATCAGGCAGTTAACGCAAATGAGGTAAAACAAGAACTTAAAGAACAGAAGAATGAAAATGAAAGACTCCGTGAAGAAATCGCAGAATTTAGACGGAATCTTGAATTTATGATTAAGGAGATAGAATCAAAAGTAAACTCCAATATTGAGTCAATGACAACTAAAATATCACTCTTAGAAAAACACTCTGGTTTGATATTAGTTAGTTCACAAGAAAGTGTTGCAATCTTAAATGCTTTGATTATTGAGAACACAAAGAATCTACTGCAACGATATCCACTTGATGATTTTGCTAAGATGCATGAGGCTCTATTGTATGGTCTAAGTTATGACAGTAATAATATCGAGTTCATCTTCCATAAATTAAGGCAATATGGGAGTGAAATTAACACGCATACATTCGGAAGCGGCTTTACAATAACACAAGAAGGTCTTTTTTACTGCCATGAGCCATATTTGGGTAAGCCATTAAAGGCAGTTGTTAATGAAGTGTTTTTGCCACCAATACAAGAGGTTGAGCAAAAAATTAAAGAACATGAACGTTTCTCTTCTATTTCGCATGATTATAAGGTTTTGATGAAACAGTTTTACGAAAGGATTTCTATATGTGTATCGCGTTTCTATCCTAAAGACGCTTCTGAAACACATCAGGAATTTGTTTAAAGTCTGCTGTGTTATGACGATTGACGATATAAAGGCATTGATTGCAGCGGACGAGTCGCGAACTCTGGAGCTGAAGAAGACTACCGGCGAGTTGAAAGACGGTATGCACTCGGCGTGTGCGTTTCTTAATTCAAGCGGTGGTTGGCTAATCATAGGAATCACGCCAAAGTCTCTGAAGATTATTGGGCAAGAAGTTACCGACAGTACCAAGCGTGAGATTGCTCAGGCACTTTCAGGCATTGAGCCGGCGGTGGACGTGGCAGTCGAGTATGTTGATGTGCCGGAGCATCCGGGCAATAAGGTAATCGCGATGCATTTCGACGGTTGGGTATGGGGTGACAAGCCTTACACTTACCACGGCCGTCCGTATTATAAAGTTGAAAGTACCACGATGGTAATGCCACGCGAGCTGTACGATGAGCGTGTGCGCGAACATCGTCCGCAGAATTTTTCGTGGGAACGAATTACGGCAGACGATGTGACATTGGCGGATCTGGACGAGGATCTTATCCTTGGATGCGTGCGCCGTGGTGTGGAGCGCGGCCGTTTGCCGGAGACAACGATGCGCGAGCCGATTCGCGACATCCTGAACAAGTGGAAACTGCTATCAAACGGCAGGCCGACTAACGGAGCGGCACTTCTTTTCTCCCGTCAGATTGGTGAATATCCACAGTTCGCGCTTCGGATGGCCCGGTTTGCCGGCACGGATAAGAATGAGTTTATCGACAATCAACGGGTCGAAGGGAATCTCTTCGAGTTGCTGAACGCCGGTATGGCGTTCATGTTCAAGCATCTGAATCTCAGCGGCAAGATTACCAACCGCAGTCTGATGCGCGAGGAAAAACTTGAGGTGCCGTACGTTGCCCTACGCGAGGCTCTGATAAATTCGCTGTCGCACCGACAGTGGGAGAAGTTCAAGTTGACCGGCAGTCTTGCCATTTATGATGACCGCATAGAGATTTCAAATCCCGGAGTCCTGCCCCGGCAGCTCACGCCCGACACGATGAAGGATGTCCACGAATCCTATCCATATAATGAGCTGGTTGCCAAGGCTCTTTATCATTCGACATATCTGGAGAGCTGGGGAACAGGCGTGCAACGCATCGTAGATGCCTGCACTGAGCAAGGCCTCCCCGAACCGACATGGAGCATCAACGGTGCCTTCATCACTATAACCTTCCAACGCCCCAAACACGCCCCAAACACGCCCCAAACACGCCCCAAGTTTCCGACCAAGTTGCGCTCAACCTCCGACCAACCACCGACCAACTACCATACCAGTTCCATACCAGTTCCATACCAGTTCCATACCAGCTCCGTACCAGTTCAGACCTTGATTGAGAACTGCCCGGATGAATTTATGACGGGACTGGAACTCGCTGACTTGTGCGGACTGAAAAACATTAGAAATTTCCGCAAATATTATCTTAACCCGGCGTTGGCAGACGGCGCTATAGAGCGGCTTTACCCCGACCAGCCCAACCACCCCAAGCAGAAATACCGTTTGACGGAGGCTGCCAAAGAATGGAAGAATAAGAAAATCCCAAAGAAATAGTTGAAGTCCATCCTCCCGAGAACAGCTATAATCCGACCGTTTTTATCGCATCCGACCGAAATTCCGGTCAAATGGTAAGTAAGACGGCCAATCATATGAATGGCAAATCTGCAAGACATTCAAATGGCAATCCTTCCTTTCATTCATCCATAAGGCTTGACATCCATCTGCTCATAAGTTCATTCAGTCATCTGTTCATACATATGTACATCCATACGTTCAGATGTTCATACGTCAGTACGTTAGTACGTTCATACGTCAATACGTACTAACAGCATCTTTGCAATCAAGACTTCAATAAACAACTGCTTGTAACAATGCGTATTAACCAAATTACAATCTCGAAATCATCATATATCGCGTATTGATATGTCAACATTTTTCGTCAAATCTTATCTTCCTCATTGCAAGAAGTTGGATTTTGCCAATATTGATGTTCCAAGTAATTGAAACAGTTGGACTAACCCGATTACTGCTGGCTTTTCTGTATGGAGTCTATTGTAATTTGGTGCTATCAAGCCTTCTGATTCTGTAGGTCGCAACGGAATCCGTCGGGATTCTGCAAGGTATGTTTTGAGGCGCACGAAATTAAATTTGCGCCTCAAAACCCTTGCAGAATGTTGGTTGGTCTTACTCCAAAGTCGTAATCCCCGTTGCCGATTTCACTCTCCGATTTTTCCTTTTTGTTTTCATTGTAATTTGCAGTGAAGGAAAAAGCCGACAAATCATTGCTGACTTATCGGCTTTGGGTATGACGGTTGTGGCCTTACATCGGTGTATAGTTGATTTCACCGAGGGAGTTGATTGCGTCCTGTTTGAGACTGTCAACGACATGGAGGTATCGCTCCGTCATCTTTATGGAGGTGTGTCCGAGGAGGCTCGACACCGTTTTTATATTCGCTCCTTTGGTGAGGACGTTAACCGCGAAACTGTGCCGGGCGCAATGCCATGTGATTTTCTTCCTGATGCCTGCCGCCTTCACCCATTTACGAAGATACAGATTGCAGATGTTGTAATGCGGAACTTTGAATATCCGTTCATCAAAGTTGTCGTTATCCGGCTCGCCAATCAAACGGATAAGGGTGTCGTTCAACGGAACGATTACCCAGCTCCGGCTGCTGTGGTCTTTTGTCTTCTGCTGTTGGAACCGCAATGTCTGAGTTGAGTAATCCACATTGCGGTAGGTGAGCTGACTGGTGTCGCACCATCGCACCCCGGTGTAAAGGCCGAAGATGAACGCACGGTGAATTTCCGGCTTCTCGCCCTCAAAGTGTGTCGCAACAAGCTGCTGTATTTCCTCCGGCAGAAGAATCTCCTTTTGCAGCGTCATGTTGTCGTTCTTCAACACGAAACCTCGGCACGGATTTTTCTTGATAAGGTCTTTGTCAACAGCCGCCGTAACCATACGCTTGAACATTCGGAAATAGATTTTCGGACCGTCGCCTGTTCCGTTCTCTTTCAGATACTCCACATACGCAGCCACCATGTCAACCGTCAGTTGTGTCATCTTAAGATTATTCCTGTAGAGAGAATATCTCGGCGTATCGGCAAGAAAGTTCTTGAACTTTTGCAGTCCGTGTCCGAGCGTTATGCGAGTATATTTGGTGAGGGTTGGAGATTTGATGAACTCGTTGCAGAACTCAAGGAAATCCTCGTCCATGTCTTTTCGGAGACGATAGCCCTCCCTGTCCTCCAAAAAAGATTGCTCACGTTCAAAACGTATCTTTTCAGCAAGGGCAAGAGTATTCTTGTTCTGCATACGCTCCTGCTGATTACGGGGATGAAGCCAGATATACAGGTTGAGGTTCTCTTTCTTGCGGGAGTGTTTGATTTGATATTTCGGTTTACCCGCCATCGCTCCCTCGGTGTAAAATACCTGATTCCCATCCTCGTCAAGCACGGGCGATTCAGTCCTGCCGAGATAATATTCAAGGTAGAGGCTGGCACGTCCGTCGCTCAATTCCGATTGCCGGAGTTTGGGATTCTGCTTCTTGCGATTTTCTATTTTTGCCATACAATTATAATTTGCGCAAAGATAATCCGAGGTATAATAATCTGAAAATCGCCGTTTACAGACCTTAACATTTACCCTCTTACCACAGTCCATAATCGAGGGTACAAAAGGTGTACTTTTTGAGAAAATCGGGTCAAATACAGGAAAATCACCGCAATATTGATAATTGCTATTGCATTGATAACAAGTATAATTAGCTCATTTGACTTATCTCGACTTTTCAATCAAAGAAATCTGGTAAATTTCGCATCACTGTCAAGATTGAAGCAGAGACTGACGCCTCATTATGTGTAATGATGTCTGCTGCACTGGCCCGGCAATGTAGCATGCAATTACATATTTGCGTGAGGTTTCTGTCATCTGCTCATTCAACAGTGATGGGCGATACCAGAGCCTCAATAGGTAGAATGAGCAGAAGGTACAGACCTTACGCTTTTTCTTTTACCAATCATTTTAACGTCGACGAGAAGGTCCTGAGACAAACCCTATTATTATGAAAACAAAGTTATTGTTTGCAACTGTCCTTTTCGGAATGAGCACTCTGTTGAGCACTACTCACGCTCAGGTTCTTGACCTTCCTGATTTTAACAGTGGAAAGCCAATGTGGATTATCCGTGCAGGAGTCAAT
Source organism: Muribaculaceae bacterium (assembly GCA_051871645.1). Taxonomy (GTDB): domain Bacteria; phylum Bacteroidota; class Bacteroidia; order Bacteroidales; family Muribaculaceae; genus CAG-873. The sequence goes on along the minus strand of JBJEDC010000069.1, from coordinate 39,066 downwards.
TTCAACAATGCCGTGGGCGACTGGAAGGACGAGATGAAAGACAGCTGGGAGGGCGCCCATCGTATTGATCTAAAAGACAGTTCTTTCCCTTCCAACACCAGTTTCGATGTCTCGTTCGGTTTCAATAAATCATTCGGCAACCGTCCTCTTTACTGGGGAATGGAACTTGGTTTCTCGACCCGAGGCTACAAGACTAACGCCGAGTGGGCATCCGGGCATGTATCTGAAACCTTTGGCGATTACATCGGCCATGTAATCAAAGAGAAACAGACTCTGACAGCTTATAACGTTAATCTGGTTCCCTTCACCATCGGTTATAAGTATACATTCCTGGACCGGATGGCGGTAGATGTACATCTCGGTGCTTTCGTCTCATACGATTTTGCCGGTAAAATGAAAATTTACAACTACGACTGGAGCACATCGTCCGGTCGCGACCGCGTAAAAGAGAACACCACTTCCACCAAGATCAGTAAACTGGATAAATACAGCGATTTCGACGCCGGCATAAACCTTGGAGTGGGGTACTGGTACGGACATTTCAATATCGATTTCTCATGGCAACGTGGTTTTATCGATATGTTTGACACCAAATATTCAATGCAGACACAGTCGCTCAAATTGCGCTTAGGCTATTGCTTCTGATCGGACACGGATTGGAAGCGACACCGCTCATAACTTATCCCGGAGACGTGACGGATGACGGTTTCGTTATCCTGCCACGTCTCCTGCATTATGTTTCTTATCATCCGTTACTAACATCTTCTTTTGCATTATATCCAATCTCATTTCTATTCACCATTTTATCATCACGAAAACCGCTTGACTAAATTTTTACATACGATTCTCTTGTATTATTGCAATTCTCTTGCCAAAATGGTCACAAAGTTGGAGTTTTAAGGAAATAAAACATTCGGGGCTTGGTTTGTTAACTAAATCATTTTATCTTTGCGTGATTTTTTAGCCCATAATTAAAACGAAACGGGTCGTTATCCCCGACAGGCCACCTACCCTATGACACCCGACGCCTGACAGACTGCCACGGCATCCGGTCACGACACCCAGGCCATCATTGCTTGCTATTGATTATCGGGCTCCTCACAAATACACCAATTAAGCACTTTCAACAGCTAATTTTTATGAGGCAATTCAAAATTACCACCGGCATCACCGCGCGCGACTCCGAGGCGCTGGACAAATACCTCCAGGACATCAGCCGCGAACCCCGACTGACCATTGACGAAGAGATTGAGCTGGCGCAGCGCATCCACGAGGGTGACCGCGCCGCTTTGGACAAGCTCGTGAGGGCCAACCTTCGTTTCGTGGTGTCCGTATCCAAGCAATACCAGCATCAGGGCCTTCCCCTGCCCGACCTCATCAACGAGGGCAACCTCGGCCTCATCAAGGCCGCCGAGAAATTCGACGAGACCCGCGGCTTCAAGTTCATCAGCTACGCCGTATGGTGGATTCGCCAGAGCATCCTCCAGGCCCTCGCCGAGCAGGGCCGCGTAGTGCGCCTGCCCCTCAACCGCATAGGCGAGCTCAGCAAAATCCGCAAGGCCATGGCCTCCTTCGAGCAGGAGAACCACCGCCGCCCGTCCGTAGACGAGCTGGCGCTGATGCTCGACGTCCCCGCCGAAAAGATTTCCGAGGCCCTGCAGGCCAGCGGACAGCACGCCTCCCTCGACGAGCCTCTCGCCGAAGACGGCTCCACCACCATGGCCGACAAACTGTCGTACGACGACGCCCCCGGCACCGACTCGGGCCTCAACCAGGAGAGCCTCTCCCGCGACATGGCGCGCGTGCTCCAGCAACTTCCCGAGCGTGAGCGCGAAATACTCATGATGGTCTTCGGCATCGGCAGTCAGGAACTCACCATGGAGGAAATCGGCGCCAAGTTCAACCTCTCGCGCGAGCGTGTACGCCAGATTAAGGAGAAAGCCATCAGCACCCTCCGCGGTTCAAAGAGCTCCCTCCTCCAGTCATACCTCGGCTAAAGACCCGACCACACCGCATAAGAAGAGCGACCCCAACCCGGGCCGCTCTTCTTGCGTTTTGTCATGTCACCTTCCCCTTTTGTCCCCGCCGCCGAGCTTCGGCGAGGCGCCCCCGTTCCCTTCGTTTGGCACACCTTTTGCATAGTACCAAAAACAATGCCGCCCGTGCGTTGTTTAATAAATTGAACAGGTACATCACGCAATAACTCAAACCTCTAATATATGAATTTCAACAACTTCACCATCAAATCGCAGGAGGCCATACAGAAGGCCGTCGAACTGACAAGGTCGTCAGGATCGCAGGCCGTCGAGCCGGTTCACCTGCTCAAGGGTGTCATGACCGAAGGCGACAGCCTGGTCAAATTCATCTTCCAGAAGATTGGCGCCAACCCGACCGTCCTCGAGGCCCAGGTCGACCGCGCCATCGCCGCCGAGCCCAAGGTCTCGGGTGGCGAGCCCTACCTCAGCCGCACCAGCAACGATGTGCTGCAGAAGTCCCTCGACATCGCCAAGAAGCAGGGCGACGAATATGTCACCCTCGAGGCCATACTGCTGGCCATCTTCGACATCAACTCGCCCGCCAGCACCATCCTCAAGGACGCCGGTCTCACCGCCAGGGACCTCAAGGCCGCCGTCGACGAGCTCCGCAAGGGCAAGAAAGCCACCGACCAGAGCGCCGAGGACACCTACAACGCCCTCTCCAAATACGCCGTCAACCTCAACGAGCGCGCCCGCACCGGCAAGCTCGACCCCGTCATCGGACGTGACGAGGAAATCCGCCGCGTGCTTCAGATTTTGAGCCGCCGCACCAAGAACAACCCCATGCTCATAGGCGAGCCCGGCACCGGCAAGACCGCCATCGCCGAGGGTCTGGCACACCGCATCGTCCGCGGCGACGTGCCCGAAAACCTCCGCACAAAGCAGATTTACAGCCTCGACATGGGCGCACTCGTCGCCGGAGCCAAGTATAAAGGCGAGTTCGAGGAGCGCCTCAAGGCCATCGTCAACGAGGTCCAGCAGGCCGACGGCGAAATTATCCTCTTCATCGACGAAATCCACACCCTCGTCGGTGCCGGCAAGGGCGAGGGCGCCATGGACGCCGCCAACATCCTCAAGCCGGCCCTGGCACGAGGCGAACTCCGCTCGATAGGCGCCACCACCCTCGACGAATACCAGAAATACTTCGAGAAGGACAAGGCCCTCGAGCGCCGTTTCCAGAAGGTCATGGTCAACGAGCCCGACGAGCAGTCGGCCATCGCCATCCTCCGCGGCCTCAAGGAGCGCTACGAGAACCACCACCACGTACGCATCCGTGACGAGGCCATAGTCGCCGCCGTCCAGCTCTCCGAGCGCTACATCACCGACCGCTTCCTCCCCGACAAGGCCATCGACCTCGTCGACGAAGCCGCCGCCAAGCTCAAGCTCGAGATTGACTCGGTTCCCCAGGCCCTCGATGACATCACGCGCCGCATCGCCCAGAAGGAAATCGAGCGCGAGGCCATCCGTCGCGAAGGCGACAAGGAAAAGGTCAAGGATATAGAGAAGGACCTCGCCTCCATGCGCGAGGAGGAAAAGGAATACCGCGCCAAATGGCAGGCCGAGAAATCGCTCATCGACCGCATCCAGAAGAACAAGGTCGACCTCGAGCAGCTCAACTTCGACGCCGAGCGCGCCGAGCGCGAGGGCGACTACGGACGTGTCGCCGAAATCCGCTACTCACGCATCAAGGCCGTCGAGGACGACAACGCACGCATTCAGGAGGAACTGAAGATGATGCAGGGCGAGAAGGCCCTCATCAAGGAGGAGGTCGACGCCGACGACATCGCCGACGTTGTCAGCCGCTGGACCGGCATCCCCGTCAAGAAGATGGCCACCAGCGAGCGCGAGAAACTCCTCCACCTCGAGACCGAGCTCCACAGCCGCGTCGTCGGCCAGGAGGACGCCATCCGCGCCATCGCCGACGCCGTCCGCCGCAGCCGCGCAGGCCTCAGCGACCCGCGCCGCCCCATCGGCTCGTTCATCTTCCTCGGCACCACCGGCGTCGGCAAGACCGAGCTGGCAAAGGCCCTCGCCGACTACCTCTTCGACGACGAGAACATGATGACCCGCATCGACATGAGCGAGTACCAGGAGAAGCACACCGTCAGCCGTCTCGTCGGCGCGCCTCCGGGCTACGTCGGCTACGACGAGGGCGGACAGCTCACCGAGGCCGTGCGCCGCAAACCCTACTCCGTCGTCCTCTTCGACGAGATAGAGAAGGCACACCCCGACGTGTTCAACATCCTCCTTCAGGTTCTCGACGACGGCCGTCTCACCGACAACAAGGGCCGCATGGTCAACTTCAAGAACACCATCATCATCATGACCTCCAACATGGGCTCGTCCCTCATCCGCGACAACTTTGCCAAGATGACAGAAGAGAACCGCGAGGAGACCATCGACAAGACCCGCGACCAGGTGCTCGAGATGCTCAAGGGCACCATCCGCCCCGAGTTCCTCAACCGCATCGACGAGATAATCATGTTCACGCCCCTCAGCCGCAACGAGATTGAGGAAATCGTCGGCCTGCAGATAAAAGGCGTGCAGAAGATGCTCGCCCCCAACGGCATACAGCTCCGCGTCACCCCCGCTGCCATCAGCTGGCTCGCCGACGAGGGCTACGACCCCGAATTCGGCGCCCGTCCCGTCAAACGCGTCATCCACCGGCAGATACTCAACCGCCTCTCCAAGGACATCCTCGCCGGCACCGTCGGCCGTGACCATCCCATCGTCATCGACATCGCCAAGGACGCCGACGGCAACCCCACCCTCCGCTTCACCAACGAGGAACAGCCGCAGCCCGAGCCCGAACCCGTCCGCTGACCCGCACATACCCAACATATCCAACCGCCGTTTGCACGAACGGCGGTTTTTTCGTATCTTTGTGTGTTTTAGCACACGACAGCGCATGGATTTCAAGTTAGACTCGCAATATAAGCCTACAGGCGACCAGCCGCAGGCCATCGACCAGCTTGTGCAGGGCGTCAACGAGGGCAACCCCGCGCAGGTGCTCCTCGGCGTCACCGGCTCGGGCAAGACTTTCACCATGGCCAACGTCATCGCACGGGCGGAGCGCCCTACCCTGGTGCTCAGCCACAACAAGACGCTGGCCGCCCAACTTTACTCGGAGTTCAGGACGTTTTTCCCCGAGAACTCGGTGCAGTATTTTGTCTCGTACTACGACTACTACCAGCCGGAGGCGTACATCCCCGCCTCGGACAAGTACATCGAGAAAGACCTGATGATCAACGACGAGATTGAGCGTCTGCGCCTGGCCACGGTGTCGGCCCTGCTGAGCGGACGCCGCGACGTCATCGTGGTCTCGTCGGTATCGTGCATCTACGGCATGGGCAACCCCGAGGACTTTGACAGCAACGTTATCGACGTCAGCGTGGGCGACCACATCAGCCGTCAGAAATTTCTGCGCGCCCTTGTCGGCGCCCTCTACAGCCGCACCGAGCTGACGCCCGAGCGCGGGCAGTTCCGCGTCAAGGGCGACACGGTGGACATCCGCCTGGCCTACGAGGACATCGTGGTGCGCGTGACCTTCTGGGGCGACGAAATCGAGAGCATCTCCACCATCCACCCCGTCGACATGGTCAGCCTGGGCCGCCACGACACGTTCAAAATCTACCCCGCCAACCTCTTCGTCACCTCCGCCGCCCGCCAGGCCGACGCCGTGGCGCAGATACAGCTGGACCTGGGCCGCGAGGTAGAGAGCTTCAACCGCGAGAACAAGCCGCTGGAGGCGCAGCGCCTGTACGAGCGCGTGACCTACGACGTGGAGATGATTAAAGAGGTTGGCCACTGCTCGGGCATCGAGAACTACAGCCGCTATTTCGACGGCCGTCAGCCCGGAGCGCGCCCCTTCTGCCTGCTGGACTATTTCCCCAAGGATTTCCTGACCATCATCGACGAGAGCCACGTCACCCTGCCCCAACTGAGGGCGATGTACGGCGGTGACCTGTCGCGCAAGATGAACCTGGTCAACTACGGTTTCCGCCTGCCCGCAGCGCTGGACAACCGCCCGCTCAAGTTCGAGGAGTTCGAGCGCCTGACTCCGCAGACCATCTACGTGTCGGCCACTCCCGCCGACTACGAGATGGCGCGCAGCGAGGGCGTGGTGGTGGAGCAGGTGATACGCCCCACCGGCCTGCTGGACCCCAAGATTACCGTCCTGCCCACCCTCAACCAGATAGACCGCCTGATGGAGGAAATACAGCGGCGTGTCGAGCGCGACGAGCGTACGCTTGTCACCACCCTCACCAAGCGCATGGCCGAGGAGCTCAACGACTACTTCCTGAAGATGGGCATCCGCACGGCCTACATCCACAGCGACGTGGAGACGATGGACCGCATAAAAATCCTCGATGACCTGCGCGCCGGCCTCTACGATGTCCTCATCGGCGTCAACCTGCTGCGTGAGGGCCTTGACCTGCCCGAGGTGTCGCTTGTAGCCATCCTCGACGCCGACAAGGAGGGCTTCCTGCGCAACCACCGCTCGCTCACCCAGACTGTCGGCCGCGCCGCCCGCAACCTCAACGGCGAGGTGATAATGTTCGCCGACCGCATCACCGACTCTATGCAGCAGACCATCGACGAGACGGAGCGCCGCCGCGCCATACAGATGCAGTACAACCGCGACCACAACATCACCCCGAAGGCCATCGTCAAGGCACGTCAGGCCATCGTGGGCCGCGAGGACGAGGACGATGTGCCGCAGATTGTCACCCCGGGCGACGAATACCGCCGCGAACGCGAGCGCCGCATGACGCCCCGCGAGAAACGCCGCGAGCAGGAGCAGTCGCGCAGCCGCAGACAGCTTGCGCCCGTGCCCTACGCCGCCGAATACGATGTCAGCTACGGCCACTCTGCCGTCGCCGCCGACCCCGTCATCGCCAATATGGGCAAGGCCGAACTGGAGAAGCAGATTGAACGCAGCCGCCGCCAGATGCTCAAGGCCGCCAAGGACATGCAGTTCATGGAGGCCGCACGCCTGCGCGACGAGATAATCAAGATGGAAAAGATGGCCGGAGTGCTCTGACATCCCCAGCTTCCTCATAACCGCATAAAAGCACAAGAATATATGAACCCGTTCGACGTCCGCAACTACCTGCCCACATCCGTAAAGGAGATGGAGGCCCTGGGATGGGACTATGTCGACGTCGTCCTCTTCAGCGGCGACGCATACGTCGACCACCCGTCGTTCGGCGCCGCCGTCATAGGCCGCGTCCTCCAGGCCGCGGGTTACCGCGTGGCCATAGTGCCGCAGCCAAACTGGCGCGACGACCTGCGCGATTTCCGCAAGTTCGGACGCCCGCGCCTGTTCTTCGGTGTCAGCGCCGGCGCCATGGACTCGATGGTAAACCACTATACCGCCAACCGCCGCAAGCGCCATGACGACGCCTACACCCCCGGCGGCAGGGCCGGCATGCGTCCCGACTACCCTACGATAGTCTATTCGCAGATACTCAAGGACCTGTACCCCGACGTCCCCGTCATCGCCGGCGGCATCGAAGCGTCGCTGAGGCGCGTATCGCACTACGACTACTGGCAGGACCGTCTGCGCCCGTCCATCCTGGCCGACTGCCGTGCTGACATGATTACATACGGCATGGGCGAACACGTCACCCTCGAGCTGGCCCGGCGTCTTGCCGCCGGTGAGAAAATCGGCGGCATCACCGACCTGCGCCAGACAGTCGTGCGCCGTCCCCTCAGCGAAATCCCCGCCGGGGACAGCGCCACCGACGTCATCCTCTCGCCGTGGGACACCGTGCGCCGCGACAAGCGCGCCCAAAGCATGAACTTCCGCATCGTCGAGGAGGAGAGCAACACCCGCGACGGCGGACGAACCCTCTGGCAGGCCCATGACGGCTTTGCCGTGAAGATAAACCCGATGTACCCGGCCATGAGGCAGGGCGAGATAGACATGGCCTTCGACCTGCCCTTCACCCGCATGCCCCACCCGCGCTACAAGGGCAAGCCCATCGCCGCCTACGAAATGATACGCCACTCGGTAAACCTGCACCGCGGCTGTTTCGGCGGCTGCGCCTTCTGCACCATCTCGGCGCACCAGGGCAAATTCATCGCCTCACGCTCCAAGGAGTCGATAATGCGTGAGGTCAGGCAGATTGTGCAGATGCCCGACTTCAAGGGCTACATCTCGGACCTCGGCGGCCCCTCGGCAAACATGTACGCCATGCACGGCCACAACCTCAGGGCCTGCGAGGCCTGCCGACGCCCCTCGTGCCTGCATCCCAAGGTCTGCCCCAACCTCGACAACGACCACCGGCCCCTGCTCGACATCTACCACAGCGTGGACGCCCTGCCGCAGGTCAAGAAATCGTTCATCGGCAGCGGCGTGCGCTACGACCTGTCGATGCACCCCAGCAGCGACCCCGACACGGCGGCGGCAAACCGGCGCTACAACCGCGAGCTGATACGCGACCACGTCTCGGGACGTCTGAAGGTGGCGCCGGAGCATACCGAGGACCGCGTGCTCGACGTCATGCGCAAGCCGTCGTTCGACCTCTTCTACGATTTCAAGCGCATCTTCGACGAGGTGAACCGCACCGAGGGCCTGCGCCAGCAGCTCATCCCCTACTTCATCTCCAGCCATCCCGGCTGCCACGAAATCGACATGGCGGAGCTGGCCTGCAAGACCAAGGACCTGGAGATGCACCTCGAGCAGGTGCAGGACTTCACCCCCACGCCCATGACCGTGAGCACCGAGATTTATTACTCGGGCATACACCCATACACCGGCGAAAAGGTCTACACGGCCGTCCGCCCCGAGGAGAAGCTGGCCCAGCGGCAGTACTTCTTCTGGTACGACCGCAATTACCGTCAGGGCATAGTGGCCTCGCTGAACCGCCTCCACCGCCCCGACCTCATACGCAAGCTCTTCCCCAGCGGCACGGGCTTCGCACGGCCCTCCTCCAGGCAGGGTGAGGAATACGGCCGCGGGCACAGGCCGAAGGTCGCAAGACCGGCTCCCGACAAAAAGGGTAACTACAGAACGAAACGCAAAAAATAGTCATTAAATAACTTCATCACACTTCAAAACAATGAAAGTCAGCACAATAATGATGACATCAGCCGCACTGATGATGGCAGCGCCGACCGTGGACGCCCAGGCCGCCGAAAAGCTCCCCGTCATCGAGAAACAGGAATTCAAGAGCAAGACCGGGGTCTTTGACATCGACGCCCTCATGGCTCTCGGCAACGTAGGCGCCCCCGTGGCCTCGCCCGACGGTAAGAAGATGCTCTACGGCATCACCTATCAGAGCGTCAGCGAGAACCGCTCGAACACCGACCTCTATGTCGGCGACCTAGACGGCTCGGCACCCGTGCGCATCACCCGCACCCCCAAGAGCGAGGGCAACGCCGTATGGATTGACGGCGGCAGCCGCATCGCCTTCACCTATCCCGACGACAAGGGCAACAGCCAGCTGTGGGTGATGAACGCCGACGGCACAGACCGCAAATGCCTCACCGACGTGGAATTCGGCGTCGACGGCTTCCTCTTCTCGCCCGACCAGAGCAAAGTCGTCATCATCGGCAACGTCAAATATGCCCGCACAGCCCAGGACATCTATCCCGACCTGCCCGAGGCAACGGGCCGCGTGGTGGACGACCTGATGTACAAGCACTGGAACGAGTGGGTGACGCAGATACCCCACCCCTTCATCGGCGATTTCGACGGCAACGCTGTCACCGGCATTACGGACATCATGGCCGACGAGCCCTTCGAGGCTCCCATGAAGCCCTTCGGCGGCATTGAGTCATTCGCATGGACTCCCGACAGCAAGGGTCTGGTCTACGTCTCGCGCAAAAAGACCGGCGTAGAGTATGCAATCTCGACCAACTCGGACCTCTACCTCTACACCCTCGCCGACAAAAGCACCCGCAACCTCACCGAGGGCATGATGGGCTACGACACCAACCCGGCCTTCAGCGCCGACGGCAACTACCTGGCATGGCTGTCGATGGAGCGCGACGGGTACGAGGCCGACAAGAACCGCCTCTTCGTTATGGACATGCGCACCGGCGCAAAGACCGACATGACAACCGACTGGGACTACACCATCGAGGAGTTCGCCTGGCGTCCCGACGGCAAGGCCATCTATTTCTGCGCCTACAAGGACGGCGTGGCTCCCGTATTCAGCATGGACTTCAATACCCACAAGGTCACCGTGCTGGCCCAGGAGCAGGCCGACTATACCGGTCTTGAGGTCATCGGCAACAAGACCATCCTCACCCGTCGCCACTCGATGATTGCCCCCAACGACATCTACCGCCTCGACATCGGCAAGAAAAAGACCGAGGTGACACGCCTCACCGCCGTCAACGAGGACATCATGGACCAGCTCACCCTTCCTGAGGTCAAGCCCTGCAAGGTGCCCACCACCGACGGCAAGGAGATGCTGACATGGATGGTCTACCCGCCCAAGTTCGATACCGCAAAGAAATACCCCGCCATCCTCTACTGCCAGGGAGGCCCGCAGAGCGCCGTCTCGCAGTTCTGGAGCGCACGATGGAACTTCTGCCTCATGGCCTCCAATGGCTACATCATGGTGGCTCCCAACCGCCGCGGCGTCCCCGGCTTCGGCACCGAGTGGGAGGAGCAGATTTCGAAGGACTATCCCGGCCAGAACATGCGCGACTACCTGTCGGCCATCGACTGGGCCATGGACAATGAGCCCGCCATCGACCGCAAACACGTAGGCTGCACCGGCGCCAGCTACGGCGGCTTCAGCACCTACTGGCTGGCCGGCAACCACGACAAGCGCTTCGCCGCCTTCTTCGCCCACGCCGGCATCTTCAACATGGAGGCCCAGTACCTCGAGACCGAGGAGATGTGGTTCGCCAACTGGGACATGGGCGGTGCCTTCTGGGACAAGGACAACGCCGTAGCCCAGCGCACCTTTGCCAACTCGCCTCACCGCTTCGTCGACAAATGGGACACCCCCATCATGGTCTCGCACGGCGAGTACGATTTCCGCATCCTCGCCTCGCAGGGCGAACAGGCCTTCAACGCCGCCAAGCTCCGCGGCATCCCCGCCGAGATGGTCATCTTCCCCGACGAGTGCCACTGGATCCTCAAGCCCCAGAACGCCGTCATGTGGCAGCGCCTCTACTTCCGCTGGTTCGACCGCTGGCTCAAAGACAAAAAGTAATGATAACGGTTTCAACCCCGTTTTAATGTAGGGATGCACCCCGGTGCATCCGCAAATTGAACCCCGTTTTTGCGGATGCTCCAGGGAGCATCCCTACTATACCTCTGACATTTTATCTTATTAATCCCGCCGATGTCGAAAACCGGACTGAAAAAGGAGCTGAAGATGCTCAGCGAAGAGCAGGTCAAGGAAATGGTCCTCGACCTCTACACCTCGTGCAAGGAAGCGCGCCAGTACCTCGACTTCTTTGTCGACCCCGACGTCGATGAGCTGTTTGAAAAGCATTTCAAGGAAATCGAGAAAGAGGCCTGGCGCGGCAAATACGGCCGCTCCACCGCCCGCATCAGCCGTATCAAGAGCACCGTCAAACATTTCATGAGCTTCAACGCCGGCGCCGACCACGACCTGGCCTTGATGGAGAAGACCATCCTCGAGATGCTGCGCGTGGCCTACCGCCGCTACGTCTCCGACCCCTTCGAGGCCGGCATAGTCCGTCTCGCCGTCGACATGCTCAAATACGGCGAGCAGCAGCAGATGTTCGACCGCGCCCTCGCCGCCTACGACCGTATCCTCAACTGCGAGTACCTGACCCGCTCCCTGAAGCGCGAGCTGACACGCGAGCTCGAGGACTTCCTCGCCCTCGCCCGTCCCCTCCACAAGTAGACCTCCTTTTTCACCATAAAAGATGCGCGGGGCGATGGCTTTCGCGCATTTTTTGTATCTTTGCACCGATTATGCGAAAAACTCTCCTGATAGTCCTTGGCGCACTGATGTGTGCCTGCCTCGCCGGCCTTGCCAAAAAGCCTGTCGAGGTGGCGCCGTCGTATGCCTGGAAAATCATGCCTCCCCTCGGCCTGCATGAGGAAGCCGACATCGACACAAACTTCATAGACTACTCGCGCCAGTCCGTCCCCTCTGCCGTCAGCGACGCATGGGCCACCACCGGCAACTACGGCGCCGAAGGACGCGAGATGATATGGTACAAGCGCCCCGCCATAAGCGACTTCTTCTTCCGCGACGCCCTGCGCGCCTGGCTCCCCTCGCTCGAGAAGCAGAAATTCTACAACACGCGCATCCCCATGACCTTGCTGTCGTACAACACCGGCGGCGGCAAGGAGACCACACAGGACCGCCTGCACGGCATCTTCTCAGGCAACATCAACAGCAAAGCCCAGGTGGGCGCCATGCTCGACTACATCTACTCCAAAGGCTCGTACCAGAACCAGGCCGACAAAAACTTCATGTGGGGCCTCAACGGCTCGTACATGGGCGACCGCTTCGAGTTCCAGGGCTTCTTCAACCAGTGGAACGGCCTCATCAAGGAAAACGGCGGCATCGAGGATGACCGCTACATCACCGACCCCGAGGCCGTCCAGGGCGGCGTCTCCAGCGTCAATCCGCAGACCATCCCCGTCCTCCTCACCTCCGCCACAAACCGCCTGACCGGCGCGCAGGTCTACCTCAACGCCCGCTACAAGGTCGGGCACTGGCACGAGGAGATGGTCGACACCACCCTTGTCCGCACATACATCCCCGTCAGCTCGTTCATCTGGACCATGGAGTACAACCGCGGCCGCCATGTCTTCCGCAATGGCGCCCCCGGCGAGGCACAGAAGCTGTGGGACAACACATACCTCTCCACCGACGGCACTTACGACAAGACCACATACTGGTCGCTGCGCAACACCGTGGGCGTGTCGCTGCTCGAGGGCTGGCACAAGTACTTCCCCTTCGGCGTCGCCGCCTACGCCACCCACGAGATACGCCGCTACAACCAGACCGCCGACACCCTCAGCCACGAGGGCACGACCCTGACGCCCCTCCCCGACTTCGCCTCCGCCATCGCCGACCGCACCACCGAGAACCTCCTCTATGTCGGCGGTCAGATTACCAAACAGCGCGGCTCGATACTCACCTATGGCGCCACCGCAAAAATCGGCGTCCTCGGCCCGGCGGCAGGCGACATCAGCATCGACGGCAACATCCGCACGCGCTTTCCCCTCCTCGGCGACTCGGTCAGTATCACAGCAATGGCCCGCTTCACCAACGAGCACGCGCCCTTCCTGATGAACAACTACCGCTCCAACCACTTCATCTGGCACAACGACTTCGGCAAGGAGCGGCGCCTCAACATAGGCGGCGTCCTCGACCTCAGGCGCACCGACACACACCTGGAGTTCTTTGTCGAGAACGTCCAGAACCATCTCTACTTCGGCCCCGATTTCCTGCCCGTGCAGCACGGCGGCTCCGTACAGGTGCTGACGGCACGCCTGCGGCAGAACCTCAGCTGGCGCGCCCTGCACTGGGACAACACCCTCACCTGGCAGAAGTCCGCCGACGACAGCGTCATCCCCCTGCCACAGTTTGTCGTATACTCCAACCTCTACGTCCTCTTCCGCATCGCCACCCTGCGCGTCCAGCTCGGCATCGACTGCGACTGGTACACAAAGTATTACGCACCCAACTACCAGCCCGCCACAATGGGTTTCGCCGTCCAGCGCGACATCAAAATCGGCAACTACCCGTTCATGAACCTCTATGCCAACATGCACCTCGGCAAAGTGCGCTTCTACATCATGATGTCGCACATCAACCAGGGCATCATCGGCGGCAACAACTGGTTCTCCATGCCCCACTACCCCCTCAACCCCCGCCGCTTCCAGCTCGGTCTCAGCGTCGACTTCGCAAACTGAAAAATTTAAAATGTAAAATTAAAAATGTAAAATTAAGCCTCCGGACACAGCTGTAGGGACGTGCCTTTCGGCAAAGCCATATCCTCGAAGCCTCCGTCATAATTTTAAATTTTTAATTTTTAATTCTCAATTATGGAACAGGGCAAATCCACACCCAACCGGAGGCGACCCGCACCTATCGCCCGCGGCCGCGTACTTACGGTATGCGCCGCGCTGGCGCTCGTCCTGGCACTCTTCTTCATCGTAGGCCGGTGCTCGCGCTCGCGCGGCCCGATGTTTCCCGTGCCCGGCAAGTCCGGAGGTGACACCCTCGACATCGCCATCGAGGTATCGCCCCTCTCCTACAACATGAGCGGCGACAGCGCCCGCGGCCTCGACTACGAGATGATTACCGCCATGGCCGCCGCCAACAAACGCCCGATCAAGCTGCATCCCTTCGCCCCGCTGCCGTATGCCCTGAAAGGCCTCCGCGAGAGTCGCTTCGACATCGTCATCTCCGCCCTGCCCTCCACCCGTCGCCTCAAGGACTCCGTGCTCCTCTCCGCACCGCTGTATCTCGACCGCCAGGTGCTCGTCCAGCGCCGTGACGACACCACTGCCGTCATGTCTCCACAGGACCTGGGCGGCCGTGAGGTATGGGTGGCCGACGGCTCGCCGGTGGCCGACCGCATCCGCAACCTCGCCGCCGAAATCGGCAGCGAAATCACTGTCAAGACCCAACCCGGACGCACCGCCGAGCACCTCGTCATGCTCGTTTCGGCAGGACGCATCCCCAACGCCGTCACCGGCGAGGGCCTCATCCGACGCATGGCCGCCCGCGACACCATCCTCACATACGACACGCCCGTCTCCTTCACCCAGTTCCAGACCTGGGCCGTCGCCCCCGCCGACACCGCCACCCTCCGCCTCCTCGACTCCTGGATTGCCCGTTTCCGCACCACCGACACCTACCGCCACCTCCTTGACAAATATGGCATGGCGGCACCCAAGTGAAATCATTACAAAATCCCCGATAGCAAATTGCCACAACTACGCCCATGTCACAACGGTATGGGCGCTTTTCGTATGTCCAAACGACACGCCAATTAACAAAATGCAATTAATTCGTGGATTTTCTTAAACAAAATACACTTAAAATTTGTATATCTCAGACAAAGAGTCTATATTTGCAAACCGTTACCACAATGGTAGCTCATTTTTGAGCGGCTATTGGTCTTTCCCGAAGCAAAAGAGGATTTCAAGGTTTCCGAAACAATTAATTATTCAGTCACCACATAGTAATTTCACACACCGCAGCCCGCAAGGCTATTCCGGACATACAATTCACACACATCCTGCCGGTCGATGTGGCGTCGGGGAATGCCGCACGGCCCCCGGTCGGGCCCCGGCCCGAAACGGACCACTACAAAAGCAATCACAATAGTAACCCGATATTTTAAATGTAAGATGAAGAAATTTGTACTCTTCCTTTCGGCTACAGCCCTTACCGTCGGCGCCACACAGGCCCGCACGCTGACGCCGGACGAGGCCCTGAGCCGCCTTGACGAGGCGTCGGCTACAACCCAGGGCATGCGCGCGCCCAAATTCAAGGGCGCCAAGAAGCTGGTCAAGACAGCTACCTTAAACAATCTGCCCACCTATTACGTCTTCTCCACCCCCGCGCAGACGATATTCGTGGGCGCCGACGATGTGGCGCAGCCGCTCCTCGGATACATCGACAACCCCGACTTTGACGAGGCAGCCATGCCTCCCGCAATGAAATACTGGCTGGAAGAGTACAGCCGCCAGATTGAGTTTGCCAACGCCCGCGAGGCCAAGGCTCCCGCGCGCCAGAAGGTGCAGACAAAGCTCAGCGCCGCCCCCATGAAGGCCACGCGCTCGGCCATCGCGCCCCTCTGCGCCACCACATGGGACCAGAGCGCTCCCTATAACAACCTGATGCCCACCAAGAGCGGCCAGCGCACCTACACCGGCTGTGTGGCAACGGCAATGGCCCAGGTGATGAAGTACCACAGCTATCCCGCCAAGGGCAATGGCTCGAACTCGTACACATGGAACAGCCAGACGCTGTCGATGAACTTCGCCAACACGTCCTTTGACTGGGCCAACATGCTCAACTCGTATCCCAGCTCGTCGTCGGGTACTTCGGCCCAGCGCACGGCCATAGCCACGCTGATGAAGGCCTGCGGATATGCCGTCAACATGGAATACGGCGTCGACTCGGACGGCGGCTCGGGCGCGACGAGCTTCGACATCGCCCCCGCTCTGGTCGACAACTTCCAGTATGACAACGCCGTACACACCGAGTTCCGCGACTACTACTCCACCGACGAGTGGGAGCAGATGATGTACGACAACCTCAAGAGCGTAGGCCCCATCGTATACTGCGGCGTCGCCAACGGCGGCGGCCACTGCTTCGTCTGCGACGGCTACAAGACCGACGGCACCTTCCACATCAACTGGGGATGGAGCGGCAGCTACGACGGCTACTTCAAGCTCAGCGCCCTCAACCCCGAGGGGCAGGGCGCAGGCGGCTTCTCGGGCGGCTACAACACCCAGCAGGACGCCACCCTGGGTATCCGCAAACCCGTCAGCGGCTCGGTGAAGCCCGAGTCGTACCTGGCCATCTACGGCACCTTCAAGGCCACGGCCAGCAGCCGCAACCTCACCTTCTCGGCCACCAACGGCGGTTTCTACAACATGTCGTCGTACGCAGGGAGCTTCACCGTCGCCCTCGCCCTCAAGGGCAGTGACGACAAGGTCCAGTATGTAGGCTCGAAGAGCCTCGGCAGCGTGCAGCCCGGCTACGGCACAGGCAGCATCGCCATCAGCGTCCCCAGCACCGTCGCCGCAGGTACCTACAAGGCCTCGCTGGTATATAAGGTGTCTGGCGACTGGAAGCCTTTCAAGGTAACTTACGGCGACAACAACTACGCCAACATCACCGTGTCCTCGTCTTCGGTCAAGGTCAACTCGTACGGCTTCGAGGCCGCCGACGGCTCGACGGGCAGCGGCAGCAGCTCGGGCTCGGATACCGAGACCGGCAGCATCACCGTCACCGGCTACACCACAAGCACAGGCTTCACCGTCGGCGAGACCGCCAAGGTCAGCGCCACCGTCAAGAACACCAAGAGCGCTTCCGAGTCGGTAACCGTCAACGGCTACCTCTGCACACTCGGCAACAACCAGTACAGCGTCGCCGCCAGCCTCGGCTCGGCCACCGTCACCGTCAAGGCTAACGGTACAGCCACCGCCTCGATGAGCGCTGACCTCGCCACTTCGCTTTCGGCAGGCTCTTACTACATCTGCTTCGCCGACGCCGACGGATACATCCTCAACACGCCCGAGCAGGTTACCGTCAACGCTGCATCCTCAGGCACCGAGACCGGCGAAATAACCGTCACCTCGATGACTCCCTCGGCCTTCACCGTCGGCGAAAGCGCCACCGTCAAGGCTGTCTTCAATAACACATACACAAGCCAGAAGACCATCACCGCAAAGGCCCTGCTGTGCTCGCTCAGCGGCTCTTCCTATTCCATCCAGGCCACCCTGCAGAGCCAGAGCATCACCATCGCCAAGTCGGCCACCAAGACCGTCACCTTCTCGGGCACCGTTCCCTCGACACTCGAGGCCGGCACATATTACCTCATCATCGCCGACTCGGACAACAACATGCTCAGCAGCGCGCAGTCCGTCACTGTCAGCAAGGCCAGCGCCTCCGAGGAGACCGGTGAGGTCACCGTCACCTCAGTCAGCGCCTCGGGCGACTTGATTGTCGGCGAAAGCGCCACCGTCAAGGCCGTCTTCAAGAGCACCTGGCCCACCAAGGCTCAGACCGAGACCTACCGCGCCATTCTGGCCTCCAAGTCGACCAGCGGATACACCATCAAGGCCACCCTCGCCACCAAGGAAGTTGCCGTTCCCGCCAACACCTCGACAACCGTAAGCTTCACCGGCACCGTCTCGTCGTCGCTCGCCGCAGGCTCGTACTACCTGCTCATCGCCAACTCGGCCAATCAGGTTGTCGGTACTCCCGTCCAGGTAACCGTCCTCGAGGCCGGTTCCGGCGACACCACCGAGGAGACAGTCACCGTCACCAAGGCCACCGTCACCAAGGGCCTCACCCAGGGTCTGGCCTACACCGTCGCCGTGACCGCCAAGAGCACATACTCGACCAGCCAGACACTCACGCTCGCAGGCTACCTCTGCACCCTCAGCGGCAGCACCTACAGTGTCGAGGCCGAACTCGGCAGCGTAAGCGTCACAATCGCCAAGAACTCCACCAAGACCGCCAACATCAGCGGCACACTCTCATCCGACATCGAAGCCGGCAACTATTACCTGGTAATCTGCGACGAGAACAACACCATCCTAAACTCGCCCCCTCAGGTTACCGTAGAGGAGAAGCAGCAGACCACCACCACCACGACTTCCACAGCCAACCTGGCCATCAGCGGCGTAAGCACCTCGACCGGCTTTACCGCCTCGTCCGACTGCAAGCTCTCCGTCGAGTTCACCAACCAGGGCTCGACCGCAGTCGATGCCAAGGTCACACCTACCTTCTACAAGAAGAGCTGGTTCTCATACAGCAAGCAGTGCACTCTTAACCAGACTTCGGTCAAGGTAGCCGCCAACGGCACCGCCACCGTATCCTTCTCGGGCAAGCTCAGCGCTCTCAGCTCCGGTACCTACTACCTGCGCTTCATTGACGAAAGCGGCTCCATCGTAGGCAGCAAGACCTACAGCCTCACCGTCAGCGCCGCCACCCGCAGCTACACCGCCCGCAACTTCAAGATGGCAAGCGCCCAGGCCGTCGACCCCGCAAACGCCGAGATGTCGGTTGACGTCGAAGCCCTCGACGAGGACGTCGCTCCCCAGTTTGTCGCCATCATCACCCCGCTCGACGACAAGGACAACACCATCACCGTCGCTGTCTTCTCGTCAAAGGTCATTCCTTCGGGACAGACCGAGCGCCTGAACTTCCTCGGCATGCTCGACAACCTCGTCAACGGAGCCGAATATGAGGCCAACCTCTACACCCTCGATGCAGGCAACATCTACAGCGGCCTCGACTATGTGGACGCCATCCGCTTCAAAGCCAACGGCACATCAGGCGTGGACGACATCATCGTCACCGAAGAAGAACTTGCAGGCGAAACCGATGCCGACGCCGTATACTACGACCTCCGCGGAGCCCGCGTAGACAGCCGCAACATCGCACCCGGCCTCTACATCAAGCGCACCCCCACCGCCGTCACCAAAGTTCTGGTAAAATAACCTCAACTACCTGAATACCCGACAGGCTGACGCCCCCGGCGCCGGCCTGTCTTTTTATCGCATATATTGAATACAGTGTACAAAAATAGCCGCCCAACATCAGGACGGCTATTTTTGTACAGACTTGTGAAGCGGAGGTTTCCGGCTTTGTAATGCTCTAATCATTCACCCATTCGTCGGCTTTCCTTCGGGATGTCGCGTAATCTATGATGGAGGGAGGATTGACGCAGTAGCTGCAGAAGGGGACGGGACGGTTGCGCAGGCGGCGGATATCGTCCCAGCTGTGTATGTCCCGGACATATTTCCAGTCACCGTCGACATGCTCGAATTTTGTGCCGCAGGCATTGTTGAGGTGACGTACACACGCGCTGATTGAACAAGGATAAATCTTATCTTCGACAATAGAAACACATCCGCGGTTATAGCATTTTAGGTAAGACACATACTTGTTCCGACGCTTGTGCGGATCAAGTCCGAAACGGAAAAACGAATTCTGCTTTGTCCTGTCGCCGAACACTTCGTATGCGACACCCTTGGCCTTACACAGCTCGAACGCAGCATCATAATCAAAGGATACCGGATACTGCGTGATGGAGATTACAAAATCCAGTTCCTTAGCCGCTTTCCAGAACTCGTCAGACATCTTAGGCAGCATCAGTCCGTTTGTAAAAATTTTCGCCTGGACAGGCTGCGGAAAATACTTTCTCAATATATGCATGGCCTCGACAAGCTGCGGGTACAGCAGTGTCTCACCGCCGATAAGGTTTACCGTACCTGTAACGCCACGGCAGACCTCTCCCAGGTGCGACATCGATGCCTCAAGATTTTTGAGGTTGCAAAACTCCTTGGGCGCAAGCGGAGAATAATGCGTACAGCCGCGACAATTTAGGTTACAGTAGTCCGATAGGATAAATTCGAGCCACAGCGGTCTGTTTTGCAATTCTTTATAACTTTTCCACGCTTGGACAAGCTTCTTTACGGGATTTGACATGTCGCTAAGTATGTTTCAAAAATTCAAATATGAAAATTCGTTCCGCTAAGTTACGCAAAATAATTAACAAAAACTTTATACTGCTGATGAAATTATTTTGAAGCCGTCTTGCGTTAATTGTTGTTAACAGTGAAAATGATTTGGTTGTGATTTGGTAATTTTGTGGTATGGTGGAAGTTTGGCAGAATATTATCGACAGCGCGTGGGTGCACAACACCTTTCTGGTTGTGTATGCCGCCACAGTTATCCTGATTTTGGGTATCGTGCTGGCCGAGAACCGCAATCCGGTGAAGTCGCTGGCATGGATTACCGTGCTTCTGCTCCTCCCTATCGTCGGCATCATCCTGTACATCTTTTTCGGACGCAACATCCGCAACACGCGTATGATTTCGCGCCGCAACCGCCGCCGCCTCAAGCGCGCCGAGCGGTACCGCAATCCCGACTTGTCCGCCCTGGGGCTGCGGGAACAGACACAGCAGCAGATTAAACTGGCACGGTCGCTCTGCGACGCACAGTATTTTCCCGGCAATGACATCCGCGTCTTCACATCGGGACAGGCCAAGATGGCGGCTCTTGAGGCCGACCTCAGGGCCGCCACGCGCTACATCAACCTGCAGTATTACATCTTCACCGATGACAACGCAGGCCGCCGCATCGCCAAAATCCTCATGGACAAGGCGCGTGAGGGCGTGAAGGTGCGTGTCATCTACGACCATGTGGGCTCGTTCCGCACCAAAAACAGGTTCTGGCGCGAGATGCGGAAGGCGGGGGTCGAGTGCCATCCGTTCTTCAAGGTCACCCTGCCCGTATTCGGGAGCCGCATAAACTGGCGCAACCACCGCAAGCTCGTAGTCATAGACGGTGCCATCGGATATGTGGGCGGCATGAACATCGCCGACCGCTACATCGACGGCGGCAAGAATTTCAAGAGCTGGCGCGACGCCCATCTGCGCCTGACCGGACCGGCGGTGCGATCGCTGCAATACTCCTTCGCCGTCGACTGGAACTTCATGGGCATGCCTCTCATCGAGGACGAGGTGCCGGAGACGCCCGAAAACGGCGAGGCCGGGGCACAGATGGTGACCTCGGGGCCCACGTCATCATGGAGCAACGACGAGCTGATTTACCAGCGCGCCATAGCTTCAGCCCAGAAACGCATCTTCATCCAGACCCCCTATTTCCTCCCCACCGACGGACTGCTGAAGGCCCTGCAGACTGCCGCCCTGGCCCGCGTGGACGTACGCATAATCCTGCCTCAGCGCAGCGACTCGCGCATGCTCGACTATGCATCCTTCAGCTACATCGCCGAGTGTCTGCGGTCGGGCATAAAGATTTATCTCTACGAGCCCGGCATGATGCACGCCAAAACAATGATTATTGATGACGAGGTGTCGGCCGTGGGCTCCACAAACTTCGATTTCCGCAGCTTCGAGCACAATTTCGAGGGCAACATGTTTGTTTACTCACGGCAGTTCAACGAGCGCATGACATCGATATTCATGGGCGACCTGCGCCACTCGCGGCGCCTGCTGCCGACACAATGGGCACGCCGCTCCTATGTGCATAAAGCCGCCGAGTCGATAGTGCGCCTGCTCTCGCCAATCCTTTGACAACGATTAACGACTCAACAATATATGGATAACGAAATAGCAAAAGACAAAGAGCGTTTCTGCAAGCTCCTGCTTGACACCGGGCGCGAAAACATGGAATATGTAATCGAGGACCTCGAGGCTCTGGGCTTCTTCAAGGCTCCGGCCTCGGTGCGCAACCACGACAACTACGAGGGCGGCCTCGTCCACCACTCGCTCGAGGTATATGACACTGCCATGGCCCTGCGCGAGGCACTGATTAAGCTTAGACCCGACCTGGAGAAACAGCTGCCGCATGACTCGGTGGCCGTAGCCACCCTGCTGCACGACGTCTGCAAGGCCGACATCTACCGCAAGACCGTACGCCAGCGCAAGAATGAGGTCGGCCAGTACGAGAAATTCGACGATTACAGCTACGACTACTCTGACCTGCCCGTCGGTCACGGCGAGAAATCGGTGATACGCCTCCTGCGCAGCGGTCTCGACCTCGAGGACAACGAAATACTGGCCATCCGCTGGCACATGGGTCCCTGGGAGGTCGACACCACCAACCGTGAGCAGGAGGGCATGTACCGCCAGGCTCAGCAGAATTCGCCCCTCGTAGCCCTCGTCCACAACGCCGATTCCTTCGCCGCCCTCACCCACAAACCAGTCCTCTGACAACATTCAAAGCAAAAAAATTGCCGTCCGGGTTCGGGCGGCAATTTTTATATGGGATTATTGACCTGATTACATGAACAAGGGTGCTACATAGCGGGCGAGGGCCCAGCCGCCGACGATGAGCCAGACATAAAGGAGGAAAGCAAGGACGAAAGGCTTGGCGCCGGCCTTCTTGAACTTGTCGAAGCTGGTTTCGGCGCCGAGGGCGGCCATGGCCATTGTCAGCAGGAAAGTGTCGATGTAATTGATGACGTCAACCACGGCCGCGGGCAGAAGGTCAAAGCTGTTGAAGGCGATTACGGCAAGGAAGCCGAGGGCGAACCAGGGCACGGCGATTTTGCTCTTGCCGGCGGCCTCGCCGCCTTGGGCTACAGCCGCTGACTTGCGGGAGGCTGCCACCCACCATGCCAGCACAAGCAGCACGGGGACAAGCATCATCACGCGTATCATCTTGACGATAACAGTCACATTGGCGATTTCGCCGCCCATTGCATTACCGGCGCCGACGGCGTGTGCAACCTCGTGCAGCGTCGAACCGCCGAAAATGCCCATCTGTACGGGGCTGAGGTCGAGGATGCCGGCGCGATAGGCTATGGGATAGAGGAACATCGACAGAGTTCCGAAGATTACCACCGTGGCCACGGCGACGGCGGTCTTGTAAGGTTTGGTACGCAGTGTGGCCTCGGCACCGAGGACAGCAGCGGCGCCGCAGATGCCCGAACCTATGGATGTCAGCAGGGCGATGTCACGGTCCATGCGCAGCAGTTTGCCCAGCCAGTAGCCACCGATAATCAATCGTTACAGTAACGACAATGGCGTCAATGACAATACCGGCAGTGCCGACTGCCACGACGTCCTGGAAGGTGAGACGGAAACCATAGAGGATGATACCCAGACGAAGAATTTTCTTCGAGCAGAACTGAATGCCGGGCACCCATGTATCCGGCAGGTGCATGCGCAGCGAATTGGCATAAACCATACCCAGCACGATGCCGATAATCATCGGACTCAGCGAAATTTCGGTAAAGATGCGGGCACTGCCGATATAGAAAGCCGCGCACGAAAACAGCGCGATAAGCAGCACTCCATGTCCCATGGAAGCACGTTTCTCGTTTAGCATACTTTGAAAGTGATATTTGTTAGTTTGTTATCGTTATATAATATTATGTCTGAATTTTGGTTGTCAGTCCGGCCCGGTTATTTAGCCGGGGCCTTACTATCGCCGTCCGGCGGCAGCATGTCCAGCCAGTAGGCCTTGACAAGGTCCATTGACGTGCCGGAGGCGATTCCCTGACCTTCGATTTCGAGGGTGGGATACGGCGAGTCGACAGGTTCGGGAGTCACTATCACCTGACCGCCTTCGGGAGTGGAAAAGTAATAGGTTATTATCACCATCGAACCCTCGGCCTCGCGGTAGCCCGTGAGGTTTCGGGCGGGCTCGCCGCGCATCTTGTCGGTGTCGGTGTACATCAGCAGGCGGTATGTGGGCTTTACACCCTGTTTTGCCGAGCGGTCGATACGGTAGATGTGCTTGCCGTCTTTCTGACGGAAACAGCACTCGGGCGTCCACCCCTTGCCAAGCGGCGCTGACAGCGAGGCCAGGTCGCGGGCCACGAGTGTGTCGCGTAGCGCCCTCTCGGCATTGCTCATGTACGGGATGGAGTATATGCTGTCATCGACCCATACATACTGGCCGTCCAGAAGTGACCAGCCGCGCCAGCCATACTGGTCCCAGTCGGCAGGTCGGGACCCGGCGATGACATTGTGCAGCGAGTCGTCGGCGATGACAGAATAATAGCGCAGCATCTCCTCCCTGCTGTTTATATCATGCAGGGGATATTCGCGCACGAGGGGATAAAGGATGAGAGAGGCGAACTTCTCCCTGTCATTCTTCATCACAGCACCGACAATAGGACGCACCGGGTCGGGAAACGAGTCAAGACGCGCCCTGACGACAGCTTTTTCCGATTTGCCGTTGGAGCAGGCCGAGATTGAAAATATCACGGACGCCACTAACGATGCTATTATAACTTTCAAACGCATGACAAAACTGTGTTCAGATTCGTGTGTAGTATTATATTATATACGCATGACAAGTCATTATCGTATATTTTTACTCGATAACTTCTATGAAAAGTTCCTGAAATTCTTCGGTACGGCGTCTTGCGAGGCCGTTGTGCCTCTTTCCGCGGTAACGGTTGAACGAGAGGTACACCTCTTTAATCTCGCGGCTTCCGGCATCAAGTTTCTTAACAAGCGACGAGCGCTGGACGCGTCCGCGGCCTACATTATAGGCCAGGACGCCAAGCAGCAGCGAGTCGGCACCGTATTTACTGAACACGGCCATATTGTCGCGCAGGTCCTTGCGCAGCAAGGCGTCTGCCTCGGCCTCGGTAAGCGTGCGCTTGCGGCTGAACTTCTCGCCGGGGAGCACGCCGTGACCGTAGCCCACAAAAGGCCAGTCCTTGGGCTTGTGCATCGTCTCGTATTTCTTTATAATATTTACGGCGACCTCGAACAGAGAGTCGGCCTCGGCCTGACTGATCTGTCCGGTTTTCGACCGCACGGCACTGCAGGTCACCAGCATCGTACAGACAGTCACCGCCATCGCCATAACGGCTATAACGAATTTTCTCATCGATGTCTGTTAAGTTATAAAACGGCAGGATACCGCACAAATTATATGCAAAGCATCACAAATAAAACGAGCGAGCGTCCGGTAAAGTTCGGCACCTTGTTTTACCTCGCCTTAAAAACGCAAAAAGTGCGGCCACATTGGTCGCACCGGCGCAGTTTTCACTGCATAAGTCTTTCAGGTAAAGATTTTAAAGGTTCTTAATTGCTCTGATTGTAGTATTTAAGGTTTGCTCTGTTTGCTTATGTTATTCTTCACGACTTTTGCCGTTATGGTATTGTTCAGGCAAGAAGGTTCTTGGTTGCTTGCGAGGATTTTTGTTGACAGTGACGCGCGTACGCAAATCCGGTTGTTGGCCGAACCTGCGGCCGCACACACTGACAGCTATTTTCACTCACTGTAAACATCCGGGGCCCTCCGGCCTTCGGAACCGACATCGCGGAGGCCACAAAAGCCCTGCGCCGTTCGGTTTGTTTACATCGCAAAATTAAAGCTAAAATAAGTTACAGACAAGGTTCAGTAAAATGCTATGGTAAATGCGGTAAAGTTTATTCTGCTGTATATCAGTGGTATTGTACTTTAAACTGGTAAATTTAATTATGATAGCGGTTAAAATAAAGTAGGGTTGGTTATAGCGAAATCTGACCTAATGAACGCACTGTTTCGGCAAAATTCTCGCGTGGTATCAAGGCTTTGTTGCGCAAACGTTGCGATGTGTTATAGACGGTCTGTACCGACACATGCAGGAACTTGGCAATCTTGCTGCTGTCGCTTACGCCCAGTCGCATCAGCGCGCAGATACGCAGTTCGGTATTGAGGACACCCTGCTGTTTCTGCTCAATCTGCGAGTCGGGTTTGAGCAGCGTGTTGAGGTCGCTGACAAAATCGGGATAAATGCGTAGGAAAAGCCGGTCAAAGTTGGCGTAGAGGTCTTTCAGCTCGCGGCTGGACAGCTCGCCCGATTTGGCGATGTCGCGGGCCTCCTCGTATTTGCCGGCAATCATCAACCGGAATATACGCGTCCTGAAATCCTCGATTTTAGTGATATAGTCCGAGCACAAGGCGAAGATGTCGGCTATGCACTTTTCCTTGTCGGAGTTCGACGTCACCAGGTCGGAGGCATTCTGCACGGCATCGTCATACTTTTCGGCAAGCTTCTCGTTGGAAGCCTCAAGCTTGAGGTTGGTGGCATGCAGTTCCTCGCCCGTTGACTTGAGCCTCTGCACATGCTGCGACAGCTTCTCGTTTGTCTCATGCAGACTACGGCGCGAGCGTTTGAGCGAACGTGTACGTCTTATCAGCAGAATAACGGCCAGCGCAAGAATTCCAAGCAGAGCTGCCAGCGCCAGCAACAGCACGAACAGGTGACGTCCCTGGCGCGTGTTACGGTCAAGGATGGCACGCATGGTACGGTCCTGGGCCTCGGCCAGCGAGGGCATGCGCACCTGGCTCTTGTAACGGCTCGCGCAGGCGATGGCGAAGTTGATGTATTTCGAGGCGCGGTTGAGGTCACCCTTGTCGTACAGGATATTGGCCACCGACTCCAGCGATGCTATCTCCTTGTTGCATGTGCGTGCGTCGGCCATGGCCGAAAGAATGAGGTAGCGCAGACGGTGGTCTTCGTCATTCTTATAGTCGTACAGCTGACTAAGCACATATGCGTTGAGGGCGTCCTCCCGCGTCTTGAAACCCGATTTGTCCACCTTTGGCTTCAGCGCGGCAATCGCCTGGTCGACCTGCTTTGGATTTTTGTATGTCTCCCACCCTCGCAGGCCGCAGTATGACTGCGCTTCAGCGGGCATCGAAGCTATGGTCTGACGCACAAGCGAGTCAAGCTCATGAGCGGCCAGTCCCGCGCGTCCCTCGGCATCGGACGACTGGTGTGTGGCCAGGAAAAGCATGCGGTCGCAGTATTTGTACAGCTGGTCGGGCGAAAAGGTATTGCGGTCGAGGCGCATCAGCGAACGGTAGGCCTCATCCATAAATCCCGTTGCGGTAAGTACATACACTCTGTTGAGCTCCTGGTCGTTGACAAGGTCCCGGCGGTTCAGGGCACGCGCCAGTTCAAGGCCGCGGCGGGCGTAGACAAGAGCCGAGTCCGAGTCGTATGCCGAATATTCGTCGTACAGCGAGGCCGTGAGCCAATAGCGCTTCTCCGGATCGGACGCTCCGGCCAGCGAGTTGCGCAACGACGATATGCGCGCCTCCTTGTCGTGGGCGAACTGCGCGCTGTTGTCGATTAGCGAGTCGAGACGCTCCAGCAACCGCGCATTTTTGGCCGACACTCCCTCCTTGGCCTGCACCGGGAGAACTGCAAGACACAGGAATAGTACAACGTATGTTAAATTAATCTTCATGAGCAATCAGAGCGAGAAAATGCGGCAAAGAATGTCGGGAAAACCGTATCTTTGCAGTTGGTTTTCGGGTAAGCCCGGATATCAGGCTTTGCGTAAATGTGAATTTCCGGCAAATTTACAAAATTTAACTCAAAGCGCAAAATCATATCACATTAAGAATAAATGAAATATCAGTTCATCATAGCATCGTTAATCTCATTATTGGCAACGGCATCCTGCGGCCACGGGGCTGACGAGGACAGGCCCGCCGCATGGGGCGACAGCACGGCGGTCATCGATGCCGCCGATTTCAACGCCGCCGACTCAATGAGGCCTGCACCGCACAACGCTCCGCTGCAACTTGAGCTCGAGAGCTATGTTTCCCGTAAAGACGGAATGATTGGCGTATGCGTGGTCACCGACAGCCTCGTCTACGGCGTCAACCTCGACGAACGTTTCCCGATGATGAGCACAGTGAAATTTGCCACGGCAATCGCCGTCGCCGACAAGTTCGGAGCTATGGAGGACACCGTCATGGTGACTCGCTCCCAGCTCAGGCCCGGTACCTGGAGCCCGCTGAGGCGCATGCACAGACAGGGCAATCTGCCCGTTGCCGTCGACCGTCTGCTTAAATTCGCCCTCACCCTCAGCGACAACAACGCTTTTGACATCCTCACCGAATATGTCGGCGGCCCCCACGCCGTGCAGCGCCGCCTCGGCAAGCTCGGTATCCGGGACATCATGTTCCGGTACTACGAAAACCAGATGAACGTCAACTGGGAACTATACCCCGACAACTGGTGCACTCCCCGCGCCATGGCCTCGCTCGTCTATGACTTTTACAAACGGGAGGACACTCCGGCATCAAAGCGCATCAAAGAGCTTATGGCGGCCTGCAAGACAGGTCAGAACCGCCTTATCGCCGGCATTCCGGACGAAGGGGCGGTTCTGCATCACAAGACCGGCACAGGCGGCAACAACCCGCGCACGGGTCTGCTGCGTGCCATCAACGATGTGGGATATGTAGAGCTTCCGGCCAGCCGCGGCGGCGGAGGTTATGCCATCGCCGTCTTTGTCGCCGAAGCCAATTTCAACTCCCGTGTCGCAGCCGACTGCATAGCCGATATATCCGAAATCGCCTACAACGCGCTGCGGTAAAAGCTAATCCGCCAATTTTCCCGTCAATCCGTTTCCTCGGCTTCGTCGAGCATTTTGCGCGACAGCTGTTTCTGTGCCGTCACGCCCAGCTTGCGCAGTTTTTCGGCCTGTGAGATTAGGTTGCCGTCCCCTTCGGTGAGGCGGCTGCGCACCGTAGCGAGCTGTCGCGACGCTTCGGCCATTGCATTCTCGGTCTTTTCGACGGCCTCCACCATCAGGCGGAATTTCTCAAGCATGAGATTGCCGCGACGGACGATGTCGAGGGAGTTTTTCGTAATTTTTTCGCGGCTCCAGGTGCGCTCTATAAGGCGCAGGAGCGGAATAAGCTGGCTGGTCGACACAAGCACGACGTTGCGGGCATAAGCCTTCTCCCACAGTTGATTGTCGAGGCGCAAGGCTGCGATATATGCCGCCTCGACGGGGATGAACATTATCACGAAGCCGAGAGGCTCGCTGTCATCGGCCACACAAGCCGAGTAATCCTTGCGCGACAGTTTCTCGATGTGACGGTTCACCGAACGCAGGTGCTCGGCAGCGGCGGCACGGCGCGTTTCCGGATCGTCGGTTACAGACATGGCGCTGAAAGCCGTCAGCGACATTTTGGCGTCAATGACGGTGTAGCGCTTGCCGGGATAGCGGATGATGACATCGGGGCGCAGGCTGTCACGCTCCTCGTTGCGCAGAGCCCGGCCATCGTCGGCGCGGGTTGCCTGGATGGTGTAGACATCGGGGTCGAGGCCTGATTTTTCGAGGACGTGTTCGAGGATGACCTCGCCCCACTTGCCCTGAGCGCGCGTGTCCCCGCGGAGGACGCGGGCAAGGTCGTCAGCCGTAGCCGACACCTTTGCATTGGACTGACGCAGGTCGCCGACGGCCTCGCGCAGAGTGCGCAAGTCGGCGGTTTCCTGCTCATGGCTGTCGCGGACGGTCTTGCGGAACTCGTCCAGCTCATTGCGGAAGGGTGTGAGGATGTCGCCGAGTTTTTCGGCGCTGAGGTCGCGGAACAGCGTCGAATTGGCGTTCATGACCTCCGAGGCGAGGACCTTGAAGCGGTCGTGCATCTGCGCCTGCATCTCGGTCGTACGCGTTTCGAGCGCCCGGTTTTCAGCCTGCAGGCGGGAGTTTTCGGCAGTGAGCCGTGTCTGCTCCCGCATACTCTCGTCAAGGCGCGCATCCCGCTCGTCAAGCTGCCGTCGCAGACTCTCGGCCATCGCGCCAGCCGAAGCTGCCTGTGTGCGCTCGCCCATCAGACGCGTCACAGTAAAAACAAGAATGGCGGCAAGCGCCACCGCCACAATAGTCAATACAATATCCATTTCAATTCAATTTATTACAAATTTCACAGGTTACATTCATCGTGTAAGATGTCCGCTCCGGGTCTCTATCTCCCTCAGCTCCCAGTCTTCAATTGTAAAGCCCCAGGTGTACAGGTATTCCGGCTCGCTGCGCAAGGTAACGTCTATGTCCGTGCGGTTGGGATATAGCCATCCGTAAATACGGTTGTCGGCACGCGAACGGAAAGGGACGTAATAGTATTCCCGCTGTCTCTCGTCCCATCCGTAACGGTCGCGCATGCCCAGCGCCATCGCCTTGGGACCAAGCCACGGACAAACGAGGTAGCCTTTGTATATGGTCGCCCGTGCGTCGCCGGGGATTTTCCCGGCCTTGTCAGGGGTATAGTCCGCAAGTTCCTCGGGTACCGCAAGACGAAGGGTATCTGTTTCAAAATAATAGCGTGATATCTGCGCCACCGGACCATAATGACTGAAGATATTATAATGGGGCTTCCAGATACATATCAACGGTACTTCGGCGCGGCTCGTCATGGGCACGAAAGCCGTGGCCGAAGGGTCGCGCCGCCATGCCTCGATGGTCTGTCGGTATTCGCGGCCAAGCCGGGCACAGACAACATCCACGCAAATGAGATGAACGGTCAGGAAGGCGTATATCAGGAACGCCACTGCTATCGAAGCACGCCGCCAGTGCTTCTGATGACGTGCCAGCATGACCGCACACGTCACGAAACCGAGGCCGGAAAAGACAAGTCCGGGAGTGAAGGCACGCGGACCGGTTGCCGTGACATATGTGATTACCCACGAGACAGCGACCACAACCGATGCGAAAGTCCACAGAGGCTGTCTGAAAATATTTTGTCTTTTCGCACCCGACGTGGCCGCCAGTACGACGAAATATGCGATACCTACTGCAAAATAGGGGTAGACAAGACGGCTGAGCTGGCCACCGAAATAACGAGCTCCGGGTCCTCCGGCCTGCGACATTGTCGCCGCCATTACCGGAGTAATCATCAGAAACGCACTGCCTACAGTCAGTCCTGCAATCGCCATCCATGTAGACGGCGTACGGAATTGCCTGAAAAATAAAGCTAAAGTCATCGTGGCAAGCAGACACGGCACGCCAAAGCCCTCATGCCATACACCCAGCAAGAGAGCAAGGGCAAACGTCGCCATAAGGTTACGCCATCCTTGCCTATCCTGATTGAGCAACGCGCCCGCATAAGCAAGCATTATGGCGGCGGCCCATGTATAGTTCAGCTGGAAATCAAGAAGATACAATTGGTCGTACCATGGCAGGCCGAGCAACACTGCGGCTGTCCAACATGCAAATGCAAGAGGACGCCGGTCCAAATCAGCCAGTCGCGAGCCTTTATAAACGACATAACCGACGGCAACGCCGGACAGCATGCCGGCCACCCAGCGTGGCAGAGCGGCAAGAGCCATCATCACGAAATTGGCCAGCCGTCGGTTTTCGTTGTTGAAAAACCAGACAGCAAAATCGCGCACACCGTCCCAGTCGGGACCTTCGCCCCATGCAAGCCAGCGGCGCCACGGCCACGACAGATGCAGGTCGTCACCCGTAGGCGGGAACAAGGAGAGTCCCACGCCGACAAGCACGGCCACTGCGACCGACACCACCGGCACCGTCCATCCTGTCTGTCTGAAAGGATTTTTCAAATCAGTTACTGTCTGGTGAAGATGATGGCCGCGTCGGCGAACTGAGCGGCGGCATCGTAGAGGTCGCGCATGAGAGGCCACGACTGCAGGGGGACGGTAGCATACTTCATGCGCAGTACACAACTGATGGATATATCCCCGTTTTCGTTCTCGCTGGCGATTACCGCGAAAGCACCGAGCGCATTGGCGGTCTGGCGGTTGAACTCGGTCAGCGATGTCTTGTCCACCTTATACCCCTGCGGGACTTTGAAAGTGATGAGGTGCGTGTTCTGGTACGAAGTGGGCAGCATGGCGTCAAGAAGGCGCTCGCGTTCGCTGCCTTCAAGTCTGGCGACATGTCCGGCAAGGCGCCCCAGGGTGACCGAGAGGTCACCGCCGAGGTCTTCGACAAGGCCGCTGTACCGTGCCGTGGTGCGATACTTCATCCGGTCGCGTCCCGGCAGAAATCCACGTTCGGTGATGCTGAAATCCATTATGCTGTCGGGACGTGCACCGGTGACAATCTCGCTCTCATCCATGAGGGCGTCGCGCAGCTCGTTCTCGCGCTCGCCTGCGTCGTAGTCTTTTACGCGGAAAGGCTTGTCGATGCCAAGATATCCTTCGACACCTCTCAGCCACTCGGTACGGTCAACGAGGTCATCGCCATACTGCTTGCCGCCGCCACCGAGAGTGACGTTACGCTCGACATTCAGCGCGGAAGTTCCGTCGTCGGCGAGGGAAACCGTGAGTTCGACATTGACGAAATTTCTGGAATATTTGTTTGCCGGTACTGTAAAGTCCTCAACCGGACGCTGCTTCTCCGGCTCACGCATCCGGCCCAGAAAACTTTTGCCTCCCGAACCCTGAAACTCGGCGGGATATTCGCCGGGAGCAATATTGAAACCGGGATACATCATGTAGGTGGAGTCTCCGGCGCAGGCCACGAAATTGGTCTGGTCCCAGCCCGAAAGCTGGTCGACGGGTACCTCGCTGCGCGGATTGACGATGCCGATGCCGGTCTGGTCAAGCGGATAAATTCCGAAGCGCTCAAGCACATCGTTGTAAAACATCGCCAGCAGGAACTGCGAGAATATGCGGTCTTCGTCATCAGCGGTATAGTTGCAGTAGCGTATGGCAAGATAGGCGGCATCCGCAATCTGGCGCGGAGTGGCTCCGGGATGGTCCTTGATGTAGTCGCGGGTCATCTTGACGGCGCGTGTGGGCAGAGGGCTCAGAGGCTTTGTCGATTTCCAGAGCAGATGTGCCACACGCGCGATATTATCCTTGGCCTCGATGATTATCTGCGCGGAAGTGACATTGCTGTACAGCCCGCCACGGCGCGAGGTAGAGGCAAAGAAGCGGCTCTCACCGGGCATCTGATAGTTGTTGAGCACATTAAGGCGCACAAAGGGCAACTGATGCTCGGGATACAGGAACTTGCTGAAAGAGACGGCTGCGATATTGCCGCACTGCATATTGGCGGTATAAAATTCGCCGCTTTGCGTACAACTCACACGCGGAGCGCCGTTGTAGCTGTAGAACTCGGCGGTGAGTTCGGGGTCGAATTTTCCCGAGATTATGCGGTTCATTATAGGATAACGGTCGCTCAGCGACATATCCAGGCCGCTGACATCGCCGCGTTCATGCAGATATTCGGTGTAATAGAAATACTCTATGACATCACCGACTTCAAGCGAAGGTATGACTATCTTATACGATTTGGTTTTGTCGGCCTTCTTGCCGTCACTGATTTCGAGTGCCGTCTTCGGGTCAATGTCGACAACCGTGCCGTCCGCCTTATGTACGCGGGCGCCGAAAGCATTCTCGACCTGGGTGTCAATCAGAAAACCGTATTCTTTCCGTTCCGATTTACTTCCGAACTCAAACTCGGTGTAGTAGTCGACGGCACTCTGGTCAAGCACTTTGACCATGCTCCGGCGTGAATGGTTCACAAGAGTACGGTTTGTGCGTGCGGAGACGGTATAGTATGAATTCTGCTCGTCGCGCTTGGTCTCGAAATAGTCCATACGGGCTATTATAACCGCCGACTGTCCCTGAGCGATGCTGTCGGGGATGGGTGTCGACGGATTGAAGACTCCGGCGGCATCGTTGGTCCAGACTTTTTCGGCGGCCTTTTTGAAAAATTTCTCATTAATGCCGGTTTTCGATACCGCGGGCAAAAATATCGCAAGGAACAACGGGAGCGCTATGATGCGCAGAATGTTTTTCGCAGTCATATTCTCATAGGATTTTGAAGTTCTTTTTTATTGGGGATCCGCCTTCAGTAGGACCAAGGCAGAATTCGAGGCTTTATCGACCTCTTTTACAGCGTTGTTCCACTCGGCGGCCTCGGCCGCCGATGCGCCCTGACGACGCTGACGCAACGAGGCGATGCAGCGCACCGAATTGTCGTTTTCAGCCGAATATGTCACCGAGCCCTCAAACCAGGGATTATCGATGGTGGCGGTAAAAGGCAGCCGGTCGGCGACATAGCCCTCGGGGAGGTCTATCACCACATCGGCCTCGATGGGTCGGAAACCGGAAGCGTCGATGGGCCAGCGGCGGTTGTGCGCATCCACCTGTTCCATCGTGTTCATACGCAACAGACGCGGCATGACGTACAGCTTGGAACGGGCCGAAACAGCCTTTACCCCCTCGCTGTCACTGACGGTGGCAACAATGACCGAGGAATCGGCGTCATAGGCGGGAGCAGGCAACAGTTCAGCTTCTTCAACCCTGATACTCTTGCGGCCGTGTGTCAGGAAGGAGTTGAGAATCTGGGGACGGCGTGCCGCGGTAGTTCCCGCGACTGCGGTCTCAATCATGCTTCGCCAGCCGCCGGTCATTTCGTAGCGCAGAGAGCCGCGGAGGGTGTTGCCGTCGACGGCAAGCCGTCCGGTATGGCGCAGCAGACTCTCTGATGGATACGGGTCGGAGACGTGCGTAAGCAGGTATCTGTCACCGTTTTCAATCATGCACTCCTGCCCGGCAATAAATTTGGAGACATATCCCCGGGGAGCGTTCTCAGCCGTGCCGTCCACATAGATGATACTGTCGCCGACAACGGCGGCGGCAATCATGTGGTCGGCGCCGCCCAGACTTGTGCTCTTGCTGAAAGGTGCCACGACGCCGCCACGGGTGCCCACCCATACGCGACGCCCGTCGATGCCCATGGATTTCAGCAACGCGCATATAAGATTTGCCGAACCCTTGCAGTCGCCGTAGCGGCCGCGCAGGACTTCGGCGGCGGGGACAGGCTTATGCGCCAGCTCGCCGTGCTCGATAGCGACATATCGGATGTTTTTGCGTACCCATCGTGCAACGGCATCGATACGGGCCTGAGTACCAGTGCCGGCCTCCCCTGCCAGCTGACCGGCGAGGGCGGCGATGTCGGCATCAACATTTTCATGACTTTCAAGCTTGGACCGCAGATAGGTGTACAAATCGTCAAGTTTGGGGAAAGCCGCGTTAATACGCACAATCGGCAGGCATGCCGTCGGGTCGGGCATCATAGACTCGCCGCTGAAGGCTTTGACATTGTCGGCGGTAACCGTCACCGTCACATTGCCGGATTTGTCCGTCTCACGCGAAAGCTTTTCACGACCCGTGCCGTTGAAGATATCAACGGTCACCCAATCGGCGACTTCAGCCGGAATCTGCACTGTCACCTTCTCGCTCTCAATGTCGTAAAGCGAGGATGTCAGCATTATGTCATCCAGGAACGCCGGGTTTTCATACGACACCTGAACGTGAGCCCTGGAGGTCTTGCCTGGCTTTACCTTCACCGGCAGCATGCAGACGCGGGTGCCCGAGTAGAAGATGTCCCCGTCTTCCCAGGCGCGGTATTCAGGCTTGCCGCCGGTGCCACCGGCGTCATCGACCTTGGAATTGCGGTCGTAAAACGTCATCAGCACGCCTGTGCCTTCCACCCGTCGGGCCGACAGCTGGTAATCCTGCGTAATCTTTGCGTCAGTGACTTTCCCGTCCTTTGCGCTGATCCGGCATGTCACGACACGCTCGGCGACATAGACATTGTCATCCGCGTCAGCCGCCCGGGCAACGCCCGTCAGCATCAACGCCATCAGCAGTGTGAATACAACTTTTTTCAAGGTTTTCTGAGGATTTAGATTTGTGTGTCCGGCCATTTTCGATATAGCCGCCTACAAATATAACTGTTTTGGCGGATTTTCAAAAGTTTTGCAGGATAAAAACCTGGCGGGGAGCAAAGGTCATGGTTTCGGTGATGGTGACGGGCTTATCGGTGAGGATGTCGTGCAGGGTGATACCGTAGGGCAGCAACTCGGCTGAACGTTCCATGGTGAGCGTCTGTTCGCTGTCGCGGCCGTTGAGGATTACTGTCACTTCTTTGTCTCCAAACCTGCGCTGGTAGACATAGAGGCCGTTCTGAGGCATGCAGTGCTTGAGTGTGCCATTGGCCATGACGTCGCGGGCCTCTTTTTTGCGCCAGTTTAGGATTTTGGACATGTAATCCCAGGCTTCGTTCTGAAGAGGCGTGCGGCCCTCGGCAGTAAAGGCGTTGACCGTGTCTCCGGCGAAACCTCCGGGAAAATCGCGGCGTACATATCCGTCGCTGCCTTCTTTCGAGCCGTGCATCAGTATCTCGGTACCGTAGTAAATCTGCGGGATGCCGCGCGAGGTGAGCAGGAAGGCGACTGCCTGCTTCCACTTGGCAAGGTCCTTGGGCTCCTCGAGCAGGAAGCGGTCGCTGTCGTGATTGTCGAGGAAGGTCAGGAGGTTCATCGGGTCCGGATACAGAAAATCCTGCGACAGATGGTCGTAGAGATTGTTGAGACCGTGCCACGGGTCGGTATCCTCCTCAAAAGCCTTGCGGCCGCCGGTCACAAAGTAAAAGTCCATCACCGACGGAAGGTTAGTCTCCCCGGGGTTGAGCTTGCTGTGCCGCTGCCAGTATGCGCCGCCCGTCTCGCTGCCGTACCAGCACTCGCCCACGATGTTGAAATTGGGGTATTCGCGCAACACGTCGCCCGCCCAACGCGACATTGCATCCATATCGGCGTACGGGTAGGTGTCCATGCGTATGCCGTCGATTTTTGCCGTTTCAATCCACCAGATGGAGTTCTGAATGAGATATTTCATCACATGCGGATTGCACTGGTTGAGGTCAGGCATAGCGGGGACGAACCAGCCGTTGACGGTATGCTCAAGGTCGTAGTCGCTGACATAAGGGTCATGCACCGTCGTCAGGCGGAAATTTGTCATGACATCGCCATCGGGATTGTTGTACCAGTCCTTCGACGGCATGTCCTTCATCCACGGATGGTTGGACCCCGTGTGGTTGAAAATCATGTCCATCACCACCTTCATCCCGCGTTCGTGCGCCCTGCCGACAAGCTCGGCATACTCATCATTGGAGCCGAAACGCGGGTCAATCCGGTAGTAATCCGTTGTGGCATAGCCGTGATAGCTGCCACCCGGCATATCGTTCTCCAGCACCGGGCAAAGCCAGATTGCCGTCACGCCCAGCGAGTCGAGATAGCCGAGGTGCTCCGCGATGCCGGCGATATTGCCGCCATGCCGCGCATCAGGCGCCGAACGGTCCGGCTTGACAGGATAGTCAAGAGACGGTTTTGACGCCGCACATGCTTTGGATGCGGGGGATGTTTTGGATATCTTTAAAGGCCCTGAGGGCCCTAAGGATTTCCCGTCTTTTTGTCCTTGCGCAAACCGGTCCGGCATCAGCAGATACAGCACATCGCCCGCATCAAAACCCACATAAGCCTCCGGCGCCCTGTCCCGCGCCTTCAGCTCATAGTCGATAACCAGGTTTTTCTTCCCCAGCTGATACCCAAACCTCATATCCCCGGCCTGAGCCTCAGGCAAAATCCTTAAGTACAATATCTTATAATTGGGACTATCCAAGGCAATCTGCTCCAGCAGCTCCACCCCCGGATACTCCACCGCAAACTCCGCCCCGCCGACATCCTCCCCAGACACCAGCACCTGCAGCGTGTCATTCGCCATCCCCGTCCACCAGCACGGCGGCTCCACCCGCAGGTTAGGTCCGTCAACAGCGCTGGCTGAACAAAGCGACAATATCATTTCAATAAAGACCAAATAAGCACATAACAGCCACTGTCTTTTCATAAAATCGTTAAAAACCGTTTTTTTAACTTCATATTCTAACGAGATAATCACATTTTGCAAAAGTCTCACCATATCTGGGGCAAAGCATGCTCTCATCTATTTCATTTCCTTTAAGCCATTCTATAATGGCGCCAGGGAAATTAACTCCAGCCTCATAACTGAAAGGGAAGCCACCGCCAAAACGTGGATTGAGGTCAAGAACATAATATTTACCCTCTTGTTCAATAATATCTACGTCAAGATTACCTACATGGTGTAGTTTTTCACCCAAAGTTTTTCCTATTGCGCGAATCATCGCATTATCCACAGTTTGAGCTTTATCCGTCTCACCGGCACGCATTGAAAGTTTCTTTTTCACAGACACAGCCCTATTTTGTCCATTAAAATCGTTCATAACGTCCAGACCAAATTCCTGCCCTTCTATCTTCTGTTGTATCAAAATATATTCATTCCCTTTTGACGCTGTGCCAAGAATGCTTTTCTTGACCTTCTTGAGCAACAATGCGTAAACGGCCTCCATTTCCTCCAACGTATTCACAAACTCAATGCCGATAGAACCGGATCCCCATCTGGGTTTAAGTACCAGAGGGAAATGGAGTATTCCATCCTTAATAGCCTGAACCGCTTCTTTGTAGTTCACAAAGGTCTTAGGCGTATAAAGTCCCAGCCTTTCTACATATTGAGCAGTTTTAAATTTATCGAAGCAGATATCTATCACTGATTTATCTGACACGATAGGTATAACCCCAATTTGTTCAAACCGGCTTTTATTGTCGGCAAGAACAGACAGTTCCAGGTCATTGAGGCAAATGAGAGCCTTAACATTGTAGCGCTTACAAATATCAATAGTCCGATCTATATAATCAACGGCATAAACCGGAGGCACCTGCTCTATTATATCGGCCGCAGTGAGAGCGGGAGCTGTTATCTGCATGTCTGTTCCAACTATCAGGCCATCATTACCAAGCTGATCTTTAAAATACTTCAGTAAATATGTGCGTCTACCGGCACAGGTAAAAAGTAAATTCATTTTATCTATTTAATTTTGGGTCAATTAAATACCCAACATCTGCTTCATATATCGTATCTAATTGGCTTGTTGTCTCTAACCACATCCAAATCATGATTTTCGGCCATTAACTCAATATCCGAACTTTTCACAACATTAAGTATCGTTCTAAATAATATTCTGCAATCTAATTTAAAACTGACATTTTCAACATACCATACATCCATCTCCAACCGTTCATCCCACTCCAAATGACTTCGTCCGTTAACCTGAGCCCATCCCGTAATCCCGGGACGCATCAAATGCCTTTTCCTTTCACGCTCAGTATAATAAGGCAAGTATTTTACAAGCAACGGACGAGGTCCGATTAGAGACATATCGCCTTTAAGGACATTCCATAGCTGTGGCAGTTCGTCTATAGAGGTT
>JBJEDC010000068.1:0-46555 GCA_051871645.1 Muribaculaceae bacterium | reverse complement strand
GTGGGCGCTGAGGGATTCGAACCCCCGACCCTCTGCTTGTAAGGCAGACGCTCTGAACCAGCTGAGCTAAGCGCCCGTTCTCGCCTAAAGCGTTGCAAAGGTACAACTTTTTTTCGAACCACCAAAAAAAATCGCAAAAAAGTGCATTTCCCACCTTTTTGCGATTTTTGAGGGTTGACGGAGGCGCTGTCAGAATATCACAGCGTCCCTTTTTTCTTGGGTGCCTGCCAGAACCACTCCTCGTCGGTGGTGTTGTGGTCGGTGTTGGTGTAGACTGCGCCCTTGGGAATTAGGGCGATGTGCTGACCCTGGGGATGGGCGGACGGGCCTTCGGGCTCGGCCTGGTTAAGGGTGTTGGTCTGCAGGATGTAGAGGTTCTTGGCCATGTAGTAGTCGATGTACTCCTCTTTCTCTTCGGGGAATTCGTTGTTCCAGTTGGCGTCGCCGTTGAGCACGACGGGGAGGTCGTGCTGAATGCGGTAGCGCACCTCGCCGGGGTGAAGGAGCAGGCCGTTCTCGTCGGTGACGTAGGCGGCGAAGGTCGGGTCGACCCATATCCATTTGTTCAGCGACTCGCTCCAGGCCACGCAGATGACGTGGCAGTCGTTGTCGGTATCCCAGGCTTTGGGGATGCAGGTGATGTAGCGGGCGGGGATGCCCTCGGCCAGCAGTGCCTCGGTCAGGCAGATGGCGAGGGCACGGCAGTTGTAGCCGCAGCTGTCGCGGCGGGCGCTGTCGTGGATGTTGCGCAGGGTGCGCGGGCCTTCGGCAATGCCGTTGCTGCCGTCATGGCGGATGTTGTCGTGCACCCAGTACAGCAGGTTCTTGATGCGGCTGATGTCGCTGCCGTCGCCGGCGATGCTGTCGAGGTTGAAGCGCTCGCGCGACAAGGCCAGCAGGCTGTCGGAGGGAGCTGCAAACCCGAATGTCAGAGTCATCGTCGTGTCAGGAGCATAGGCCGGGGACTCTTTGAGTATCTCTATCTCGTTCTTGACATCATCACCGAGGTTCCAGGCATACTCCATCGACTTTTTCAATTTGTCGGCCTCGGGGCTGCCGAGGTCGGACAGTACGGGCTGGAGGATTTTCGCGGCCTGATACTGACGTTTGCGCATCCACTCGGGGTCGGTGGCGCGCAGAACCTCCGACTGCCAGCGGGCTACGCGCTCCAGTTCGTCGACGAGCCGTGGATTGTCGCGCAACCGGTCGGCAGTGGCCTTGACGGTGGTGCTGTCCTTGTCGTATACATCCAGAAACGCTCCGTTGTCGGTTATACCATGGTATTTAGGACAGTTGTACTCGGGTTCGATATTGAAATCCAGTCCCGAACTCACCACCACGTTCTCAAAGATAACATCTTCGAGCTCGGGCAGATTGTACAGGAAGCCGGGGCCGCCGGTTGTCGATACGGGTCCGCGGAAAACTATCTTTTTCAGCTTGGGACAGCCGGAAATAAACGTGCAGTCGAAATGGCCGATTATCCCGTCAAAGACCACCTCCTCGAGCTCGGGGAAGCCGCTGAGCAGCCCGCCGGGCAGATAGTCGACATTGCCGAAGGTTATCTTCCTGAGTTTCGGAAAACTGCCATAGTCGCCCAGACGTCCGAACATTCCCACGTCCGGCACCCGTATTTCCTCCGCGTCCGCGTCAAAGACCATGCTGTCCGGAAACAGCGCATGTCCGTCGCGAATCGCGTTCTTGAAATACCCCGGCGACTTAATGACGATGTTCTGCGGATAAGTTGCAGCAAGACATGAAACTACGGCTATTATGCCGGTGATAAATCGATGTACCATATTATTTATTGGCGCATTTGAGCGTCGATGGAGTTTGTTGCATGTTTTAAACAAACTCTAGGTTGTTGATTTCGACTGCAGGACGCGACAGCCGCTTGCTGTTTTTGTGACATAATAATGTAGTAAATACGGGGCAGAGACCATAGAAAGATTCAGGTCGGTGTGTCAGAATGTGAAATTTTAATAATGTAGGGACATCGCTTTGCGATGTTAAGCCTGAAAACCAATTGGTTGGCTCAACATGCCAAAGGCATGTCCCTACATTAAGGCTATTTTGACACACCGCCCTCATTCAGATGCCACAGGTTCAAGTAAAAAAGCGAGGGAGATCAGCGGGGAGTCTGGCTGCAAAGATAAGAAAAAAATTTATAGGCAAGACCGGCGTCCTTGAAATGGAGGCTGTAGCCGAGGTGCGTTTTATAGGAGGTGTGTTTTATAAGGGAGTAAGAATGTGTAATCCGGGTTCTTTTTTGATTCTTTCGTCAGGATGGTCTGCTCTGTCAGGCCCGGTTGATTTGTGCGGAAGTGCTGCTTTGGCGGGTGTATTTGTTCGGGGGTGGGGGTGTGCAGATATTTCGTTTTGACGGTTTCCCCCGGTTCGCGAATGCAAATTTGAAGGAGAGGGCGGGAGAGTGTGAAGGGTCGGATTTTGAAGAAAAAAGAACAAAAAGCAACGAAAAGACGAGAAAAAGTTGGTCAAAAAGGCTAAAAAATAGTCAAAATGTCGAAAACGGGGGGGGGGGTAAAATGCTAAAAAAAATGGTATTTTCGCGCCGCATTTTGCAGCCGCACGGCGTGGGCGGGTGCAAAAATAGCCCGGCTGTTGCGTTTGCATATAGAAGGACAATGTACGGAACAGATTGCTCCGATTACAGGATTTCGCGTTTGCTTTCGTGAATAGCACACTGACATTTCACACAATAAAATATAGGAATTGTAAATTTTAGCGTCTTATGAAAAAACTATTGCGTAGAAGCCGAAAACTGTATCTTGCGGCTTCAGCGTTGCTTTTTGCCGCTGCAGTGTCGGCCCAGTCCGACGAAAAGGCCGATCCGTGCGAGGGCCTGACCTATCAGTGGATAGACGAATACGGCGACATCCACACCTCTCCTTATCTCGAGACCGCAACCCATCCCAACCAGATGAAGGCACTGGTGGCCTCCTTGTATGTGGACCGCAATATCCCCGGTCAAAAGAAATTCTTTTATAATTACACCGATACTTCTAGGATATATTATAGAAATGGTGTCTCCGTTTTGTACAAAGACGTCAACCTCTGGCATCGCTCGCCCGACGGCCACAGCCGCACCGCAGCAGGCATCAATGGCAACTACTGGGTTGATATGACATATTACCTCTACAAGGATTTGAAGTTCGATGGTAAACCGAGTACTTTTAATGAGTGGCGCCCCGCAAGCCGGTTATACGCACAATGCGAGGGTATTGCGCCGATGCTTTCGCAGCTTGATTTCAGCAAGGTGGAAAGGCCAGAAATCAATATCTACACTGCAGACAGAGCCGATATAACACCCTACGAGGACGGCAAAACGGCTCTGCTCATCGAGATGACCGACGACTACCGGGCCACTGAGGACAAGGATGCCGAAACGGCGTGGAGCCATATCAAGTCGATTACCGTGCTGCCTTTCAGCCGCCAGTATCGCGTCGACCACAAAACTGATGAAACAAGGAGCGGCTACATGTTCAACATCAACCGGCCTCTTAATAAATTCTTCGTCGCCCTTAAGGGCGACATCATGGCCTCCCGTGTTACCAGTACTTTTTGCGGCATCATGCCTCTTACTGAATGCTACGAGCAGATTGCCCCTGGTTTAGAAATTGATGAGGAATATGCATATGGCAAATATGTCGAAAATGCATATCCGGAGATGCTGGACGGCAAGTGTTTCCCGGTCAGCCACGACTGCCTCTGCGTGCCCTATCGTGCTCACGCAACAATGATGGGTTCAAAAGACGATACCGAGCTCATCCCGGCCAACATGCTCGTCTGGCTGCCGGACTACCGCAATGTAGACAAGACGCTTATGGAAATAAACAAGTACACTAACCCTTTTTTGCCATACTACTTTATCCCCAACCTGAAGATAGAAGCTTCGATACGGTCTGTTGAGACGGATCGCAATGTCACCGTTGATGTGGACTGGACGTCGTCAATCAAGAGCGTCACCAAAGACAACGAGCCTGAACGTTACCGGTTGCTGCGCAGTTACGACGGCGTCAATTTCACCGAGGTTCCCGCCGATGAGATTATAACCGTGGTTACCGACGGCGCCGTCATGGACGATGCAACGGGCTATTACACCTATGCCGACGGGGCCACAGTGGCGGTCCGGGTCAGGGAAAAACAGTACAGTCAGCCACACAAGGTGTATTATAAGTCGTATGACCGTTATGCCAACACTGAGTTTGACGAATTCGAAAGCAATATTGCCGAAGTGGAGATTCCGGGCTACCGGAACAGCACCCCTAAGCTTACAATAGCCCTTGACCATAAGTCGGTGTTCGATGTCAGTATGCAGAGGAATACGTATACAAACCGTATAGACTTTGTGCTTGCCAACGAGGCTGCAGATGGAATCAAGAACGAAAATGTCGGTGCCGACGGGACGCTCCACCTTGAGCTCAGACGCTATACAAATGTGCGTCAGGATGTGGATGATGAAAATTTTGCAATAAACCAAGGCACAAAGATTGCTACAGGCGTCATCACAAAAACCGGTGAGGCCGACGGTACAGTCACCTACAGTGTCGAGCTCTTTGGAACGTTATCCGAACCTGAGCCTTTATATACCGGCACGCTGCAGGCGGCCGAGGGAGAGCAGCTGCATATCGCGGGAGCA
The DNA here is from genome assembly GCA_051871645.1 of Muribaculaceae bacterium. GTDB lineage: Bacteria > Bacteroidota > Bacteroidia > Bacteroidales > Muribaculaceae > CAG-873. The sequence goes on along the minus strand of JBJEDC010000068.1, from coordinate 41,898 downwards.
AACAACGGCGGCGACGTCTGGGCCTGTTTTACAGATGTCTTCGGTGTGGATGTCAGTGAAAACGCCGACGGCTCGACGTATGCCTATCGTCTTTTTGCAACCGATGTCCGAAAGGCAGAAAAAAACGACGTCACGAATCTTGAGGGCCAGATAACGGAGTATACTGTGCAGATAGGCTCTAATATTGTTGATGTCACCATGCCTGTTATGGACCACGGCTGCGGCTTCACCGACTATAGTCTTGAAGAAATCAAGGCAGATAAGGAACGGCTCAGGCACGAGCTTGCCGCTTCGGTCTGTCAGTTGATTTTTATGCCGAAATCAGACGACGCCAAAGTCGTGGAATGTAAAATATCCGAGATTAATAACGGGCAATCCGGTACGTTGCTGGCAAAGGCCGGACGCACATTACAGGGATACTGGGTCCTGACAAGCAGTTATGACGATAATGTTGTCCCTGTCAGCGTTAAGCTGGGGAAAGCTGCGGTAAACGCAGACCCCGATGTAATGGGCAAGGCGACCGTGATGACCATCAGCCGCGGGACAAACACCTACGGAACGCCTCGCCGTGTTATGCCGTACCTGCCGCAGGTCGGCGTCGATATCGTTGAGATGGCATACTGTGACGACCACTACGAGAACGGTGTGGACCTGACAGTTAGCCTTGACCCCGCCGCCGACGCCAATTTCAGGAGCTATGGCTACGGTGTATGGCACAAGGAGAACATCATAGGTCTTTACGGCCACCAGAACGAAATCCTTGACCCCTCGCACAACAAGCACAACACTCCGCTTGACTCGGAGGGACTGACATTCAGCTACTGCAACGGCACCCCCGCCACCGCCCATGAGGGCAATACAATCTTCGGCGGCAACGCCGATGCCAGAATTGTCCACATCCGGCCCGTCAGTGACCGGGGTACAAAGCGGAATCCCTACGCCATGTGGTATCTTGCACGCTACTATTCGCGTTACATCGCCGAGCCGGAAGGCGATACCGGAGGTGTTGCGAAAGCCGTCGGCGAGCCGCGCTATGTGATAGTCGAAGATTACATGGGAGCCCGCGAAGAAGGCGACAACGTCGTCACCGGTACCTCCGCGACCGACATCATCCGCGCCTCCGTCTACCCCACAGTCACTGCCGATATCGTCAACATCGACGGCGAGGGTCCTGTTGCGGTGTACAACCTCCAGGGCATGGTGGTCGCCACACTCGGCGACAACAGCGGGACGGGCGACAGCGCAGGCCGTACAGTCAGTCTTGGACATCTCCCCGCCGGTCTCTACATCATCAGTCTGAACGGTACGCCTTTTAAGGTGTTAAAAAGGTAGAGATTAGATTTTTATGGTTTTAGTTAAGGCGGCTACCCAGTGATGGGTGGCCGTTTTTTTAAACAAGCTCTTACTGAATTCCCGTCCCGCCGGGTCCTGCCTGTTGTCCGGAGCGGTACTGGCCGGGGCTGCTGCCGGTGAGTTTTGTGAAGACGCGGTGGAATGACTGGCGTGAGCTGAAGCCTGACTTTTCGGCAACGATGTCGAGTTTGTCATTGCCCGACTGCAGCAATGTCCGGGCATGTTGCACGCGGTATTCGTTGACAAACTCGAAAAAGGTCTTGCCGTGGCTGTTGTTGAAGAACCGGCTGACCGGGCTCATCGGGTTCGTCGGGCTCAATAGGCTCGATGGGTAAGATTGAACAGTCGGGAGTGTCGCCGGTGCCGAAAAGCCACACTATCCGGCCTTTGGTGTCCATCAGGCCCAAGTAGCGGTTGTAGTCTATCTTTACCTGTTTGATTTTGGCGTACCCGGACTTCTGGAACTGGCCGAATTCGGAGAGTTCGTGTTTGCCGTAGTCGGCCGACCAGTCCTGAAGCACGATGTTGCCGTCCCCGTCGATGACAAAGTTGCCGGACAAATTGAGGTAGGTGGCCAGGCCGGCGGGCCCGAAGTGCGGGCCGTGCTGGGAGGTGGTTGTGCCGTTGAGAATTTTGTCGGAGAATGTTTTGAGAATGTTGAAATCCGTGTCAACCATCGACACCTGGATGCGGTTGTCGCCGATGAAGGCGTGTCCCTGGAAAAAACCGCTGCCGTTGACCTGTTTCGACAGCTGTTTGCCGGTGACGTCGTAATATGCCGTTCCGTCGTGCTCTTCGATGTAGAAGATGCCGTCACCGACGGGGCTGACTTTTGTCGAGGCGCTGGTGTACACCTCGTTGCCCTTGGTGTCGATGAGTGTACGGCCGTTCTGACCTTTTTTTGTGACCCAGCAGTAGCCGCCGTGGAAGTTGTCGGCCATATAATACTTGGGCGCGATGACGACATTACCCTTGGCGTCGATAAATCCCCAGGCGTAGTCTATGCCGGAGGACTTCATATATACCGCACGCAGGCCGTCGACGAGGGGGCGCAAGGGGTTGACGGTGGCCTCGGCGAGATTGAGCGCCGGGAAGATTTTCTCGCCTCGCGGGTTTATGAAAAAGTGGCTCTTTTTGTAATTGACAGTCTGTTCGACAAGCGCTATGCCGTCAATGAACTGCGAGACCCCGGTCCAGTTGAGGTCAAGCTCTTTCACGCTACCGTCGAGATAGAGGAGCGAGTATACGTCTCGTCCTTTTACCTTCTTGGTGGTGCTGATGGCTACGGCAACTCCTGAGTCGAAGCGCGGAGCCCCGGATGTATATGTAGTTTTCCACTCCGGCCCGAACAGGCATTTGCCGTCGATGGTCCAGAAAGAGTAAGTGGCGTTGCTGCTCTTTATGGTGAATACGCCTTCGAAGACATCCGAGACGGTGTCGTCGTACAGGTTCTGCAGTCTCATGTAACGGGTGGCCGGAGTGATATAGGGTGTACCGGCCCGGGCGGTGAGTACGGGAAAGTCGGCCGACGGCTGTTTGCCATTCTGAGCCGGTTGCGACGCGCTGTTATTCTGCGCTTTGTTGCCGTTCTTGTTTTTGTCTCCATTCAAAGTCGACTCCACTTTCTCCAGTTTGTTGTTGAGCTTGTCAAGTCCTTTGGAGACTTTCTTCAGGAACTGAGCTTCACCCGCAACGGGTACCGCCGACACGGCAAGCGCCACAAACAGCAGCGCAGCCCCGCGGTATAGGTTATTCTTCTTCATGATTGGCATAGATTTATGGTTCAGCAAAAAATATCAAATTGGAGTATGCGGTTTTGGGGGTATATACGGATTTTACATCTTTTACATCCGCAAAGATATACCACGACGTCGCAAATGCCGTTCACAACCGATACAATTTATGTCGCAAAACATACAACCTCCGTGCCGCAATCCGTAAACCCGCAGGCAATAATCCGTAAATTACACTGATACTCAACTCGATATATTTGGCAGACAGTTGAATAAATCTTCCAACAGCCGTTGCGGAATGGATGGACGGAATAGCAAGCTATTCCCGCAGTAACAAATTATTTTGTAATTTTGCGGGCGAAAATTTTTGTTGAAAGATGAAGGTTGGTGCGATCAGGCGGCGGGTGAAGCCGCTGATGATGCCGATTGCCATTGTGGCGGGCATCTTTTTCCACCGCGAGATTGAAGCTGTGGCGTTTCTGGCGCCGGCGCTGATTTTCGTGATGCTGCTGATTACATTCTCTCGTATCCGGCTCAGCGAGGTGCGGCTCGACCGCATGACGTGGCTGCTGCTGGCCGTGCAGCTGCCGGTGTCGCTGCTGGCGTACCTGGCGGTGCGCCCGTTCAGCGAGGTGGCGGCGCAGGGTCTGTTTATCTGTATCTTCTGCCCGACGGCGACGGCGGCTCCGGTGATTACGCAGATGCTGGGCGGCAGCCTGGCGCGTCTTGTCAGCTTCAGCCTCGTCAGCAACGCCACGGTGGCGCTTACGGCGCCGTGGATTTTCGCGGCCATGGGCAGCGGACATGTGGACGTGCTGACGTCGATGCTCAGCATCGCGCGCCATGTGGTGCCGCTGATACTGGCGCCGTTAGCATTAGCTGTTCTGCTGGAGCGCACTGTCCCGCGCGTACATGCCGCACTGAGCGAGAAGCAGGCCATCTCGTTCTACCTGTGGTCAATATCGCTCATCATCGTCGTCGGCCGCGCTGTCAGCTTTGTCATGGCGGAGCCTGTCGAGACCATCCCGCTGATGGCGACGCTGGCGTTTCTTGCCCTTGTGGCCTGCGCGGCGCAGTTCGCCATAGGGCGCCGCATAGGCCGCGCCTGCGGTGACCGCATCTCCGCCGCCCAGGGTCTTGGACAGAAGAATACCGTGCTGGCGATATGGATGGCGCTGACCTACCTTAACCCGCTGACCTCGGTGGCTCCGGCTGCCTACGTCATCTGGCAGAATACATTCAATTCGGCGCAGCTTTATTTCAGGATGCGCTCCAAGGGTGGCGTGTGATAATGGAAAACTTTTATGCGCTCCGGGGCGTTTTAATCGCGGGAGGCGTAACAGGCCTCCGTCATCACAATTATATAACTGTATAAGTCAATACCACATGAACAGCATATTTGAAACGCTGCTGGAGCTGCCTCTGCTGCGGGGCGCCTCGCGCGAGCGTATATCGGAAATAGCAGGTGCGACGAAATTCCATTTCCTGAAGTATCTTGAAGGCAACCAGATTGTTGCGCCCGGGCAGACATGCACGCACATGATGTTTCTGCTCAGCGGAAAGGTGCGCGTCGAGGTCATCAGTTCGGACGGGCGCTTCCGCCTGGGTCAGACGCTGACCGGTCCCGATGCCATCCTGCCCCAGTTTCTCTTCGGCCGCAATACAGTCAGTCCCTGTTCGGTAATGGCCACCGACACCTGCAGCATCATGCAGGTGGACAAAAACGACTGGCTGAAAATCCTCAATTCCGATCCCGTGTTCATGCTCAACTACCTCAACCTGCTCAGCAGCGGTTCGCAGAACGTCGTCGAGGGCATCCTCGCCATCACCACGGGCAGCATCGAGGAGCGTCTGGCGGTGTGGATTGTGTGTATGACGCAGCCCGGCGCCACCGAAATCACGCTCAGCTGCCGCCAGCGCGACTTATACAGCGTCTTCGGCGTCCAGCGCAGCTCGTTCATCTCGGCCATGGAAAGCATGCGCGAGCGCGGTCTCATCGAGTATACCAACAACGAAATCACCGTCAGTGACCGCCGCGCCATGCAGGCCCTCGTCTCCGGCGCTGTCATCGCCGTCGAAGACTAAAATGTGCGTAATTGACAAATATTCACTACATTTGTCGGTACAAACACTGAATACGCAATTATATGATACGAGCAATAGTCAGCGGAGCCATGTCGCCTGAGGGCGGCGAGCTTGTCCGCCTCCTACTTCACCATCCCGATGTTGAATTGACGGCGGCCTGCCAGCCTGCGCATGCCTCGATGGAGCTGGAGCATGTCGTGCCCGGTTTCATCGGCGACACATCGTTGCGCATAACCAAGACATACGGACCCGGCGACGGTGATGTGCTATTCCTTGCCGACCCGCTGATGCCCGACTTCGACATCGACAGCCCCGAGGCCGCCGACCTGCGCGTCGTTGACCTTACCGGGGGCTTCGAGGACCACGAAGGTTTTGTAACCGGCATCTGCGAGCTCAACCGCAAGCCGCTGGTGCGCGGAGCAAAACGTGCCGTTGTACCGGATGCGCTGACAATGCTTGCCGTGACGTCGCTGCTGCCGCTGATGAAAGGGCTGCTGCCCGAGGGTGAGGTGGTGGCGATAGCCGAGGGTATAGGTCCCGAACATGGCGCAAACGCCGCCGACCGGGCCACACGGATAATGCGTTCGGCTCAGCTGGGCTACAACGGACGGCTGAAGATTTCCACCGCCGAGAGCGGCGAGGGCGAGGTGCGCGACCTCAGCGGCCGCGTGCGCTTCATGCGTTTCATGGCATACGGCATACCCGTCAACACCGACCTGAAGCATGTGCAGGAAATTTATGACGAATATTTTGACGACCACAACTTCGTGTTCACCCTGCCGGGCCGCAAACCGCACCCTGTGGATGTTGTGAACACCAACAAGCTCCTCATCAACCTTGAAAAGAGCCCCGACGGCACACTGACCGTAACCGCGGCCTTCGACCCTGTACTCAAGGGCTCAGCCGGCGCCGCCGTGCACTGCATGAACCTGCTGTTCGGCCTGCATGAACGGGTAGGGCTTGACTTGCTGGCGCTGGGATAATAGATAGATGCCCTCGCTGAAGCTCGGGTGCTGAAACAAAAAGAACAGGGACGCGATTAATCGCGTCCCTGAATTGTAATGCCCGGGCTTTTAAGCTTCCGGGTGGTAGGTTTTGATGTGGCGGTTTTTCTTGGCTTCGTAGATGTCGGCGAGGGTCAGCATGATGCCGGACTCCTCGACGTCGCCGAACTCGTCGTTGATGGCGGTGCCGAACATGCGCATGGATGGCGACAGACCCATGTAGGCGTTCACTAACGGGGGGATGGCGATGCCGTGGCTGTGGATTTCGGCGTTGAGGGTGCGGTAGTCCTCATCGTATGACTCGCCGCTGAAAACGGATGATATTTCCGGGCGGTCGACGTTGTTGTCGATGGGCTCGAAGGGACGCACGAGGTTGTCCGGGTCAGGGAAATACTTGTGCAGGAAATGCAGCAGCATGTCGCGGCATTTGCGGTCGTAGTTGCGGTACATCGTCATCTTGCCGAAGAGGAAACGGATGTCCGGGTTGAGGACGGTGATGGCGCCGAGACCGTCCCACAGGTTGTCGAGGGCAAAGAGGGCTTTTGCGCCGGCACGCGACGACTGGTATTCGGGACGCACGAACGAGCGGCCCAGTTCGATGGTGTAGGGAAGGTAATCGCGGATGAACTTTTCCGAGAACCTGAACATGTGCGCTGTGGCTATGCGCAGCGTGCCGTCCTCGCGTGTGCGGATGTCGGGACCGAGCAGAAAGCGGTAACCGCCCAGAATCTGCTCGGACTCAGGGTTCCACACTATGAGCTGGCGGCAGGGCGGGTCCATCAGGTCGTATTCGTCGATATCGCACTCCTTGCCCGTGCCGCCGCCGGCACCGCGGAAGGTTATCTCGCGCAGGCGTCCTATTTCGCGCATCACATTGGGGCACGTCTTTGCGTCCACCACATAGATGACATTGCCGCCCTTGTTGGTGGTGCGCAGCAGGAGGTCGGGTGTAAGCTCCGACTTCAGTACGTCTACAGGAACGGCGGGAATAATAGGTTGCTCAGTCATTATCGGTAAGTTGTTGTTCTCTGGTTAAGTTAAGAATTTAAGATTTGGCCTCTGCCGCCAGACTGTAGACGCGCCCGCACAGTTCGGCGGCGGTCTGCCGGGCCTGCGGACCGCCCTTCAGGTCGGCGGCATCGATGGGTTCGCCTATCACAATCGGCAGCGTCGTGCCCTGCTGGCCGAAGACCTCGCGGGGCAGGCGCACCATCTCGATGTTGAGGCGTATGCCCAGGCGCTCGCGCAGCCGTGCAAGTCGGTAGAAGAACATACTGTTGCGGCCGCCGCAGTACACCGGTACCACCTTGCGGCTGTGGCGGACGGCAAGGTTGACGAAGGCGGGTTTCCATGTCAGGTCATGGACGCCTATTTTTGGCTGCAGGCGCGACACCAGTCCGGCGGGGAAAATCAGCACCGGATTGTCCGACGCCAGCGCCTCCTCGACGCGCAGGGCCGTGGCATGGTCCTGCCGGCCATGCTTGTTGACGGGCAGAAACACCTCGCGCAGGGGCTCGATGGCCATCAGCATGTCGTTGACCATGACGTATACCCGGCCGCCGAAATGTCGGCTCATAAGGTTGATGAGCGCCATACCCTCGACTCCGCCGAGCGGGTGATTGCTCACCAGCATCACGCGCCGGTCGGACGGGTCGGGCAGACGGTCGGCGCCGGTGACGTGAGTCGTCACGTTCAGCTCCTCCAGCACGCGGCGGGCAAAATCGCCGCCGGTGGCGGGCCATGCCGCCTCGAGCAGCGCGTTCATCTGCGGCACGCATATCACCTTCTCGAGCCACCGGATGAGCCATCGCGGGACAAAGCGCATGCGTCGCTCGCCCAGCTTGCGCGTCAGCGTCCCCGGCAGGTCAATCTGCAGGGGAGAGGGCGCCGCGCAGTCCTCAAGACCGATGTTGGTGATGCAGTTACTCATTATTGGCAACCGGTGCGCTGTAGGTCACGGCACCCGGAATTGACATTCAAAAATTTTAGCGGTTACAAAATTAATGCTTTTTTCTGAAATAACCGCAAGAATGTCGGTGTCCGGCCAAAATGAGTGGAGTCTTGGATGTCTGGGGTGTGGCGGATGTCCACATGCCCGGTTTATCGCTTCTTGGGCTGGATGTTCAGACGGTACTGGACGCTGAACATGACGTAGCGGGGCAGGGCGTTGGTGTAGGTGACGGTGCGGCCGCTCGCCGACACGGCGTAGCTGACGTTGGAGAGCTTGTGCAGGAGGTCGAAGCCGTCGAGCATGAACACCCAGCGGCTGTAGCCCACGGGGCAGTAGCTCAGGCGCGCGTTCCATACCGGGTCGGTGGTGTCCAGGTCGGGATTGCCGTAGCCGCGGCGGGTGTAGCACATGAAATCGGTGCTGATGCCGAAGCCTTTGGGCAGTTTGAAGACTCCCGAGATGCCGTAGTTGACATGGTTGGCGTTGAGGGTATTGAAGCCCTGTTGCGTCGATGTTGTGTGGCGGTTGGTGTAGTCGCATCGCAGCTGCAGGCTTTGGCCGGCGAACTGCCATCCGATGCGGAATTTCTCGCTTGTGGACAAGTGGCGCACACGCGTCAGCTCGGGCATTTCGGCGTTCACGCCAATCATGTCGTTGTAAATCGAGAAGTTGACGTCGGTCTCCGAGGCCAGCGTGAACTGTTTGGTGGAACCGAACTGCCATTCCAGCTCGTTGGTGACGGCGGCGGTTTTGTTGCCGTTGACATTGTACATGCGGTTGGTGCGGATGCCGGTGGTTGTGTCGTAGACGTATCCGCGCGTCAGGGCGTTGGTGGTGTGTGCGTAGCTGGCGTAGAAGACATTGGTGAGCGTATGGCTTGCCGGGCTGTACTGCCAGCGCAGCAGGTGACGGTAGGCGTACTCGTTTTTCAGGTCGGGGTTGCCCACATAGATGTTGAGAGGGTTGCTGTCGTCGGTGATGTCGAGCAGGTCGGTCATCTCGGGCAGTCTCGTGCTGATGCGGAAGCTGTAGCGGAGGTTGTTGCGGAAGCGGTAACGTTTAGGGTCGATGCGTCCGAAACGGTACTCGATGCGTCCGTCCCAGATGCTGTTGATGTCGATTGCGGCGCTTGTCTTGGACAGGCGGTAGTCCTGCAGATTGCGCGTGTAGTCGAGTTTGCGGTGAACCAGTGCTATCTTCGGCATCAGGGATATGCTCAGTGCCGATTTCTCGGCAAACATATTACCGAACTGGAAATACGGGCTGAAAGTGTGGCGGTTGGTGTATGTATGCGACATGTAGCTGTTGGCGGGGTCGAGGACGCTCTGATAGCCCTCGGGGAGTACGCCGTAGACGCCCATCTCCTGCAGGCGGTCCAGGGCGTACATGTATGAGTCCTGAGTCTTGTCGATGAAATCATAGTCGTAATTCAGGCCGTAATATACGTTCTTTATCGAGGAGGTATAGCCAAGTTCCGTCGAAAGCTGCATGGTGTGGTTGGGGCTGTTGTCAGTATACTGGCGGCGGCGTTCGGCGGCGTTGGGATTGTCGCCGAAATTGATGTCGTAGTCGTGCCACTGTTCGCCCTTCTCACTTGTGTAGGATGCGGATACACCGAATCTCAGGCGGTCCTCGGTGCGCGGAATACGGTAGGCGCCATAGATGTTGGTCATGCCATTGAGGGAGCGGCTCCACCCGTCGATGCGTGTGCGGCTGCGGTTGAGCACGCTTGCAAGCATCTCCTCGCTGCCGTCGCTGTAGAGGGCGTCGAGTATTTCTGGTGTCATGGTCTCGTATTCCTTGGTAAACGAGCCCTCAAGGTCGGCATTGCGGTTCTTGCTGTAACGGTAGCTGCCGCTGACGTGTGCCCCGGTCATCCATTGCTTGCCCCATTTTTTGCCGAGGCTGTGCGAGGTGCGCACGCGTGTCTGGCGGTTGTGGCCGTTGCTGAAACTGTTCTCGTAAGTGTCTCCGCCGGGCAGGAAATTGGTGCGGGCGGTGGTGCGTTCGTTGTCGTTCATCACCTGGTTGAAGGTGACCTCGCCACGGGCCCAGCGTGTCTCGTCGACATCCTCGTAGTTGTAGTCCAGCCCCGCCATTGTGGTGCGCTTTGTGCCCGAGGGCATCTCTTCCGGCGTCCATGTGTCGTTTTTACCGGGCTTGCGCGTGTCGTTGAGGTTGTTGACGTTGGCGACGAGGGTCACGCGGGTCGTGGGGTTGAACCAGTTGACGAAGGCGCGGCCAAGGTAGCGGTCCTCGCTGCCGTAACCGCCCTGGGCGTTGACGAGCCAGCCTATGTTGTACTCGCGTTTGAGGCGCACGTCCATGGTCAGCACCTTGGGTGCCGTTATGTCGTCGCGGCGCTTGGCGTCAGGGGTCTGACCCTCATAGACCTGCACGTTCTTGACGGTGTAGGCCGCGATGTTTTCGAGCATGAGGTTGTTGTTGCCGTCAAGGAACTCCTTGCCGTTGAGCAGCAGCGACTCCACAAACTCGCCGTTGACCTTGATCTGGCCGTCGCTGTTGAGCTCCACGCCCGGCAGCTGCGCAATCAGCACGTCCAGCATCGACCCTTCGGCAAGCTGGAAGGCGTCGGCGTTGTACACGACCGTGTCGCCCTTGTTATAGAACTTGATTTTGGTGGTCTCCACCGTCAGCTCGCGCAACTGCTCGGGGGCGCGCTGCATGAGGATGGTGCCTATGTCGCGCCATTCCTCGCGCTTGCCGACTTTGCCGGTGCTGTAGTTGATTATCTGCGAGTTGTATCCGGGGCAGAACACCTCGATGAGATAAGTCGAGTCCACTTTGGGCACTCCTAAGAAGAATGTCGCGAGGGTGTCCACATCATTGCCGTTCCAGCGGAAGCTTTTGTTGGCGCGGCAAGTGTCGCGGGGAGCGCCGGCCGAGTCGTACAGTACGGCATAGGCCTGAGTGAGCTCGCGTTTGGTGACGGCGTCGCGCACACGTCCGTCCAGCAACAGCTTGTCATCGGCAAAGGCCGTCAGAATGCATACGGTGATAAGAATCAGGGACAGGATTTTTCTCATATCGGGTTTAAGGTTTTACCGGTTGATAATATAGGGCGTTGCAAATGTAGGGAATAATATCGTGTCCGCCAAAAATATAGGGGAGATGAATGAAATTCGACATAAATTTGTTTGGTGTGGAGGCGTCAGTTCGGTTTTTTTGTCGTACTTTTGCAGTATGCCTGCAAAAGGGCGCTTTCAAACATTGTTTATCGACTTTAAAACTTACGCAATATGGCAAACTGGTTCGAGTGCAAGGTGCGCTACGACAAAGTACAGGACAACGGCTCGGTGAAAAAGGTTAACGAGCCCTATCTGGTTGATGCTCTCAGCTTTACCGAGGCCGAGGCCCGCATTATCGAGGAGCAGACGCCCTTCATTTCCGGCGATTTCTCCGTTTCGGCGGTGAAACGCACGAAGATAAGCGAGATTTTCTATGACGAGGGCGGCGACCGCTGGTACATGGTCAAGGTGGCCTTCATCACCATCGACGAAAAGTCGGGCGTGGAGAAAAAGACCAACACCTTCATCCTCGTTCAGGCCACCGATTTCCGCAACGCCGTCGAGAATTTCACCAAGGGCATGGCCGATACCATGGCCGACTACGAGATTGTCTCCATCGCCGAGACCCCGCTGATGGACGTCTACCGCGCCAAGCTCACGCTGGACAACAAGTAAAATGTCTGAGTCTGAAGCGATACGTCAGCGCCTGGAGGCCGTCCTCGCCACCCTGCCCGCAGGGGTGGGGCTGGTCGCCGTGTCGAAGTTCCATCCCGCCGGGGCTATCCGTGCCGCCTATGATGCAGGCCAGCGCCGTTTCGGCGAGAGCCGTGTGCAGGAGCTGTTAGGAAAGGAGCCCGAGTTGCCCGCCGACATCGACTGGCATTTCATCGGCCATCTGCAGACCAACAAGGTGCGCCAGCTGGTCGGCCATGTGGCTATGATTGAAAGCGTGGACAGCCAGCGCCTTATCGATGAAATTGACCGTCGCTCGGCCGAGGCAGGAGTGGTGACGAAGGTGCTCATGCAGGTGCATGTGGCACGTGAGGAGACGAAATTCGGCTGGTATCCCGACGAGCTTTTCGAGTATTTCCGCGAGCGCCGTTTCGAGGCTCTGCGGGCCACCCACATCTGCGGCATTATGGGCATGGCATCGAATACCGATGACATGGACATCGTAGCAGCCGACTTCCGCACCATCGCCGAGTGCAAGCGCCGGATACAGGAAATAGCCCCCGACCTGCGGGGTTTTGACGTCCTGTCGATGGGCATGAGCGGCGACTACCGCGTCGCCGTGGAGTGCGGCTCCAACCTCGTCCGCGTGGGCACGGCGATATTCGGCGAGCGGCAGTACTGACATTGCGGTTTTGCGGATGCACCAGGGTGCATCCCTGCATCAGAAAATATTCTTATTAGAAATTCCATTCCGAAAAAATTAATCCAAAATACTTAAAACCTAAACCATTATGTCATCTAAAACACAGGAAAAAAGTAAAAATTATGCGCTGCCCATAGCCATAATGTTTGCGCTTTTCTTCATGATTGCTTTTGTCACCGGTTACCAGAATCCCCTCGGTGACGTCATCAAAAAAATGTCGGGCAATTCGGTAATCGCCTCGCAGCTCGGCACTTTCGCCAACTTTATCGCATACGCCGTGATGGGCTATCCCGCCGGCAAGATTCTGCAGAACAAGGGCTACCGCTACACAGCCCTCCTCGCCGTCAATGTCGGCTTCTTCGGCGTGCTCGTCACCTACCTGTCGGGCTTCGTCGCCGACATGACCCTCGCCGTCGCCATCTATCTGCTCGGCGCCTTCATCGCCGGTTTCTCGGTGTGCATGCTCAACACCGTTGTCAACCCCATGCTCAATTCGCTGGGCAAGAACCAGAAGCAGGGCAACCAACTGGTGCAGTTCGGCGGCTCGTGCAACTCGCTCGGCGCCACTCTCGCTCCCGTCATCGTGGGCGGCCTCATCGGCGGCAGCGCCAGCACAATCTCGTCGGCCAATCCCGTGTTCTACATGGCAATGATTATCTTTGCCGTAGCATTCCTGGTGCTTTATTTCACCAAGCTCCCCGAGGCCCCCGACTTCGGCAAGAAAAAAGAGAGCATCCCCGCTTCGGGCGCTTTCCGTTACAGCAACTTCGTCTTCGGTATCGTCGCCATCTTCGGCTATGTAGGTCTTGAGGTCGGCATCGCCAACTTCACCACACAGTACCTCAGCGGCAACGAGTCCATCGCCACCGGCACCATGACCTCCGCCGCAATCGCCGGCACAGTCACCGGTCTTTACTGGCTGCTGATGCTCGTCGGCCGCCTCATCGGCGGCGCCATCGGCGGCAAGGTCTCGAGCCGCGCCATGCTCGTCACCACCTCCACCCTCGCCGCCGTGCTTCTCCTGCTCGGCATCTACATGCCCGAAAGCACCGTGCCCTTCTTCGGTTTCAACTCGTCCGACCTCAGCTTCATGGCCGTCAACATCCCCGTCAACGCCATCTTCCTGGTTCTCTGCGGCCTGTGTACCTCCGTCATGTGGGGCTCGATCTTCAATCTCTCCGTCGAGGGTCTCGGCAAGTACACTCAGGTTGCCTCGGGTATCTTCATGATTATGGTCTGCGGCGGCGGCATCATCCCCCTCATCATGGGCGCCATCGCCGGTTCGACCGGCATCCTCGCCAGCTTCTGGCTGCTTGTCGCTGTCTGCGTATACCTGCTTGCCTACGCTCTCGTACTCTCGCGTCCCAAGAGCCATGACGACGAGAAACTCTACGAGGACGGCAAAGAAGTAGTGGCCTGAAAATGAGACTGCGTATCAGGACGGCCATACTGACGGCAGCGGCAACGCTGCTTGCTGCACCGTGTACCATCGCCTCCGCCTCCGACAGCACCGCACTGCCGGAGCCGAAGGCGGTGGAGCTTGCCGTCCACGGACAGTTCCGCGGACGTTACGAGCTGGACACCGAGGACGGCAACGGCCGCTTTCAGGTGCGCTATGCCCGCGTCAACGGCACGGCCACCCTCTACGAGATTTTCAAAGGCTACCTCAACGTCGATTTCTGCGACCGCGGCAAGATGCGCATCCTCGATGCCTGGGCCTCGGCGGACATCACGCCGGAGATAACGGCACGTGTGGGTCAGTTCAGAATGCCTTTCGGCTATGAGTGCGCCCTCGGTCCGGCGACGTACGTCTTTTCCAACCGCGCCTTTGTGGGCAGATACATGGCAAACTACCGCGCCGTAGGCGCCGAGGTGTCATGGAAGCCATCGAAGCTGCCGTTCGACCTGGCGGCGGGCATCTTCAACCCATATACCATCAGCTCGCACGATGTCTGGACCAAAACCTACGCAGGGTCGGTGCGCGCGCGTGTCTATGTGGGCCCGTTTACCTTTAACACGGGCTTCCTCACTACAGCTCCTGACGGTTTACGGCTAAATATCGCCAATGTCGGTGCAAAGTATCAGCAGGGCGCGTTTTCGGCTGTGGCCGAGTATTATTACCGCCACTATGCCCACGGGCTGCATCCCGCGACGCACGGTTATGTGGTCTATGGCGACTATAAGCACGCCATGAAGTCGCGCCTTTTCAACCGCTGGTCGGTACAGGCGCGTGTCGACGGCATGACGCACTGCTGGACAAGCCGTCGCGACGACAACGGCCAGATAGAGATTGAGCTCGACAACCCTCAGCGCAACCGCATCACGCTCGGCGCCATGGTCAGCCATATCGGCTTCAAGGGCGTCGACGTACATTTCCAGCTCAACTACGAGAAATATTTCTGGGGCCAACACCATCCCGGAGGCATCAACAACAACGACAAAATCGTCGCCGAGCTCCAGGTCTGCTTCTGAAAAAAAATAACACTGATATGAAATGAGTCTTTTCAGCCGAGAACTTACCATCGCACAGCGACGGGCCGCCGTATGGGGCCTGCTGTCGTATCTTGCAGTCACTGCCGCCTTGCGGCTGGCGCTGCCGGGTATGCCGCCGGTGTGGGTGGGTGCGATGTGGCTGATAACGCTCACTGCCATCATCGCATACGGAAGTACGAGGGCGTATACATGGCAGGGAATGGTGGTGATGTATGTCGCCGCCACCCTCGTCAGCGCCGGTGTCATTGCCGATGTGTGGTATTACACCGTACACTCGGGCGGAACAGACAGCGCTCCGGTGCTCCTCAACGTTGATATAAACCGATACTGGACCGAGGGGGTGGATTTATTGCAGAATTCGGATCAGGATTGCAGATATGTAAGGCCTTTCTCGTATATGACGGCTGTAGTGATGTGGCTGTTCGGCTACTCCATCTCGGCATGCTGTCTCATCAGCATGGCTTTTCTGATGACATCGCTGGTTCAGCTGGCTATAGTCTGCCGCCGTCTGGGACTGACGCGCCGTCAGTGTACGATGGCGCTGATAGTCATGACCTGTCTGTGCTACTGGATGTCGATGGGCTGCACGCTGCTCAAGGACGCCGTCGCAATCTGCGCTATGCTGCTGGCTGTGCGTAGTATGCTGTCGGCCCGGCCGGGTGCGCTGCTGCTCCTTGCCGTGCTTATGGCTGTGGTGGCACGGCCGCCCTTGTGCGGAATGATGGTGCTGGGACTGGCGATGACTTTCCCGTTCAAGGCACCGGACAAGGGTCGTGTCGCCCTTGTGCGTCTGGCGTGGGCGGTAATCTGTCTGTTGCCGTGGTATGCCGTCAATTATTACGGCATGCGTTTCACTCCGGCCGATTATGCCGGCACCCAGAGCGAAATTATCGGCGAATATGTGGCGCCGCAGCATTACGCCTACTATAACATCTTCGGCAATATCGGCGAAATGTCAATATGGCGGCGCGTACTGCTGCTTCCGCTGACGGCAGGCGTGCAGGCGCTGGTTCCATTCCCGTGGAACTGGCTGCGCGATCTTGAGTTTGGACCGTCGTTCGTCTGGGCGCATTTCGCTTACCCCCGTTATGCCTTCGAGGCTGTGTTCATCTATTTCCTGTTTGTGAGCCGCGACTATTGGCGCCGCTATGCGCATGACAGCAAACGTGTCATGATTTATATGCTGGCAATCTGGGGTCTGATGTGCTGGCTGTCGTCATGTGTGATTTATGGCGGTACCGTATCACGTTACGGCCTGACGTCGGTGGCGCTTATGGCGCCTGCGGTGGTCGTATGTCTAAGCGACTATGGCCGTCGCCGCAGTTTCCGCGTATGGCTTGCCGTCTTTGCCGTGACATTGTTTGCGGTGCTGTGCGTGGCCTATCATCTTCAGATGTCGGCTCAGAACGGCCCTAATCCGATGCCTTGATGAGGATAGAATGAAAATCAGCATAATAACCATAACGCGCGACAACCTGGGCGGTCTGAAAAAGACTGTGGCTTCGGTGCGCGGGCAGTCGCTCGGAAGAACTGACGATAAGGGCATTGGTCCGGAAAATTATGTTGAAATCGAGCACATCGTTGTGGATGGAGAGAGCACGGACGGCTCTGCGGAATGGCTTGCCGGTCAGGATGGCTTAAAAATCGTTTCTGCGCCTCCCCGAGGCGTATATCATGCCATAAACCGTGGTATGGAGGCTGCCGGCGGCGAGGTGCTGATGCTCATGCATGCCGGTGATGTCTTCGCCTCGGATGATGTAGTGCGACAGGTCGCCGCGGCATTTGCCGATGAGTCGCTCGATTTTGTCTTCGGAGACCTTCACTATGTCAACGCCGCAGGCCGCACTGTCCGCCGTTACAGCGGCTCGCACGGCGGACTTAAGGCGCTTCTGCACGGCTACGCTCCGCCACACCCGACGCTGGCGGTGCGGGCGCGTACGCAACATGCCGTAGGCCTGTACGGCGAGGATTATGTCATCGCAGGCGATTTTGAAATGTTTGGCCGGCTTTTTTGCAGACCCGGCATTAAATACCTATATTTGCCGCTGGACATGGTGGAAATGGAGGCCGGCGGCATATCATCGGCGCCGCTCAGCCGCCTGTGGATAAACAACCGCGAGAAATTGCGTGCCTTACGTCGCTGCGGCCTTCCGGCCTCGATGCCCCGGGTCTTGTCACACTATTTTTATATAGTCAGAAACCAATGGAAGAAATAGACGAAATTATTGAGGTTACAGCAGCGGACAATGCTGCCGATGATAAACCGGTGGCGCTGGTCTACTGCCCTGACCGTGCCTTCCTTGCCCCGTATATCCGTCGCGCCTTTGGCGGCGAAAAGCATGTTATTGTGACAGACCTGTTGCCGGAGTCGATGCCGGAAAGAGCAAAAATGGCGGTAATGATTTCGTCAACAGATATTTATGCCGGACGAGAAGGACGTAATACCGACGAAACTGCCCCGCTGGACGAAGTTTCGGTCTGGTACGGGCGCGAGGAACAGTTCTGCGCTTTCTGCCGCAATTCCTCCGTGCCGTTTGCCATTCTGCGCTGTGCCCATGTCGTTGGCACGGGCATGACCGGTTTCCCCATGTGGCTTGCCGCCGGCATCAACGCCGGGTGGATGGTGCACGTCAAGGGCAACGAGGCCGAGGTTTCGGTGGTTCATGCCATCGATGTCGCCGCCATCACCGCTCTTGTGGCATCCGGGCTGGCGGAGGGCAAGGTCTTCGGGCCCATGAATATTACAGACGGTACGGCGACCTCTGTCAATGACCTCGTCGACGCTCTTGCTTGCCGCATCAACGACAAGCGTGTGTGGACCGTCGGCGGCTTCATGGCACGCGCCGTAGCGTTTTTCTATGACAGTAACCGCTACGGCGAGATGACTACAACACGGACATTCGATGACGCGCGCCAGATTGCCGCGACTGACGGCATGAAGCTGCATGTTGTAACGGAATATCTGCGTACCCACGACTATACGGCAGAGGATATTTGATTGAAATTATATGAGTTTGCAAAAGTTCTTCGACAATTTGGGCGCTACGGCAAAGGGAACAGGCAAGATATTGGTTCTCAGCCGTAGAGCTACACTTAAGGCGGCGCATCGGGACAGGCCCCTTGTTGTGCTGGGCAATGGCCCGTCGCTTAATGATACGCTCAACGTACAGCGCGACCGCCTTGCAAAGTGCGACCTTATGGCGGTCAATTTTGCCGCCAACGCTCCGGTATTCACCGAGCTGCGCCCGAAATATTATATTCTGGCCGACCCGTTCTTCTTCAGCGGCAAGGATGCGGAAAACCTTGTGCGCCTGCGCCGTGGCCTTTCGCAGGTGGACTGGCCGATGACACTGCTTGTGCCGGTGAAGATGTCCAAAAAGGCCGAGGTTCTGGTGGCCGGCAATAAGAATATCACTGTCGTTACTTTCAACGCCGTGGGGGTCGAGGGCTTCAGCCGGTTCCGCAATCTCGTATATGGCTCACGGATGGGTATGCCCCGTCCCCGCAACGTCCTCATACCTGCCATTATGTGCGGAATATGGCTCGGTTACAGTAAGATATATGTTGCCGGCGCCGACCACAGCTGGATGCAGTCGATATATGTCGATGACAACAACCATGTTGTCAGTGTGCAGCCGCATTTCTACAGCGACTCCGAGCAGGAGCGTGCCCGCGTCTATGCCGAATATGAGGGATACCGCCTCCACGACATCGTCTACAGCTTCTATGTCGCCTTCCGTGCCTACCACGACATACGCGCCTTTGCCGACCGTTGCGGAGTGGAGATTGTCAACATCACCCCTGCGTCCTATATCGACGCCTTCCCCCGCGCTTCGGAGATTCCGGTATAAAATCAGCTGAAATCGGTGCAAAATATAATCGGCCTCATCTCACGATGGGGCCGATTTCAATACTACAAAAATCCTAAAATAATAACCTTGAATCTTAGACCTGAATAATTATTTATCTTAATGCAGAGCAAAATTAATCAATGGTTGAGCGCCAACCAACATATTTAAGTCTATATATAGAAGAATATAAATAGGTATAGGTAAATAACCATTCATTAACAGTCAGTTGGCAATTGCTTCGGTAGGCTTGAATATAAGTTTTGGCTTAGAGATATCGTATAACTTTCTAAGCTTTTCCTCGAAAGTTTCGCGGTCAATGGCGCGTCCCTTGAGGCGTGTGCGGTAGGTGTAGACGGTGTTGAGCGACAGACCGAGGAAACGGGCCAGACGGGAGCTGTCTGTGATTCCCGTCATCATAAGCGCCAGCATACGCATCTCGGCCGTCAGGGGTGCGCCGTCAGCAATGGGAGCAAGACGCTGGTCGGGCTGGAGCAGCTCGTTGACGCGGGTGACGAAGTCGGGATGGAGGTTGAGGAAAGCACTGTCGAAGACGGTGTAGAAATTCTGCAGCTGTTTCTGCACGACGTCGTTGTTCTCGACCATGCGCAGCAGGTCGCGTATCTGCGAGGTTTTGATTTTGCGGGCGGCGATGCGGTTGAAGTTTTCGACCGAATCGATGTTGCTGGCACAGATTTCGAGCATGCGGGCGATGTATGTGTCTTTTGATGTGTTGGCGCGGGCGAGGCGTACCTCAAGTTTGTGGCGGCGTCGACGGCTGCGGATGAGGATGAAGGTGACGACGGTGCCGGTGACGGCGAAGATGGCCAGGACGATGACCAGCGCAATCATGAAATGGTGGTTGTTGCGCGCGCGCGACTCGGCGGTCTCGATGACTACGGGGAGGGTCTCGGCGGCTTCAAGGGCGCGGATGCGCGCGCCGGCGTTGACCGAGCGTGTGAGGCTGGCGGTGAGGTAACGGAAGGCGCGGTCGTTGTCCTCCTGTTCGTACATCAGTTTGCCCAGGCGGTGCAGCGATGTTGTCTCGTTCTTGCCCTGGACGATGTCGGCGATGGCTGAAAGAGCGTAATAGCGTGTGGCTTCTTCGGTGTTGCCCTCGTTCTGGAATGCTTCGGCAAGAAGCGATGCTGTCAGAGGCGTCATGCCGTTTTCCAGTGACATGGTGTCGATACAGTTGCGAAGGGCGCCGATGACTTGGTCGGCGGGCGGTTCGGGCCGTTTCTGCTTTATTGCTCTCCAGTAAGGATAGAAGGCGGAGGCGGCCCGACGGTTTCGGTCGTCAAGATAGGTCATGACCGAGTCCATGGCGGCGTCGGCAATGCGCATGTTTGCGGTGATGACAGAGTCGGGGAAGCCCGGGGCGGCGGCGTTCTGGAAGATGAGATGGCGCGAGTAGTAGTATTTGCTGCGCATGGTACGCGAAAGGGTGGCCGGGTCGATGCTTTCGATGCCGTCGATGGCCTGGTGCAGCATGCCCTTGTAGGGCAGGATGCACAGCTGGGCCATACGCAGGGTGAGGTATTCGTCGCGGTCATCGTTGAGGCGTGCGACGTGCATGCCCAGGTCGTAGTAGCGCAGTGCCGAGTCGATGTCGACATGCGAGTACATGTCGCCGATCTCGAGGTAGCGCAGGGCGCGGTGCTCGCGTGGCTGGCTAAGCAGTTTTTTCTTTTGCTCGAAAATGCGGTTGCGGGCCGCGGCGTCATATTCCCCGCTGTGTTTAAGATAAGTATCCAGCGAGTCAAGAACATCGTTGACAGGCAGCGCCGACCAGTTGGTCTGCGCATAAGTAAGATTCGCCAACGACATGAGCAAGACAAGTACGAGATGCTTCATTTGATACGAAAGACGTAAATTACTTCAGATAAATATATCAGCTAAGACTGTTATAATCAGGTAAGATAATAACTTTCAGTCAAGATGGTAAATTATGATAGAACGTTTATCAGGTATGTGATAAATCAGGTTTTCAAGACAATCGACAATGGCGGCTTGCGGCGCGCGGACGTGTCGGCAAGCGGAAAGGGGGCGGCATCACGAGGATGCTTCCCGGATTTGATTTTGGTTATAGCGCCTGAAAAGGCAAAAATTTGGTCAGACAGAAATCATAGAGCTGCGAGAAACGAAAAATGACAGCCTCTATAGCATTTCCATTGCAAAATTACTGATGTTTGCGCAAATGTGCAAGGGCGTGAATGAATATTACATGAAAATCCACGAAAAATTTAGCAATATGCTATTTTTCGATAATGGAACTCAATATAATGTGGAAAACAGTTCGACAAATTCAGTTTGCCATCTTCATGGGTGAGCGTGAGAGCGAGGTGGCGAGGTCGGCGATGTTGAGCAGGGGAAGGGGGTAGCCGGACAGAGAGGTGTGGGCGGTGTCAAGTGCAATCATGCCGCGGAGGGCGCCGATGACGGTACCGAGCATGAGGGTGAGCAGATGGTGGGGAATGAGGAGGCGGTCGCCGTCGATGTCGAAAAAGCTGTCGGCATCGGAGAATGCGAAGCGGGCGGCCACGCAGTAGGTGAGCATGATGGTGTGCATCATCGTCCCGCGGTCGCTGTATACGACCTCGGCGGTTAGCTCGACCTCGTCCTTGCCGCGGATGGGGGTGAGCCAGGTGCGCAGGGATACGCCGACCTCTCCGCCGGCATAGTGGCGGATGGCGCGGTTGAAAATCTTGGTGCGCTCGGGCACCTGACGGATGGAAATCAGGGAAACTTCGATGTCGGCGTAATCCATAGTGCGGAATGAAAGTTAATATGTCAAATATTAACAATCATTCCGCACTATTTGTTGCGCGTGGAAAAATCAGCCTGCATCAGTCGGTGAGGACGATGCTGACGGGGCAGTGGTCCGAGCCGAAGATGTCGGTGTGGATGCGGGCTTGGACGAGGCGGGGGAGCAGGCGGTTGGAGACGAGAAAGTAGTCGATACGCCAGCCGATATTCTTCTCGCGGGCCCGGAAACGGTAGCTCCACCAGCTGTATGTCTGCTCGTCGGGATGCAGGTGCCTGAACGTGTCGGTGAAACCGGCTTCGAGGAGGCGTGTGAATGCCTCGCGCTCGCTGTCGGTGAAGCCCGGGTTCTTGTGGTTGGTGGCAGGGTTCTTGAGGTCTATCTCGTTGTGCGCCACGTTCATGTCGCCGCAGATGATGACAGGCTTGACGGCGTCGAGGCGGCAGACGTAGGCGCGGAAAGCATCCTCCCACTTCATACGGTAGGGCAGGCGTGCCAGCTCGTTCTGCGAGTTGGGGGTGTAGACGTTGACGAGGTAGAAATCTTCGAACTCCAGTGTCAGCACGCGTCCCTCGTGGTCATGCTCATCCTCGCCGATACCGCGGGTGACGCCGACGGGATGGCGCAGCGAGTAGGTCCCGGTGCCGGAGTAGCCCTTCTTCTCGGCCACGTTCCAGTAATGCTCGTAGCCGTC
Source organism: Muribaculaceae bacterium (assembly GCA_051871645.1). Classification (GTDB taxonomy): domain Bacteria; phylum Bacteroidota; class Bacteroidia; order Bacteroidales; family Muribaculaceae; genus CAG-873. Next base: position 19,566 of record JBJEDC010000068.1, on the reverse strand, counting down.
GAGGGGCATCTCGCTGACCTCGGACGAGAGCTTTGTCTCCTGCAGGCAGAAAATGTCCGCGCCGGAGTTGCGCAGTATCTCCTCAAAGCCTTTGCCCATGACGGCGCGCAGGCCATTGACGTTCCAGGAAAAAAGTGTAGGCATAGCGGTTTGCGTATTATCTGGTGCAGGCGGCGGAGAGGACTTCGCTTAGCGTGGGATGGGGATGAATCAGGCGGGTCGAGAGGGCGTCGATGGTGAGGCCGCGCTGGATGGCCAGGGCCGGCTCGGTGATGAGGTCGGCGGCGTGGGGGCCGACGATGTGGGCGCCGAGGATACGGCGATCGCCTTTGCTGTATACGATTTTGATGAACCCGTCGGGATACCCCATGGCGCGGGCCTTGCCGTTGCCGGCGAACATGGCCTTGGAGGTGGCGGCGTCGATGCCGGCGTCAAGGGCCTGGTGTTCGGTCATGCCGGCCATGGCAGCTTCGGGCTGTGTGAAGACGGCGGAGGGGATGACGGACATATCGACGTCCTCGCCCATTACGCGGCGGCTCTGGGCCGTGGCGGCGTGCGCGAGCATGGTCAGGCCGTTGCAGTCGCCGACGGCGTAGACACCGGGACGGGAAGTCTCGTATGTCTGCGGATTGACGGCGATAAATCCGCGCGGAGTCAGCTCTATCCCGGCCTCGGCGAGGCCTTCGGGCACGACGGCGCGGCGTCCCACCGACATCAGCACGGCGTCGGCGGTGACAGTGGCTTCGCCCTTTTTGCCGCTATAGGTAACGGTGCGTTTGCCGTCAGCATCGGCGGCGATAGCGGTCACGGCGGCTCCGGTAACGAACTTTATGCCACGGCGGCTGAGGTAGCTGCGCAGTCGCTTGGCCACATCGGCGTCGAAGGGCGGCAGGACCTCCTTGCAGTATTCTATCACGGTGACCTCAGTGCCGTAGGCCGCCATTATCGAAGCGAACTCCAGGCCGATGACACCGCCGCCGATGACAGCCACCGAAGCGGGGAGGCTGTCGAGGGCAAGGAAATCATCGCTGGTGAGCGCCAGGTCGGCTCCCGGAATGGGCAGAGCGGCAGGCTTTGAGCCCGTGGCGATGAGAATCTGCGGCGCCGAATACTCCTCGTCACCGACAACGACGTTGCCGTCGGCATTGAAGGCGGCCTGTCCATGCACATAGCGGCATTTGGCCAGCGACGACTCCACGTCGGCGCGGAGTCCGGCGACTATGCCGCGCAAGCGCTCCACGGCCTTGCCGTAGTCGGCCGTCACCCCTTCGGGGACACTGACGCCGAAATCGGCGGCGGTGTTCACCGTAAGGATAGTTTCGGCACAGGCGCACAGGCACTTGGTGGGAATACACCCGCGGTTGAGGCAGGTACCTCCGGCATGTTCGCGCTCGATTATCACTACGTCGCGACCCTTTGCAGCCTCGGCTGCGGCAGTCTCGAAACCGCCGGGGCCGGCGCCTATTACGATTAAATCAGCTTTTTGCATCAGCTTAAAGGTCAGTGTATTTGACTTTGGGAGTAAGGGCGGCCTGCGTGTCATCCGGGTGCGCGATGGGCGTATTCAGCGGAGCGTTGAGCACAACCTCCGGCGTCTCGGCGGCCTCTCGGGCAATCTGACGCATCACCTCGATGAAGCGGTCAAGCGTCTCGCGCGTCTCCGTCTCGGTCGGCTCTATCATCAGCGACTCGTGGAAGAGCAGCGGGAAGTAGATTGTGGGAGCGTGGAAACCGAAGTCAAGCAGTCGCTTGGCCACGTTGAGCGTGGTGATGCCGGTAGACTTGTCGGCCAGACCATCGAAGACAAACTCATGCTTGCAGCGGCCCGGAACGGGCAGCTTGTAAAGGTCCTTGAGCGAGTCCTTGATGTAGTTGGCGTTGAGCGTGGCCATCGGACCGGCCTGGGCAAGACCTTCGGCGCCGAGACTGAGGATGTACGCCAGCGCGCGCATCTCCACGGCAAAGTTGCCGAGCCAGCTGCTGATGCGGCCGAGAGCGTCGGGATTGTCGGTGACAACCTCGTACTGCTCGTGCTCCTCGTTCCAGAACACGCGCGGGTCGGGCAGGAATTTCTCCAGACCCTTGCGCACGCCCACGGGACCGCTGCCGGGGCCGCCGCCGCCATGAGGCGTCGAGAACGACTTGTGCAGGTTGACGTGCATGACGTCGAAGCCCATGTCGCCGGGGCGCGAGACACCTAACATCGGGTTGAGGTTGGCGCCGTCGTAGTACATCAGGCCGCCGGCCTCGTGTACGAGACGGGCAATCTCGGGGATGTTCTTCTCGAACATGCCCACGGTGTTGGGGTTGGTCATCATCATTGCCGCAACCGTGTTGTCGAGCTTCGAGCGCAGGTCGTCGACGTCAACGGTGCCGTCGGGCAGACTCTTGACCTCTACAATCTTGTAGCCGGCGACGTTGGCCGAGGCAGGGTTGGTGCCGTGGGCCGAGTCGGGGACGATGACCTTGTCGCGGGCGGTGTCGCCGTTGGCGTCGTGGTAGGCGTGAATTACCATAAGGCCCGTCAGCTCGCCGTGGGCGCCGGCGTACGGGTTGAGGGTGAACTCGGACATGCCGCCGATTTCGCTGAGGAACTCCTGGAGGGTGTGGTAGGCCTCGAGGGCGCCCTGCACCGTCTCGAACGGCTGTGCGGGGTGCAGACCGGCGGTAACAGAGTCTGCGGCAATCTCCTCGTTGATTTTAGGGTTGTACTTCATCGTACACGAGCCCAGGGGATAGAAGCCCGTGTCTACGCCGAAGTTATTGGTGCTTAAGCTGTTGTAGTGACGCACAAGAGCAGGCTCGTCAACCTCGGGGAGGTCGGGGCCGGCATGGCGCAGCAGGTTGTCGGAGAGGCTTTCGAGAGCCTTGCCGTAAGTGTTTACGGGCAATTTGACGGCGCTACGGCCTGGCTGCGAGCACTCGAATATCAATTTTCCGTATACTTCTCTGTTCATATCTTCATAATTTGTACAGACTTACTTTAGGAGGTGACGGTCAGGCCGTTTCCTCGGTGAAGAAGCTGAAAATTGACACTAAATCATCTATCTCGTCCTGCGTGCGCATCTCCGTGACGGCAATGAGCAGCTTGTCCTCGTCGACCTTGACACCGGCCAGGATGCCGTGTGCCTGCGCCATGAGCAGGACATCGTCGGCAGCGGCATATTTGAGGCGTACGACAAACTCGTTGAGGAAGGGCGACTCGGGGTAGGCCAGCTCGGCCGTTCCCGTCTCGACAATCTGCTCGGCGAGGGCGTGTGCGCCGGCATATCCGAGTTCGGCGGCCTCGCGCAGACCTTTCTCGCCCATCACCGAGAGGTACATGGCGGCCCATAGGGTCATGATGCCTTGGTTTGAGCAGATGTTGGAGGTGGCCTTTTCGCGGCGGATATGCTGTTCGCGCGCCTGGAGGGTGAGCACGAAGCAGCGGCGTCCCTCGGCGTCGGTGGTGGCGCCGACGATACGTCCGGGCATCTTGCGCATCAGCGCCTTCGTGCAGCACATGTATCCCAGGCCGGGACCGCCGTAGTTCATGGGCATGCCCAGGCTCTGGGCCTCGCCAACGGCGATGTCGGCGCCCCAGTCGGCGGGAGTGCGCACGACGGCCAGGTCGGCGGCGTGGCAGTTCATCACCAGCAGGGCTTTGGCGGCGTGAACCTCGTCGGCCAGACCGGTGTAGTCCTCGAGGATGCCCCAGTAGTTGGGCGAGGCGACGATGACTCCGGCCACGGGCTCGCCTTCGGAAAGCATGCGGCTCAGGGCCTCGCGGTCGGTGACGCCGGCCTCGGTCTGTGGGATGACGTCGAGGGCTACCTTGTGGTAGCGGGCATAGGTGGCTACAACCTGACGGACGACGGGACTGACTGTGGCGGAGATGAGGACGCGGTTGCGCTTGCGGGCTGCGGCGACGCACATCATCATGGCCTCGGCGGTGGCGGTGGCGCCATCGTACATCGAGGCGTTGCAGACGTCAAGACCGGTCAGCGAGCACATCATCGACTGATACTCGAAGATGTACTGCAGCGTGCCCTGACTGATTTCGGGCTGATAGGGAGTGTAGGCTGTCAGGAACTCGCTCCGCGACATCAGCGAGGGGATGACGGCGGGGACGTATTTGTCGTAGCAGCCTGCGCCGGCAAAGCACACCAGCGGCTCGTTGTTGTCGCGCAGACGCTTGAAGAAACGGCGCACCTCAATCTCGGAGTGCTCCGGAGGCAGGTCGTATGGAGCCTTCATGCGCAGCTCGGCAGGGATGTCGGCGAAGAGGTCGTCAACGGATGCGGCCCCGCAACGGTCGAGCATCTTCTCGATGTCCTCGCCCGTCTGAGGCATATATCTGTGCTGTGACATAATTTGTCTGTTGTAAGTTATGACTTTAAGGTCCTTAAAGACCTTAAGGACTTTAGGGACCTCAGGCCCAGTTTTAGTGGTTTTCGTTGGCGCAGAGCTCCTCATACTGCTCGGGGGTGAGCAGCTTGTCGAGGTCGCCGGGGTCGGACATCTCTACCTTGATAATCCAGTTCTCCATGGGGTCCTGGCCGACGAGGCCGGGGTTGTCGGCGAGTTTCTCGTTGACCTCGACGACAGTGCCGGAAACGGGAGCGAACAGGTCGGAAGCGGCCTTTACCGACTCGATGGCGCCGAAATCTTCGCCGGCTTCCACTTCGTCGTCGACCTCGGGCATGTCGACGTAAACAATGTTGCCAAGCTGCTTGGCGGCGTAGGGCGAGATGCCGATGTAACCGTAGTTGCCGTCAACGCGGACGTACTCGTGCGAGGGAAGGTATTTAATCATAGCTGTATGGATTTTAAGTTGCTTGTTTATGTGTTGTTGAGTTATTTCTTGTAGTTGGGGGTGTAGAAGCGTTTCTTGACCACGGTGGCGGGGAAGGTCTTGCGGCGGACACGCACGCTGACGGCGGTGCCGAGTTTGGCCTTGCCGATGCTGACAAGCGCCATGGCCAGGTTGCGGTTGAGGGTTATCGAGCGGTAGCCGGTTGTGACGCTGCCGATGACGTTGCCGTCCTCGTCAAGCACGTCGTAGCCGTGGCGGGCGATGGCGGGGCCTTCGATTTCGAGGCCTACCGACTTGCGGCCGACGCCTTCGGCTTTCTGGCGTGCCACGACGTCCTTACCGATGAACTCGTCCTTGTCGAGCTTGCAGAACATCGACAGACCGGCCTCGACCGGCGTGATTTCGGCGGTGAGCTCGTCGCCATAGAGAGGCAGACCGGCCTCGAAGCGCAAGGTGTCGCGGCATCCCAGTCCGCAGGGCTGTACCCCGGCGTCCATGAGCTTCTGCCAGAAGCGGCGCGTGGCCTCGTGCGAGGCGTAGACCTCGAAGCCATCCTCGCCGGTATAGCCGGTGCGCGAGACAATCATCTTCTCGTCATCCTTCTCAATGTCCTTGAATGTATAGAACTTGAGGTCGGAGGCGTCGATGCCGAGGACATCCTTCAGCGTCTTTTCAGCGTCGGGGCCCTGCACGGCCAGCTCGCCGTAGTATTCGGACAGGTCGTTGATCTGCACGTCGTAACTCTTGGCGGCATCCTCAATCCAGGCAAGGTCCTTGGCGATGTTGCCGGCGTTGATGACCAGGAAATACTCGTTTTCGGCGCGGCGGTATACCAGCAGGTCATCTACGACGCCTCCGTTGGGGTAGAGCATCATGCCGTAGAGGATTTCGCCGTCCTCGATTTTTGATACGTCGTTGGTGAATATGTGGTTGACGAAACGCAGGGCGTCGGTGCCTTCTACGAGGACTTCGCCCATGTGGCTGACGTCAAAGACGCCCACGCTGTTGCGCACGGCGTTGTGCTCCTCGACGATGCCCTTGTACTCGATGGGCATGTCAAATCCGGCGAAGGGGCTCATCTTGGCGTTGAGCGCCAGGTGCAGGTCGTGCAGACAGGTGGTCTTGTTATCGTTCTGTTCCATGGTTTAGTTGGTTTATAGCTGTTATGTTGAGTTTTCGTTGTTGTCATGCCAGTGCCGCCGACTCGGCTATCATCTCCCTGAGCACATCGGTGGGTATTCCGGCAACCGTGTCCTCGGGAAAGTCTATGTCGGCGGGAGTCTTGCCCTTTACCTTGTCGGCCAGGCCGTCGACGGCGTCCGGGTCCATGAAATCGCCGGTTACCGAGAGGGCCGTAATTGCTCCGTCGGGGCCTACGGTGACGGCGACGCCGACGGTGCCGGTGCCGGGGATGTAGCGGGTGATGCGCCCCTCGGCGCTGTGGCTGCCGTAGAAATATTCCGGCTCGTAGTAGCGCTGCTCGAGCTTCTCTATCTCGGCTACCTGTCCGGGGGTGAGGACAAGCTTCTCGTCGGGGATGTTGTCGGAGAGGGCGCGGCAGAAGTCCTCGAAAGTGAGGTCAGGCCGCAGTTCGCGGGCGGTCACTATGCGCGAGCGCACCGACTGCACCTGTTTGCTCTTGAGTTTGGCGCGCGAGGGGGTGATGGCGTTGAGCATGTTCTCCATGTCGGTGTCGTAGAGCATTGTGCCATGCACAATCGAGCGTCCGGGCAGGTGATAGAACGAGTTGCCGCTGATTTTGCGGCCGTCGACGGTGATGTCGTTGCGGCCTGACACCTCGGCGGGGATGCCCATGGCCTGCAGCTGGGCGGCGATGCGGGCGGTGAAAGCGGCAAAGGTGCTCTCGACGTTGACCGACGGCGTTATGAACCCCGTCATAACGTTGCCGCTGTCGGCGTAGATGCAGCCGCCGCCCGAACGGCGCCGTGTCATGTCGATGCCGTGGCTGCGGCAGTATTCGCTGTTGACCTCGGCGCGCATGTCCTGGTTGCGGCCGAACACGACGGTGGGCTGCGTCACCCACCACACACAGTATTCGTCGGCAGGCAGCTCGCGGGCCACCCACTCCTCCATGGCCAGATAGAATGCCGCGCGACGTGGCCGCACTCTAAGGTCTTCGGGCAATAGGACTTCTATCATACTGTGTCGCCGTCAGCATTTCAGGTCCGGCTGAGCCGTCCGCTGACACATCTATTATCAGTTATGAGTTTCAGTTGTCCAAATTTACCACAATTTTTTGAAAAGCCAAAAAATCACGCCTCCTTTCGTGGCAAAATGCCAAAACAAGTGATATCGCTTATCCCGGAAAACGCAAAATCCTTATGCCGGGCATTCGGATAGCCTGACATAAGGATTGAGCTTTCAAGGGTTTATTGACCCCGACGATTACATTCCGAAGCCGCCGCCCTGACCTTTGAGGGCTGCCGTGGCTGTGACGGAGGTAGTGCTGTTGCTGATGGTGTACGAGGTGCCGCTGACGAGGCCGGGGCAGGTGATGAGCGTGCCGCCGCTGCTGCCGCCGGGACCACCGGGTCCTCCGCCGGGACCACCCGGAGCGTTGAATCCGCCGGGACGGACGTCCGAGCTGCTGCCGATATTCTCGGGCACGACGAAGCTGGCCAGCGTTGTGCTGCCGTTGCTGACGGTGACGGTCTGGCCTGCCGAGAGGCTGAGGCTGCAGCTCACATAGGGCTGGGTGCTCTCGGCTGTCGAGGGTGTGGAGTTGCGGCTGCCGGCGGCAAGGAGGGTACCGCCCTTGAAGATGACGGTGAAGCCCTCTTCCTCGTTGGCGTCGATGCCGCACTCGGGAGTTTTCATGCCGAAGGTGCGGACGGTGCCGCCCTCAAGGTAAAGGTTGCCGTTGGAGTCGATGCCGTCGTTGGTGGATGACACCGTGGTGATGTCGCCGCCCTTGATGTACAGATGGCCGGACGAGTTGAGGCAGTCGTCCGAACAATAGGCGACGATGGTGCCGCCGGAGATGGTGAGTATGGCCTTGCTCTCGATGCCCTCGGCGCCGTTGCCGGTGGTCTTGATGTCGAAGACGCCGCCGCTGATGTTGACATCGCCGTCGGCCTTGAAGGCCTTGGGTGACGACTTGTAGTCGCTGTCGAGGTTGTCGGTGTTGCCGGTATAGTTCTGGTACTCGGTATTGTTGACGTAGGCGAAGATGCCGCCCGAGGTCAGTGTCTTGAACGTGCCGCCCGCGATGTTGAGCTTGCCGTCGCAGCTTATGCACTTGCCGCCGCCACCGCTGCTGCTGAGGTCGAAGGTTCCGCCGGTGATGGTGATGTCGCCGTCGGCGCTGATGCAGGTCGAGGCCTTGGTCTTGACGTCCGTGGCGTCCCATTTGCCGCCGCCGGTGGTACTGATGGTGATGACGCCGTCGGTGATGTTGATCGGGCCGTCGGCTTTGAGGCCCTTGGCGGCGATGGCGCTGGTGCTGATGGTGAGCTTACCGCCGGTGATGCTGGCGGTGCCGGTGTCCTCGGCCTCGCGGTCGACATCGTCCTTGAACGAAACCTGCAGGCCGTCATCGCCGCACGAGACAATCTCAATCTCGCCGGAAGCGAGGGTGAAATACTGGTTGCAGTTGAGGCCGTCCTTCACCGAGCCGGGCACGCGTATCGTGGCGTCCTTGACGGTGATGTACTCCTTGGCGGATATGGCGTGGGCGGTCTTGCCGGTGACGGTCAGTGAGCCCGAGCCATTGACCTCGACATGGCCCTTGCTGTAGAGCGCGGCTTTCTGCGTTCCGCCGGCAGCGTCCACAAGGGTGTTGACTGTGCCGTCGCTGACCACGAGTTTGAGGCGCTTGCCGCACTGGATGTCGATGGCGGCGCCCTCGGGCGAGGTCAGGTTGAGATTGTCGAGGGTGAGGGTCGACTTGTAGCTGCCGCTCATGCTGAAGTTGCCGGTGGCGGTGCCGCTGAGACGGTAGTTGATTTCGCCGGGGTCGGTGCCGAGGTCGGCGCTCTGCACGATGGCGACTTTGCCGTCGGTGACCGTAGCGTCGACATAGCGCATGACGTTACCGGCGACGGTCACTTTGGCCGACGTGCCGCTGTATTCGACAAGCACAGTGTTGTCGATGGCCTCGGAATTATCGACGTACATGCGGTCGATGGCGCTGAGCTGCAGGTCCTTGCCGAGGACTGTCAGCGTCGAGCCGAGGGTGTAGTTCATGTCGCCGGCCTGGACGGCGGGAACGCGGTAGGTGACGTTGCCGCTGACGATGTTCAGGCTCTGGGCCGCTGCCGTTGCTGTCACGGCACAAGCGGCAAGGAGGGTCAGGGTTTTTTTCATCTTACAGCGAGTTTTACGACCTTACCGGCCTGTTTGACAATGTAAAGACCGGGAGCGAGGTCGGCCCGTGCCTCCTCGATGCCGGTGTAGGATTTGAGCACGCATCCCGAAAGCGAATAGACCTGTACGGGGCCTTCGGCGGCCTCCGCGGTGATGTCGCCGACACCATTTGTGGCGGCAAAGGCCATCTTCGTCAGCTCGGCCGGAGTCAGGGTCAGTGTTTCGGAGCCGTTGGTGGCCACCAGCTTACCGTCCACGGGAGCAATGGTAAGACCGTCCGTGCCGATGACGAGCTCCCTGCCGTCGGCGTGGGTGAACTTCAGGTACGGAAAATCGTAAGCCGAAGCCGTCGACATAGCCACCAAGGCTATGACCGCCAGTAAAAATTTCTTCATAGGCTGATTTAGGGTTAGTTACTGATGAAAAATACGATTAAAAATGTCTTCGCCTGCAAACTTATACTTTTTTCGGTAATTACACAACTTTTTTCGGGGAAAATTTATAAATCGGCACAAAAATCAGCTCAAAACCTTTGAAATCTAAGTTTCGGGCTGATTTTTATTTCAAAATGAAATTGCCGTTACGCTGTCTGCTCGACGTACGGCGAATCGGGCCGGTTGAGGGTCTTTTTGGCGACATAGAGCCAGGCCGCGGTGACGGTGATGCCGGTGATTGTCCACGAGATAGGATAGATTAGCAGCAGATGCGGGAAAGAGGTGAACTCCTGGACGTGTACCCATACTATGCGCAGCACGCAGGTACCGAAGATGATGATTATCGTGGGAGTCAGCGAATATCCTACTGACCGCATTGCGCCCGCGGAGACCTCGTAGGAGGTCGCTATCCACTGGAAAGCCAGAACGGTTGTGAGGCGCTCCATGGCGAAGCGCAGTGTTTCCGGGTCCTCGGTGAAGATGCTGAGACACTGAACATGGAAGCAGATTATCAGCGCATTGAGGGCCGCACAGCTGCCCATGCCGAGGAAAAGACACCGCAGGAAGATTGTGCGGCAGCGCGAGTACAGGCCTGCGCCGTAGTTCTGCGACATAAAGGCCACGGCGGCCTGCACGAAGGCCGAGACGACGAAGTAGCAGTAAATCTCGAAGGTGATGGCGGCGGCGGAACCGGCGACGGCGGCAGCGCCGAAGCGGTTGATGGCGCTCTGGATGAAGACGTTGGAGAGAGCGAAGACCATGCCCTGCAAACCGGCGGGAAGACCTATCTGCATTATTTTGCGGAACTGCGCGCGCCACATCTTCATGTGCCTGATGTCGAGGTGGATGTCGCTCTTCTCACGGGCGAGAATCCACACGATACCGCCTGCCGAAACAAGGTTGGCGCAGACGGTGGCCCAGGCCACTCCGTGCACACCCATATCGCACACCAGCACAAGGAAGAGGTTGAGGATGACGTTGACAACGCCGCCGATGACCAGCCAGTAGAAGGGCCGCTTGGTGTCACCGGTCGAGCGCAGGATGGCATTACCGAAATTATACACCATCATGGCAGGGAAGCCTAAGGCAAAGATTCGCAGATACTTTGCCGAGTCGTCGATGATGTCGGCGGGGGTGTCGAGGGCCTCAAGAATTGGCCGCGTCACCGTTATGCCGAGCACCATCAGCATCAGGCCGCCGATGATGGCTACAAGCGCCGACGTGGAGACGGCGCGGCTGACGTCGCGGCGGTTGCGCTGGCCTATGCATGTGGCGATGACGACGTTGGCGCCGACCGAGATGCCGATGAACAGGTTCACCATCAGACCGATAATGGGGCCGTTGGCACCGACGGCGGCAAGGGCGTGAGGCCCCACGAACTTACCCACCACCGCCACGTCGACGGCGTTGAACGACTGCTGCACGATGCCGCTGGCAATAAGCGGCAGGGCAAACATTATTATCTTCCGGGTGAGGCTGCCGCCTCCCGTCATGTCTATTGTATTGGCCACTGTGCGATGAATTTACGGATTAGCATCGTCCCTGCAGGGACGATACACATTATATATAAAAGACAACAACATATATAAAAGACAACAACAACCCTGCCCATAGTGTTGGGGCAGGGTCGTGTTTTCATGGGGATGAAGGGTGTGTCGCAAATCCTGTCAATGTAGGGATGCACCCCGGTGCATCCGCGACACAGGCCGGTGTGCTTACTTCATATACTTGCTGAAGTCGGCGTTGCGCATGTCACCGGTCTCGTTGAAGGCGACATGGAAAGCGAAGGCAGCCTGCAGGGTGTGCGGGGTCTGACCGAACTTGCCCATCTTGAGGTATTCGCGAAGGAGGGGCTTGTAGTCGGGATGCGCGCAGTTCTCGATGATGCGCTCGGCACGCTGTACGGGGTCGGTGCCGCGCAGGTCGGCGATACCCTGGTCGGTGACGATGACGTCGACGGAGTGCTCCGACGAGTCGGTGTGGGTGACCATGGGCACGATGTTCGAGATGAGACCGCCCTTCGATACCGACGGGCAGGAGAAAATCGAGATGTAGCCGTTGCGGGCGAAGTCACCCGAACCGCCGATGCCGTTCATCATCTTGACGCCGAGGACATGGCTCGAGTTGACGGCGCCGAAGATGTCGGCCTCGAGGGCGGTGTTCATGGCGATGACGCCGAGACGGCGGATAACCTCGGGGTTGTTCGAGATTTCGGCGGGACGCATGACAATCTTGTCGTGGAAGAAGTCCATGTTGGCGAACAGCTCCTCCTCGGTGGTGTCGCTGAAGGTCATAGAGCAGGTCGAGGCAAATGTGCACTTGCCTTTCTTCATCAGCTCGAGCACGGCGTCCTGGATAACCTCGGTGTACATCATGAAGTTGGGGAGTTCCTTGGCCTCGCCCAGACCGTAGAGGACGGCATTGGCTACGTTGCCCACGCCGCTCTGCAGGGGCAGGAATTCCTTGGGGATGCGGCCGGCGCGGTATTCGCCGAGCAGGAAGTCGACGACGTTGTTGCCGATTTTGGTCGAGGTCTCGTCAACGGCGGTGAAGGCCTTTACGCCGTCATACTCGTCGGTGTCGATGATGCCCACAATCTTTTTGGGGTCAACCTTTAGCACGGGCTTGCCGATGCGGTCGTTGGCGTGGAAGATGGGGATTTCGCGACGGTATGGGGGGTCGTTGAGGAGGATGACGTCGTGCATGCCGTAGAGGTGCTTGGGCAGCTTGTGGTTGATTTCGATGAAAATCTTGTCGGCCAGGTGTGCGTATGTGGGGACGTTGCCCACGCCGCAGCCTAACAGAATTTCGCCGTCGGGGGTGATGTCGGCGGCTTCGATGATGGCGAAGTCGACGGGGCCGTAGAAGCCGTAGCGGGTCTCCTGGGCCATCTCCGACAGGTGCCGGTCGAAGTAGTGGATGTCGTGTGTGTTGATGTGAGCGCGCGACGTGGGCAGGTTCTGGTAGGGAGCGCGGCGGTTGATGGCGTTGTTCTCGGACAGAATTGTGTCGACGTGGCGGTTTGTCGAGGCGCCGGTGAAGATATTGACCTTGTACTCGCGGCCTGCCTCATGTTCCTTGATAGCTTTGCGGGCAACACCCTCGGTGACACCCTTGGGAGTACCGGGAGCGGTGAAGCCGCTCAGGCCCAGGGTAGCACCGTTGTTGATAATCTGCGCTGCTTCATCGGGAGTGATGTGATTGAAAGGCATTTTTAGTCAGTTTGATTGATTTAAAGCTTTTTTCATCATTAAGCCGCACGCCGGCTTTTGCCTGCGCGCGGTATTTTTTGTAATTTTGTGCAAAATTAGAAATTAAAGCGCAACTGAACAAATATTTGCGTGCAAAATAAAGCAACACTTTCCGCCAGACTCCCTTTTATGACAACAAAAACACAGCCGGAACGCCGGCTCTACATAGAAACGTACGGCTGCCAGATGAATGTGGCCGACAGCGAGGTCGTGGCCTCGATAATGGGCATGGCAGGCTACTGCCTGACCGACAGCGTCGATGACGCCGACGCCATCCTGCTCAACACCTGCAGCATCCGCGACAACGCCGAGCAGAAGGTGGCAAACCGTCTGCGCCAGCTCGCCGCCGTGCGCAACGCCCGCAAGAACACTCCCCTGCTTGTCGGAGTCATCGGCTGCATGGCCGAGCGCACGCAGCAGGAGCTTACCGAGAAATACGGCGTCGATATCGTCGCCGGTCCGGACAACTACCTCGACCTTCCCGCCCTCTTCGCCCAGGCCGAGGCAGGACATCCCGCCATGTCTGTGCAGCTGAGCACGACTGAGACGTACCGCGACATCCTGCCCAAGCGCGTGGGGCGCGCCACGGTGTCGGGCTTCGTGTCCATCATGCGCGGATGCAACAACTTCTGCTCGTACTGCATCGTCCCCTACACCCGCGGCCGTGAACGCAGCCGTCCCGTGGCCTCCATCCTCAACGAAGTGGCCGACCTCAGGGAGCGCGGCTACAAGGAGGTGACGCTTTTAGGTCAGAACGTCAACTCGTACCGCTACACCGGCGAGGACGGCACCGTCACCGACTTTCCCGCCCTGCTGCGCAAGGTTGCCCGAGCCGTGGCGCCCATGCGCGTGCGCTTCACTACGTCGCACCCCAAGGACATGACCGACGAGACCATCGCCGTCATGGCCTCCGAGCCCAATATCTGCCGCCACATCCATCTGCCCGTGCAGTCGGGGTCGAGCAAGGTGCTCAAGGCCATGAACCGCAAGTACACCCGCGAGTGGTACTTGGGCCGCATAGCCGCGATACGCGCCGCCATGCCCGACTGCGCCATCACTACCGATATGTTCACCGGCTTCCATGACGAGACGGAGGAGGATTTTGAGGAGACGCTGTCGCTGATGCGCGAGGTGGGCTTCGATGCCGCCTTCATGTTCAAGTACAGTGAGCGCCCGGGCACCCTTGCCGCCCGCACCATGCCCGACAATGTCCCCGAGGAAGTTAAGATTGAACGCCTGAACCGCATGATAGCCCTCCAGAATGAACTGTCGCTGGCCTCGAACCGCCGCGACATCGGCAAGGAGTTCGAGGTCCTGGCCGAGGGTGTGTCGAAGCGCAGCACCGAGCAGCTCGTCGGCCGCACCTCGCAGAACAAGGCCGTAGTCTTCGCCCGCGGCACCCACCGCCCCGGCGACCTGGTCCGTGTCCGCGTCACCGACGCCACCAGCGCCACCCTCCTCGCCGAGCCGGTGTAAAGCCCCGGTTATCGGACGAGCTCGTCCGATAACCCTAACACACACAGGCGCCGTGCCAAACTCTGGCACGGCGCCCGTTTACATTTGTTTTTTTAGTCGTTTACTTGATTACGCCCATCTTTTTGCCAACCTTGACGAAGGCGGCGATGGCGCGGTCGAGGTCCTCGCGGCTGTGGGCGGCGCTCAGCTGCACGCGGATGCGGGCCTGACCCTTGGGTACAACGGGATAGTAGAAGCCCGTGACGTAGATGCCCTCGTCCTGCATTGCGGCGGCAAAGTCCTGCGACAACTTGGCGTCGTAGAGCATGACGGCGCAGATGGCGCTCTGCGTGGGCTTGATGTCGAAGCCGGCCTCCAGCATGCTGGCGCGGAAGTATTCGACATTGTCCATCAGGCGTGTGTGCAGGTCATCGCTTTCGCCGAGCATGCGGAACATCTCGAGACTGGCGCCGACGATGGCCGGAGCCACGGAGTTGGAGAACAGATAGGGACGCGAACGCTGGCGCAGCATGACGATGAGCTCGCGCGGACCGGTGGTGAAGCCTCCCATGGCGCCGCCGAAGGCCTTGCCGAGGGTGCCGGTGAAGACGTCAATCTTGCCGTAGAGGTTATATTTCTCGGCCACACCGCGGCCGGTGGGACCTACGACGCCTGCCGAGTGGCTCTCGTCCACCATCACCAGCGCGTCGTATTTCTCGGCCAGTTCGCAGATCTTGTCCATGGGAGCCACGTTGCCGTCCATGCTGAAAACGCCGTCGGTGGCAATCATGCGGAAGCGGCAGCTCTGTGCCTCCTGCAGGCAGCGCTCCAGGTCGGCCATGTCGGCGTTGGCGTAACGGAAACGTTTGGCCTTGCAGAGGCGCACGCCGTCGATGATGGAGGCGTGGTTGAGGGCGTCGCTGATGATGGCGTCCTTCTCGGTGAGCAGGGGCTCGAACAGACCGCCGTTGGCGTCGAAGCAGGCGGCGTAGAGGATGGTGTCCTCGGTGTGGAAATATTCGGAGATGGCCTTCTCGAGCTGCTTGTGCAGGTCCTGGGTGCCGCAGATGAAGCGCACCGACGACATGCCGTAGCCGCGCTCGTCCATGGCTTTCTTGGCGGCTTCGATGAGGCGCGTGTTGTCAGCGAGACCGAGATAATTGTTGGCGCAGAAGTTGAGTACGTCGCCCTTGCGGCCTTCGACGGCGATGTCGGCGCTCTGGGGGGTTACGATGACGCGCTCTTCCTTGTAAAGTCCGGCGTCGCGGATGTCCTGAAGCTCTTTTGCAAGATGCTCTTTGAAGTTGCTGTACATGACTGGCAGGTATTAGTTGATTGTGTAAATATTTTTCTGTGCCAAAATTACAAACTTTTCGCTAAAAATTACTATTTTTGCGCCGAAATAAGGCAAAGAAACCCGAGAGCGGTGCAGGCATGCTTGCCTTTTGCCAGAAGGGTGCTCTTATTTATTGCTCAAAACCAAATTCTAACGTCCTGATGAAAAATGTTCTGATAATCGGAGCCACCGGCCAGATAGGCAGCGAACTCACCATGAAACTGCGCGGCATATACGGTGGCGGCAATGTAGTGGCCGGATACATCAAAGGCGCCGAGCCCAAAGGCGAACTGGCCGAGAGCGGTCCGTCTGCCCTGGTTGACATCACCGACGCGGCACAGATTGCCGACGCCGTCAAAAAGTACGACATAGACACAATTTATAATCTGGCGGCTCTGCTCAGTGCCGTGGCCGAGGCACGTCCGCAGCTGGCCTTCAAAATCGGCGTCGGCGGCGTCTACAACACCCTTGAGGTGGCCCGCGAGCACGGTTGCGCTGTCTTCACACCCAGCTCGATAGGCTCTTTCGGCGAGGAGACGCCCCACAACCCCACGCCTCAGGACACCATCCAGCGTCCAAAAACCATTTACGGCGTCACCAAGGTGACGGGAGAGCTGCTCAGCGACTACTACGCACGCCGTTTCGGCGTCGACGCCCGCTCGGTGCGCTTCCCCGGCCTCATCAGCTACGTCACCCCTCCCGGCGGCGGCACCACCGACTATGCCGTCGACATCTATTACGCCGCCGTCCAGGGCCGCACCTTCAAATGTCCCATCAAGGCCGGCACGTTCATGGACATGATGTACATGCCCGACGCCCTCCGCGCCGCCATAGAGATTATGGAGGCCGACCCGACGCGCCTGAAACACCGCAACTCGTTCAACATAGCCTCGATGTCCTTCGACCCCGAAATCATCTACAACAAGATTAAGGAGTACAAGCCCGGGTTTGTCATGGAATACGAGCCCGACCCGCTGCGTCAGGCCATCGCCGACTCGTGGCCCGACCGCCTCGACGACTCCTGCGCCCGTGCCGAATGGGACTGGAAGCCCGAGTACGATCTCGACGCCATGACCCGCGACATGCTTGAGAAACTCACCCTCAAATTCGCTCCCAACCTCGAACTGAGCTAACCGCCGACAAACATACCCACAGCGACCTCCGGCAAGCCAGTCAGGCCTGACCGGAGGTCGCTGTGTGTACGATAGTCAACTCAGGAAATATCGGATTGCATCGGCCAGCGTTATCGTTATCACAGCACGATAACACGGATAATGTTATAGAGTGTCATTGCCCTTCTAACGTATAACACCCGACGGTCAGAATCCGGGACTTTGTCAAATCTGATGCGGTCAGGCAAAAATTCCGTTTGCCAGCTCGTTTTTCAGGAATGAGTAGACATATGGTGTGCTTTGGAAATATAGGCCGGTACGACTGTCGGTCAGTTTGGCGTATGTCTCAGAGTTATACAGCGTATTCAATGCCTCAGGAATATTCATGCCGAAATCTTCGGTTAGCAATTCGGCTAAATCCGCTGCCATTCCTTCCACCATGTATTTGAAATCTCGGTCGGTCATAAGCGTCTTAGGTATTTGAGTGCGGCCTCCGTGCCAAAGAAGAATTGAAAAGTCACGCCCTTCATGTATTTCAGGCGCGTAAGAAATTCGGATTTGTCGATGGTACCGTCCTTTAGTTTTCGGATTTGTAAGCCAACTTTGTCGTTTGCGATGGGACTGTATACGATATCAAATGTCTCGCAAGGTGTGCCGTCTCGGTTGGCGAAAATTAAATCAGCCCACTCTTCGGAGTAATCGTCAAATTTTTTGACGCGGAGACCTTCCTGCTTCCATGCCGCTTCATCAAATTCAAAACGGGATACAATAGGCTCACCGCCAAGTTGCATGGCTTTGAAATTTGCCATTTCTATGGCCTGAGCCTCGTTCTCAGATAAATAGAAGCCTTGTCCGAAATCCTTGTTGGGTTTGGACTTTGACAAATCGATTTGCTCGATGGAGAAATATTTGAACCGTGGAAGAGTATCATAGATTGCCTCCGAATCTGCGGCAGTAGGTGGCTACGCTGTCGACCGCTTCGTTGAAGTCGAGGGTGTGGATTATGCCGTAGTTCTGCTCGATAAATGGGATGCCTTTGTGAGTATGGATGTAGTTGAACGCCTGTTTGTCCGACAGCCCGAAGCGCCTGGCAAATTCATTGACCAGGGCGATGATATATTCGAATATGTCGCGGACGTTATAGTTCATGTCGGGGTTGGTGGGGATTACAGGACGGTCATTTCGCCGCAGAGGGGGCGGGAGAGGCTGATGACTACGTCGCGGGGGGAGGAGCCGCGGCCGAAGAGGACCATCATTTTGGTGGTGGCGGCCTCGAGGGTCATGTCGTAGCCGCTGAGGACTCCGGCGGCGGCGAGCATGTCGCCTCCGACGTAGCGGTTGGAGCGGACGGAGCCGTCGACGCACTGGGTGACGTTGAGGATGATGATGCCGCGGTCGATGGCGTCGCGGACGGCGTCGAGGAACCAGGGCGCGGTGGGGGCGTTGCCGGCGCCGTAGGTGCGCATGACCACGCCTTTGATGCCGGGGGTGTGCAGCAGGTGGCGCAGGGTGGTCTCGCATAGGCCGGGGAAGAGGTCGATGATGGTGATGGACCGGTCGAGGTTGTACTGCACGCGCAGTTTTTTGCCCGTGTTGGGACGTGCCAGGGCTTCGACGTTGAAGTCGATGCCGAGGCCGATGTGGGCCAGGCGCGGGTAGTTGTTGCTGATGAAGGCGTTGAAGTTGTCGGCGCTGCGTTTGCTGGCGCGGCATCCCCGCCACAGATAGTTCTCGAAGAGGATGGCGACCTCGCGCACCATGGGACCTCCGTCCGAGGCGTCGCGGGCGGCGGCAATCTGCAGTGCCGTAATCAGGTTTTCCTCGCCGTCGGTACGGACCTCGCCGATGGGGAGCTGGCTGCCGGTGATGATGACGGGTTTCATCAGCCCTTCGAGCATGAACGACAACGCCGAGGCCGTGTAGGCCATGGTGTCGGTGCCGTGGAGGACGACGAAACCGTCGTATTTGTCGTAGTTGATGTCGATTGTCCGCGCCATCTCCTGCCAGTGGAAGATGTTCATGTCACTGGAGTCGATGGGAGGATCAAACGAAATATTGTCGATGTGATAGTCCAGCATCTTGATTTTTGGCACGTTCTCCATCAGGTGGGTGAAGTCGAAGGGGGCGAGGGTCTTTGTCACGGGGTCCTCGATCATGCCGATGGTGCCACCGGTGTATATAATGAGTATGCGCGGTTGCTTCATGGTGCTGGATTATTATGTTTGGTGTTCTATTTTACTGCTGCGCCGGGAGCGACGGGAGCTGTCGGGCCGATGACGACGAGGCGTCCGTCACGGTCTTCGGCACTGAGAATCATGCCCTGGCTGTCGATGCCGCGGAGGCGGCGTACGGGCAGGTTGGCGATGAAGCATATCTGCTTGCCCACCAGGTCGGCGGGGTCGTAGAACTTTGCTATGCCGCTGACGATGGTGCGCTTCTCCAGGCCGTCGTCGATTAGGAAGCGGAGCAGCTTGTCGGCCTTGGGCACGCGCTCGCACTCGAGGACGGTGCCCACGCGGATGTCCGACTTCATGAATGTGTCGAAGTCGACGTCAGTCTGTTGGGGTGCGGGTTTCCACGACGCCAGCGCGTTCTGGCGGCGGGCCTCCTGCAGACGGTGCAGCTGGGCCTCCACGGCCTCGTCCTCAATCTTCTCGAACAGCAGTTCGGGCTGGCCCAGAGGTGAGCCGGCCACCATCATGGATGCCGAGCCCAGCTCCTGCCACGACAGATTTTCAAGGCCGAGCATGCGGCAGAGCTTTTCGGTGGTGAAGGGAGTGAACGGCTCAAAGGCCACGGCGATGTTGGCGCAGATTTGCAGGGCGGTGTTGAGGATGGTGGCCACGCGGCCCATGTC